>NZ_DAIUFW010000004.1:0-329613 GCF_036844465.1 Methylobacillus sp.
GCTTGGCCACTTCCTTGGTGCGGGCAGCCTTGTCCACCACATTGATCAGGTCGATCTGCGCCTTTTTGCCATATTTGTTGGCAACATCGATCACACCCTTGATAGTACCGATATCGGCAGTACCCAGTACAGTAACGATATCCGCACCAGCCTTGAAGAATGGCTCAGCTTCGTAGAAGCCGGCATCCATGGTCTTCAAGTCAACCAAAATCTTGTTGTTAGGGAATTTTGCGCGCAGGGTTTCCAGCAGTTTAATACCGTTGTACTTGATGCAGGGCGTGCCGATTTCAAGAATATCAACGTGTGGTGCAACAGTCGTAGCCAATGCTACGGTCTGATCGAAATCGAGTGAATCCAATGCCATTTGAACTAGTGGTTTAGCCACGATATGCTTCCTCCGCTTTAATTACAGAATTGTGATGTACTGACGGCGCTATGATACATTTTTTCCACAGATTAAGGGAAGTAATGGCGCACTATTCCCTAATTTATTGCAAAATCAATGTCGTATATCGCCAAGTACATCAGTTCTGAAGAATTTCCTTCATTGCCTGAACCAGCAACTGCGATTGTTCATCCGTACCGATGGTAATCCGCAGGAAATCGCTGATGCGCGCAGGCTTGGCAAAATGACGCACTACAATGTTGCGCTCACGCAGCATGGCGGCAAGGTCAGCGCCGCCACGCTCGGCATGACGGGCAAAAATGAAGTTGGCAGCCGAGGGCAAGACCACAAAACCCAGGTTGCGCAATTCAGTCACTAGCTTTTCCCTGGTCGCGACGACCTTGCGGCAGGTTTCCTCGAAATAGGCTTTATCTTCAATCGCAGCCACTGCTCCGCTGATGGCAAAACGATCCAGCGGATAGGAGTTGAAGCTGTCCTTGACCCTCACGAGCGCCTCTATCAGATGCGGTTGACCGATGGCATAACCCACGCGCAGTCCGGCCAATGAGCGTGCCTTGGATAAGGTGTGAGTCACCAGCAGATTAGGATATTGCTGCACCAGACCCACGGCAGATTCCGCGCCAAAATCTACATACGCTTCATCGATCACTACTACCGATTCGGTATTGGTCTGAAGCAGTCGCTCTATATCAGCCAGCGGCAAAGCACGTCCGGTAGGCGCGTTTGGATTCGGGAAAATGATACCGCCGTTGGGCTGCAGATAATCCTGTACGTTGATCTGGAATTCATCGCCCAACGCTATCGTCTTATACTCGACTTCATACAAGCCGCAATACACCGGGTAAAAACTATAGGTAATATCCGGAAACAGGATGGGAGCCTCATGCTTGAGCAACGCATGGAACACATGCGCCAGCACTTCATCCGAACCATTGCCGACAAACACATGCGTTGGCGGCACATCATAAAAATTTGCGACCGCCTGCACCACCCTGCCAGAGGTCGGATCGGGATAGAGCCGCAGGCTGTCACCCACTTCCGCCTCAAGCGCGGCCAATACCCTGGGGCTGGGACCATAAGGATTTTCGTTGGTATTGAGCTTGACCAGGTTGTTGATTTTGGGCTGTTCCCCAGGCACATAGGGCGTCAGCTCATGAACGATAGCACTCCAGAATTTGCTCAAAATCAGCCTTTCAAGCGGAATTCAGCAGAGCGCGCGTGAGCCTGCAATCCTTCACCATATGCCAGCTTGGCTGCGATACGGCCCAACCTCTGCGCGCCCTCGCTCGACACCATGATCAAGCTGGAACGCTTTTGGAAATCGTATACGCCCAGAGGTGAGGAGAAGCGCGCAGTGCGCGATGTCGGCAATACGTGGTTAGGGCCAGCACAATAATCACCCAATGCCTCGCAGGTATCGCGGCCCATGAAGATCGCACCGGCGTGACGGATTTTCTTGCTGTAGGCCAGCGGGTCTTCCACGGACAACTCCAGGTGCTCGGGCGCAATATAGTTGGCAATCTCGGCAGCCTGATCGAGGTCATTCACCTTGATCAGCGCGCCACGGTTTTGTAATGAAGTACTAATAATCTCCTTGCGCGGCATTTCCTCAACCAGGCGCTCGATGCTGGCCTGCACCGCATCCAGAAATACAGCATCCGGCGACAGCAGGATAGCTTGAGCCAGCTCGTCGTGCTCGGCCTGGGAGAACAAGTCCATTGCTACCCAATCCGGGTTGGTCTTGCCATCACAGATGACAAGAATCTCGGAAGGCCCGGCCACCATGTCGATGCCGACCACGCCAAACACACGACGCTTGGCTGCGGCCACATAGGCATTGCCTGGCCCGACGATCTTGTCCACCTGCGGCACGGTTTCAGTGCCATACGCCAATGCACCCACTGCCTGCGCGCCACCAATACAGAAGACCCGATCCACACCGCACACAGCAGCAGCAGCTAGCACTAATTGGTTCTTTTCACCATCAGGGGTAGGCACCACCATGATGAGTTCCTGTACGCCAGCCACCTTGGCCGGGATTGCGTTCATCAACACAGAAGATGGATAAGCAGCCTTGCCTCCCGGCACATAGAGACCAACACGGTCCAGTGCCGTCACTTGCTGACCCAACAGAGTGCCGTCGTCCTCAGTATAGGTCCAGGAAGACATCAGCTGTTTCTCGTGGTAGGCTCGCACGCGGTCCGCCGCCTGCTGCAAAGCTTCGCGCTGATCGGCAGGCAGGCTGTCCAGGGCATGCTGTAATTCCACCTTGCTGATTTCCAGCTGTGCCATTGCGCCGACACTCATCCGGTCAAAGCGGTTGGTGTATTCCAGCACGGCGGCATCGCCACGGGCTTTGACATCACGCAGAATATCCGCCACCACATTGTCGATCTTGTCGTCCTGCGCGGTTTCGAATGCGAGCAGGGCCTTCAGGTCCCGGTCAAAGCTCGCGTCACTTGTAGAAAAACGTTTGATATTCATGATTTCAACCTGTTATTGATTGGCCGCGACGGCCTTGGCAAAGGCATCCATAATGGGTTGCAAGCGGTCACGTTTGAGTTTGAGCGATGCCTGGTTCACTACCAGCCGTGAGCTGATGTCGGTAATTTCTTCTACCGCCTTGAGATTGTTCGCACGCAGCGTGCCGCCTGTGCTGACCAGGTCGACGATCGCATCTGCCAGCCCGACCAGCGGGCCGAGCTCCATGGAGCCATAAAGCTTGATCAGGTCCACATGCATACCCTTGGCAGCGAAATGCTCGCGCGCAGCCTTGACATACTTGGTCACCACCTTGAGACGGGCACCTCGGCGGATGGAGCCGAAATAATCGAAATCCTCACGCACCGCCACCATCATACGGCAGCGGGCAATTTGCAAGTCCAGCGGCTGGTAAAGTCCTTCACCACCATGCTCATCCAACACATCCTTACCCGCAATGCCCAGGTCAGCCGCCCCGTATTGCACATAAGTCGGCACATCGGTGGCACGCACGATGATCAGGCGCACATCGGGACGGTTGGTCGACAGGATCAGCTTGCGCGAAGCTTCAGGGTCTTCCAGCGCCGTAATCCCAGCGGCTGCAAGCAGCGGCGTAGTCTCTTCAAAAATGCGACCCTTGGACAGGGCGATAGTAATCATTGCTGTCTTTCTTGTTTATTTGATCCGCTGCGGCTTTATTTTATCCGTCGGACGTTCGCGCCAAGCTGGCCCAGCTTTTCTTCCAGCCGCTCATAGCCGCGGTCAAGATGGTAAATCCGCTCGATCACCGTCTCGCCGCGTGCCACCAAAGCTGCCAGGACCAATCCGGCAGAAGCACGCAGGTCGGTTGCCATCACAGTGGCGCCCTCGAGGAATTCGCAGCCGCGCACAATGGCAGTATTGCCTTCCACTTCGATATTGGCACCCAGGCGCCGCATTTCCTGCACATGCATGAAGCGATTCTCGAAAATGGTCTCAGTCACCGTCGCCACGGCGTTTGCCACAGTATTCAACGCCATGAACTGGGCCTGCATGTCAGTGGGGAACGCAGGATGCGGCGCAGTACGAATACTCACGGATTTCAGCGCGCCCGCGCTGCTGACGGTGATACTGTCATCGTCATCATCAATCTCAGCGCCACTTTCACGCAGCTTATCGATCACGACATCGAGCAGGTCGGCACGCACATTGCGCAATTTGACCTTGCCACCAGTCATGGCAGCAGCCACCATATAAGTGCCTGCCTCAATGCGGTCGCATACCACATCATGCTGCGCAGACCGCAACTCTGGCACACCAGTGACAGTAATCACATCTGTACCAACACCTTCTATCCTGGCGCCCATCTTGATCAGGCATTCCGCCAGGTCCACCACTTCAGGTTCCTTGGCGGCGTTTTCCAACACCGTTGTGCCGTCTGCCAGCGCAGCAGCCATCATGAGATTTTCCGTGCCGGTCACCGTCACGATATCCATGAAAATACGCGCACCCTTGAGTTTATCTGCCTTTGCCTCGATATAACCATGCTCAATACGGATATCGGCGCCCATCGCCTGCAAGCCCTTGATGTGCAGGTCCACCGGCCGCGAACCGATGGCGCAGCCGCCCGGCAACGAAACCCGCGCATGGCCGAAACGGGCCAGCAACGGCCCCAGCACCAGGATCGAGGCACGCATGGTTTTCACCATTTCATAAGGCGCTTCGCAAGTGTGGATATGGCTCGCATCCAAGCTGAGCTGGTGCTCGCCCTGAGCCTCGATCTTCACACCCATGTGCGCCAGCAATTTGCCCATGGTGGCAATATCGTGCAGTTGCGGCACGTTACCTAATGTCAACGGCCCTTCAGTCAACAAGCTGGCGCACAGAATGGGCAACGCCGCATTCTTCGCACCAGATATCAGTATTTCACCATGTAAAGGGACACCGCCCTGGATAACCAGTTTGTCCACGTATTATGCCTGGGCTTCCTGCAACATTTTTTGCAATTCACCTTGCTGGTAAAGATCGCGCATGATGTCGGAGCCGCCGACGAACTCGCCCTTGATATAGAGTTGCGGGATGGTAGGCCAGTTGGCATAGGCCTTGATACCTTCGCGGATGGCTGGCTCGGCCAACACGTCGATCGCCACAAAATCCTTCATACCGCAAGCTTGCAGGATTTGCACCGCCAAACCGGAAAAACCGCATTGCGGGAATTTCGGGCTGCCCTTCATATACAGCACCACGGGGTTATTGGTCACCTGGGCCTTGATTATTTCCTGTGCATCCATAGTTTCATTCCTTCAATTCAATTGGTTAATCTCAACGCGCAGCATTCAGCCTGGACCAGGCCTCTGGTGTAAAGGTACGCATGGACAAGGCATGAATTTCCTCACGCATGCGGTCTCCCAATGCCTGGTACACCAGCTGATGCTGCTGCACCATATTCTTGCCCGCGAACAGCGGACTGACGATGACTGCCTCGAAATGCTGGCCATCATCTCCCAGCACCTGCACATGCTCACAGGCCAGGCCTTGAGTAATGTAGCTTTTCAATGTTTCTGCACTTAGCACGTTTCAGCCTCGCAATTTGTAGCCGGATTTCAGCATTTGTAAAGTCAGTAATGATAGGACAAAAAAACATCCGGCAACAACGGACAAGCTGATATAAGGCGAAATATCGCCCACGCCAAAGAATCCGTAGCGGAAGCCATCTATCATGTAGAAAAACGGGTTGAGGTGCGATACTTGCTGCCAGAACGGAGGCAGCGAGTGTATCGAGTAAAACACGCCCGACAAGAATGACAAGGGCATGATGACAAAATTCTGGAAGGCTGCCATCTGGTCGAATTTCTCCGCCCAGACGCCCGCGATGATGCCGAACGTGCCCAGCAGGCCGCTGCCAAGCAAGGCGAATATCAATATCCAGCCTGGATGCTTCACCGGCAGGTCAATAAAGATCAGGGCTACCAGGAAAATGCCCAGACCAACCACCAGCCCGCGGATGATCGACGCGGCCAGGAACGCCAGGTAAAAACCCAGATAGGAAATCGGCGTCAGCAGAATGAAGATCAGGTTGCCCATCACCTTGGACTGGATCAGGCTGGATGAACTATTGGCAAAGGCGTTCTGCAACAGCGACATCATGATCAGGCCGGGAATCAGGAACGCGGTATAACCCACACCCGGATACACTTCCACGCGCCCCTCAAGCACATGGGAGAATATCAGCAGATAGAGTAAAGCCGTCATCACCGGCGCTGCCACCGTCTGGAAGCTCACGCGCCAGAAGCGCAGCAACTCCTTCTTGAACAGAGTCCACGGACCACGCAGGTTCGAATCCGGCATCAGCTTACAAGCTCCACAAAAACATCTTCCAGATCAGCTTCAATCAACTGTATATCCTCAACCGCCACACCAGCCAGCCGCAGGTCAGCCAGTATGGATTCAAGCTGGGTCACATCGGAAAGGGAGAGTATGTACTCACGATCCTCCCGCTCGCGCACCAAGGATTGCAACGCATTGGGCAGTTCGCCATTGAGCTTCAGCCGCAGGCGTTTGCCCGGTACTCGGTTCAGAAGAT
Organism: Methylobacillus sp.; assembly: GCF_036844465.1. Lineage (NCBI taxonomy): Bacteria > Pseudomonadati > Pseudomonadota > Betaproteobacteria > Nitrosomonadales > Methylophilaceae > Methylobacillus > Methylobacillus sp. The sequence continues at coordinate 6,450 of NZ_DAIUFW010000004.1, forward strand.
TGCGCGTGCTGTCCAACGCCACGATCTGGCCTTGCTTCATCATGGCGATGCGGCTGCATAGCGTTTCCGCTTCTTCCAGATAATGCGTGGTGAGGATGATGGTATGCCCTTCGTAATTCAGCCGGCGAATGAACTCCCACATCGTCTGGCGCAGTTCGACATCCACACCTGCAGTCGGCTCATCCAGCACAATCACAGGCGGCTTGTGCGCCAATGCCTGGCCGATCAAAGCGCGGCGCTTCATGCCTCCCGACAGGCTGCGCATATTGGCATGCGCCTTATCCGCCAAGCCGAGCGATTCAATGATCTCGTCCACCCAGGCATCGTTGCTGCGTCCCCGGCCAAAGTAGCCAGCCTGGAAGCGCAGCATTTCGCGCACATTGAAGAACGGATCGAATACCAACTCCTGCGGCACCACACCCAGCACCTGGCGCGCCTCGGCATATTGGGCGTTGACATCAAAACCCATCACCTGCAGCCGCCCGCTGGTAGGCCGTGCAAGTCCCGCCAACAGGTTGATCAGCGTGGATTTCCCCGCGCCATTTGGGCCAAGCAAGGCAAAGAATTCACCCTGTTCAATGGTCAAGTCTATGCCTTTCAGCGCATGAAAATTGCCGAAACGCTTATAAACCTGCTGGATATTGATCGCTGGAATCATGAATGGAAACCGAGGGCCTGAGGCCCCGCAGCTTAATGGTTGTCAGGTTGTGGAATCAGGTCCAGCACGCCGTACAGCGTTGCCAGACTGGCCAGGTTGGTAGGTACGTTGACGACGTTGATACTGGCCTTGGCGGCAATCGCCTGGCGCAGCCACTCAAAGATCAGACTGAGCGCGAACGTATCAACCTCGGCAACCTGTGCCAGGTCGATTTCCAGCGCTTCAGGCATCCGTAACGCCTTGCTCTCAGCCAGTAGCGCTTCAACCTGATTGATGGTGATGTCGCCATTCACCAGCCAGCGGTTTCCCTGTTGTTGGATTTGTGCCAAGTGGATACCCGCTGCTTATTTGCTGGATTCGCGGTTCTTGGCAGCCAGTTTCTCGATCAGGCTGTCCAGGCCGGCCTGGCGAATCTCGTTGCTGAACTGGCCACGGTAGTTGGTCACCAGGCTCACGCCCTCGATGGTAATGTCATATACCTTCCAGCCCTCGCCATTCTTTTCTAGGCTGTAATCGACAGCCACCGGTTGGCCGCCCGGTTGCAGAATCTGGGTTTTCACCTTAACGTCGGTATCGCCTGGCTGAGCGCGGAAAGGCTTGTACTCAATAGTCTGGTTGCTATATTTGGACAGTGCAGTCGCATAGGTACGCAACAATAGGCTGCGGAACTCGTCCTGGAACGCCTTTTTCTGGTCAGGCGTCGCTTTGCTCCAAGCCTTGCCCAGCACCAAACGCGATACGCGGTCAAAATTGAAGTTCGGCAGGATTTTCTCTTCCGCCAGCGCAAAAATCTTTGACTGGTTGCCCGCCTGGATTTCCTTGTCCTGCTTGACCACAGCCAGTACATCTTCCGCCGTCTTTTTCACCAGCGCATCAGGCGCAACCTCTGCGGCCGCCATGTTGGTAAAACCAACAAATGCCATGGCCGCCATCCACTTCATCATTTTCTGCATGCTTACTCTGCCTCTTTCGTATCGTTACTTTCAGATGCCTTGCTGTAGAGGAACTGGCTGATCATCTTCTCCAGTACGACAGCGTCCTGCGTCTTGGTGAACTTGTCACCGTCCTGCAGCATTTTATCGTCGCCGCCTGCTTCCAGACCGATATATTGCTCGCCCAGCAAACCAGCGGTATAGATATTGGCAAACGTATCCTTGGGGAAAGGATAGCGTTTATCCACCTTGACTGTCACCAGTGCTTCATAGCTCTCAGGGTCGAAGCGGATATTGTCTACGCGGCCCACCACCACCCCGGCGCTCTTTACCGGCGCGCGCGGCTTGAGGCTGCCAATATTCTCGAAAGCGCCCGTAACGCTATAGGTTTCGCCAAGCGTGGCGCTGTTGTAGTTACCCACCTTCAAGGCGAGGCCAAACAGCGCTGCTGCGCCAGCAGCGACAAAAACACCTACCCATAGATCAATCGTTGTACGTTCCATCTTTTCTCCAGTATGTTGCTTTTATGCAACAAGCATGAACGAAGTCATTACAAAATCCAGCCCCAATACCGCCAGCGAGGAATTCACCACTGTCCGGGTCGTCGCCCGGCTCACGCCTTCAGCCGTCGGAGGCGCGTCAAACCCTTCAAACAGCGCGATCATGGTGCAGGCAATACCAAATACCACGCTCTTGATCACCCCATTCACAATATCCTCGCGGAAATCCACGCTGGCCTGCATCTGCGACCAGAAAGCCCCGGAATCCACCCCGATCAGCGGCACGGCCACCAGATAGCCGCCCAGCACGCCCACCATTGAGAACAACGCAGCCAGCAACGGCATGGAGAACACGCCTGCCCAGAAACGCGGCGCCACTACGCGCGCGACAGGACTCACCGCCATCATCTCCATTGCGGAAAGCTGCTCGGTCGCTTTCATCAGGCCAATCTCGGCGGTAATCGCCGTGCCCGCGCGTCCCGCGAACAGCAATGCCGTCACCACCGGCCCCAGTTCGCGCACCAGAGACAAGGCCACCAACACGCCAATCGCCTCGGAAGAACCGTAACGCTGCAAGGTGTTGTAACCCTGCAATGCCAGCACCATGCCGACGAAGAATGCCGAAACCAGGATAATGATCAGCGACAACACGCCGGTGAAATAAATCTCGCGTATGGTCAGGTGCAGCCTACGGAAGCTCTCGCCGGAATAGACCAGCACATAAAAGAAAAAACGGATGCTGGAGCCGAAGCGCCAGATACGGTCAATCACGCGATGGCCAATGCCGCGCACCACGTTCGTTACGGCACTAAACATTCACGCTCCCCAGGATATCCTGCCTGTAGTCAGGCGCGGCATAGTGGAATGGCACAGGGCCATCCATCTCCCCATGCACGAACTGATGGACAAACGGCATCTCGGATTTGCGCAGGTCTTCCGGCGTGCCTTCAGCCGCCACTACGCCGTCCGCTACGAAATACACATAATCGGCAAAGGCAAACACTTCCTGCACATCATGCGTCACGACGATAGAAGTCGCCCCCAGAGCATCATTAAGCCTGCGGATCAGGTTGCAGGTTACCGCCATCGAGATCGGGTCCAATCCGGCAAACGGTTCGTCATACATGATGATGGAAGGGTCGAGCGCCGCAGCACGCGCCAAGGCTACACGCCGCGCCATGCCGCCGGAAAGCTCCGTCGCCTGGAGATCACGCGCGCCGCGCAGGCCAACCGCGTTCAGCTTCATCATCACCAGGTCGCGAATCATGGGCTCAGGCAGTTTGGTATGCTCGCGAATGGGGAATGCCACGTTCTCATACACGGAAAGATCAGTAAACAACGCGCCCTGCTGGAACAACATGCCCATCTTGCGGCGCAGTTTCTGCAAACCCTTGCGGTTCTGCTTGTGCACCACCTCGCCCGCGACACGCACCTCGCCAGCCGTCGGCTTCAACTGTCCGCCGATCAACCGCAGCAATGTCGTCTTGCCGCTACCGCTGCCGCCCATGATGGCCACCACCTTGCCACGCGGGAACTTCATATTGATACCCTTGTGCAGCAGGCGCGTCTTGTAACCGAAAGATAAGTTGTCGATTTCGACGATGTTGTCGCTCATGTATCGCTACTTTTTTGATAGACCGGCTATTTTAATGCAAAAGCGCTTTACTTCATAACGCTGGAAAAGTAAAAGCCCGCTGATGCGGGCTTTTACTTAAATTAATTACATCTTAGAAAGACATACAAACAGTAAAAGTTCCACCATCAGTAACATCCGCATTCGCTAGAGAATTGCCAGCCGCACCAACAGCAGCAGGAGTCGTAGCCACTCGCACCGTTCCATTATCTGTCAAACCATCATCCAACAATACATCAATCTGTTTTGCCAATCGCCCAGTAATCCCTTCAGAACAAACAACAAAGGTACCTACCATAGGATTTGCTGCGTCTTGAATCGTATTGAAACCACTCAAACTTTGCACTCCAATACGCCCACCATCAGCATTTCTTGGAATATAAGCATCTGTTCCCACCTGGGTCGAGCCTGTAGCCAAACCAGCCAATCTGACATGCTGCCAGAACAAGTAAGACTCATCAGCCGGTGCAACAGAGTTCCAATGCCCATCAATTCGCCCATTACCTCGACTAGCTGCTGCGGCAGGAGTTCCTCCTGTTACATGCATAGCAACAGAACCATCATCTCCCGGCAATGCTCTATATTTATCCTGATACCCATAAAGCAGTATCTGCGTATTTTTGAAGTCATTAGCGATATTCTTCGCCTTGGCGCTATTGATCAGCTCCTGCCCCTTGAGCACGCCGCCCAGCAGCAAGCCGATAATCACGAGGACTATCGCCAGTTCGATCAACGTAAAGCCAGATGCTTTTTTCATTATGTTATCCTTGCGCGAGGTGTCCATCAGCCGACACCTGCCTGATGAGGTTGGTATGAGATATGCAACTCTCATGCCAACACAAAAAGCGGCATCGTTCGCGGCCAAGCCAACAGCAGCAAGCATTTGCGGCATATTTTTGCTATGCTTCGCTCCATCCTCCTTTCAATCAAAGTGTTGAGATTTCGCCTACAGTGTCAAAATTACAACACTTCTCATTGAGATTACATTTTCCATGGCCAGCCTGAGCAGCCGCATCCACGCTTACCGCCCAAGCGCATCGACCTTGCAGCAATGGATGCTGGGGCTGATGCTGCTGAGCTTTCACGGTGTATTGCTGTGGGGGTTTGACGACCTTTTGCAGAAAAGCCTGCTGCTCTGCCATTACGGCCTGTTCCTGATCTGGCAGCCGATCTGGCAGACCAAGGAAAAGCTCTCGCTGCAAGCCATCCTGCTATTCACAGCAGGCGGCATATTGCTATCTGTTTTTGTAAGCTGGTGGCTGCTGGCGATCTGGCTTTCCGCGTTGTTCGGCTTGCTGGGCGGGCGCATCTTTTCCGCAACGGCCCATACCTCGCGCCTGAGCTACCTATTGGCCGCCACTTATCTACTGGCAGTGCTGCTGCTCTGGGTGATACCCAACCTGCTTCATGCCTTCACCGCCTTGCAGGTAGCCGAGTTCCTGATGCTGTACCTGCTGCCCATCCTGCCGCTGTCCATTCTTTTCCTGCGAGTCAAACAGGAGTCGCACCAGCATGCCCCGGTACTGGATTTTTTCTATACCCTGCTGCTGTTCCTGCTCTCGATCACACTCATCCTCAGCATTGTCACGATTTCCCGCACCCAGGAGGCCGAGTATGCCGAGGTGGTGGTGTGGGTGGTGTTCGGCCTGGCTGCCGCGCTGGTATTGGCGAGCTGGCTGTGGAACCCGCGCGCGGGCTTCAGCGGCATCGGCCAGTTGCTTTCCCGCTACCTGTTGAGCATTGGCCTGCCGTTCGAGCGCTGGATCCGGAATATCGCCGAGCTTGCCGAGAGCGAAACCAGCGCAAAGGAGTTCATGCATGCCGCCATCAGCGAGATGGAAACCCTGCCCTGGGTAACAGGCGGCAAATGGGAAACCGAGAGCGACCAAGGCGAATTCGGCACTCCTGCGCCGCACCATGCCGACCTGGAGTTCCATGACTTTTACCTGACCCTTTACAGCCGCTGGCCGCTCACGCCTGCGCTCATCATCCACCTCAAGCTGCTGACGCAGATATTGGGCGAGTTCCACGAAGCCAAGCGCCGTGAAGAGGCATTGCTGCAAAATGCCTATATGCAGGCCATCTACGAAACCGGCGCGCGCCTCACGCACGATATGAAGAATATCGTGCAATCCATGAACGCCTTGTGCAGCGCCGCGGAACAGGCAGGGGAAGCGGATAACGAACGCCTAGTGGCCTTGATCCGCAAGCAATTACCGCTGCTCAACCAGCGGTTGGCGCTCACCCTGGACAAGCTGGGCGCGCCCCGCAACGAAAGCACGCGCATGCTGCCCCTGCTGGAGTGGTGGGACAACCTGCAACAGCGCTACGCCGGCACCAGGATCAGTTTTTCAGAAAACATCGCCATCTCTGCTGAACCCAATATCGACAGCGAGGTGTGGGATAGCGTGGTGGATAACCTGTTGCAGAACGCGCTAGCGAAATCGCAGCATGAGCCCAAGATCAGCATTCAGGCGCACCTGCTTGCCGAGAACGATATATACGTGGAGATCACGGACAGCGGCAGCCCAATGCCGGAAGAGGTTGCCGCCAGCCTGTTCCGCAAACGCATCCGCTCCGAAGGCGGGCTGGGCATCGGCTTATACCAGGCAGGGCGGCAGGCGCAGCAGGCCGGTTATCAGCTCGCCCTGCGCACAAACAAGCCGGGCGCGGTGCGATTCAGGCTGGGCATGAAGCCGGCTGGAAAATAGCTAATCAGAAATAGCCAATCATCGCCCTTCTCCCAAGTCCCGGGCACAAAAAAGCCGCACCTGCAACAGGCGCGGCTTTTTGATATCTTAAGCTCCTAAAGACCTAGCATGTGCTCTTACAACTCACCGTAGGAATGCAGCCCGGACAGGAACATGTTGACGCCAAGGAAGGCAAAAGTCGTCACCAGCAGGCCGACCAGCGCCCACCATGCGAGGATAGGACCGCGCAGCCCCTTGACCAGCCGCAGGTGCAGCCAGGCGGCATAGTTGAGCCAGACGATCAGCGCCCAAGTTTCCTTGGGATCCCATGACCAATAGCCGCCCCAGGCTTCCGCTGCCCACATCGCGCCCAGGATGGTGGCAATGGTGAAAAAGGCAAACCCCACCGAGATCGACTTGTACATGAGATCGTCCAGTACTTCGAGTCTTGGCAGACGTGACACCAACATACCTTTGTCCACCAACAGATAGGCAACCGCCACCATGGCGGCCAGCGCGAATGTGCCATAGCCGACGAAATTGGCGGGTACATGGATTTTCATCCAGTAAGACTGCAAGGCGGGCACCAGCGGCTGGATTTCATAAGCCTGGCGGTCGAAGGTGTACCAGAGGATGAAGCCGACAGCAGCGTTGATGACAATCAACACAAAACCGCCCAACTGCCGCGTGGCATAACGGCCTTCGTAATAAAGATAGACCAATGCCGTAATCAGGCAGAACAGGATAAAAACTTCATACAGGTTACTGATGGGGATATGTCCGACATCATGAGAAATCAGGTATGACTCATACCAGCGCACCATGAGGCCAATGAAACCCATGGCGACAGCAGACCACACCAGTGTCGAGCCTACGCGGGCCGCAAAATCGGAACGAGCGAACAATCCCAGCCAATAAGCCAGCATGGCCAGCACGAACAGTACGTTCATCCACATGATGGCGGACTGGCTGGCAAACAGGTATTTCAGCAGGAATACCTGCTCGACACTTTCCTGGCTGCCGTTATAGAGCTGGATAGCGCCCAGGCTGAGAACGGCAACCGCGAGCATCAACCATCGCATTGGTTTCCAGAACCAACCCAGCCAACTGAACAGCGCCACCGAACCGAACAGGAATCCGATTTCATAGGCATCCATGAAGTCGGCGTAGCGATGGAACGCAAACATGGCCCCGAGCAACAGAAGCAGCGCATAGCCCCAGTCCAGCCAACCCAAGCGCCGGAACAATGGTTGCGGCACATCATCCATATAGGCAGCAGTATTCATGATCAACTCCTGTCAAGGTGACTCTTGCTGATTTTCCAGCAAGCGCGCGAGCTTGTCGCGCAATTTATCGAACTCAATATCGAAATCGCGGTTCTTGCGATTGGATGCCATGGCAAACAGCACGCGATGACTTTCCGGTTTCACCAATAGCCAGATACGGCGCTCGCGAATATAGATCATGGCGAAAATTCCCAGCACCAGCAGCACCGAACCTGAATATACCAGCACCTTTCCAGGTGATCTTGTCAGCTGCAATCCGCTGGATTGGCGATGATCAAACCCTGCCAATTGCAAATACAACGGTGAACCGTAGTAAAAGCTATCGCTAATGGCATGCAAACTATCTTCGACAAATGCCCCCAGCTCCTCACTGTTCAGTACTGGCGGTAAATCAGCGCGCTCACGGCTGATGGCATAAGCGCTGAAAGCCGCTGTCGTGACCACCTTGACGTATGCCTGCGCCGCGCCTTCGCGCTGTCCTTCCGGCACGGCGGCATCGATCATCTCGGCCACCTTGCCAAATCCGCCCTGACCGAACGCCCGCAGCAATTGCAGCACGCTTGCGTCAAATTTCTCACGGGTTTCTGCACTAATGTCGCCATGACTACTGTTTAATGCCAAGCGCGACACCCGGCTCACGATCTCAGGGTATAACGATTGGTCAAGCATGGCGGCCCGGAAGTTCATGAAGCCCTCAATCTCGCCATTCTCATCTGCAGGAATCTTCAGGTAGCGATAGGTATCCTGCTGCATGGAGCGCATGCCGGAGAGGAAATACGGGCGGCCATTCAGCATCAGCGGATTCATGTAATTCACATATTCCCGCGCCTGCCCCTCGGCATTGCGCACCTTGAAAGTGACATTCGGCCCCACATTGCGCGGCTTGCCTTTGCCATCCGTGGAAAGGTTGAGGATATTGAACAGACGGAAATCGGATAACTCCACACTCAAGGGGTGGTTGCCGCCACTCACGTCATATTTGTTGAAAACAGTACCAGTGAACGGGATATTGTCCGCATGGCCGCCCAACAGGTTCCATACCTTGAAATCCAGCCGGGATCCGCCATCAGCAAAATCCGATTGATAAATGGCAATCCCCTTGTAAATCAAGGGATGGTTTACCTTGATAGTGGCCGTAACCGGATCTTCACGCTCAGGATCGATGATCATGACATCGCTCTCGAAGGATTTTGGCTGGCCGGTGTCGTAATGCTCGATACGGAATGCCTTCAAGACGATACTGAACGGCAGATCCTGCACCAGATAACCATCACGCACCCGGACGAAAGCTGCATTGGCTCCAGCGCCTTCCGGCAGGGTCATGTTCGCGCGGAACGACAAGTTAGTGGGAGACATGCGGCTTTCCGCCGGTACCTGCCGTTCAGGAATGTCGCGGGTTTCGATCTTTTTGGTACCCAACAGCTCCTGCGCCTTGAATACCAGATTGCCATCCATCAGCCCGCCGATGCAGATGATGACAATGGCGGCATGCGTGAAGATATAGCCCAATCGCTGGTAACTGCCTGCCTTGGCAGCAAACAGGTTACCACCATCTTCCTGCTCTACCGTCTTGTAGCGGAAACCATGCGCTGTCAGGAACTTCACCAGTGTGGATGCCGTTTCCTCGGTGGAGTAAGGGGTATGGTATTCGTATTTATGACTGAAGCTGCGTAGCGAAACTTCCTTGGCGTTCTCGCGGAATGCACGCAGCTCGCGCAGCATGAGCGGGGTATTGCGGTAGATGCAGAGCGAGGTGGAAAGCACCAGGAACACTAGAATGAGCAGGAACCAACCACTGTGGTATACATCGTACAGGCCAAGAAACTCGAAGAACTCGAACCAGAACTGGCCGAATTGCACGATGTAATTCGTATAAGGCTCATTCTGCTTGAGCACGGTGCCAATGATGGAAGCAATGCCCAGTACAACAAGCACGCTGACCGCAAAGCGCATGGAGCTTAGCAGTTCATATAGTTTTTGACTGGTAGTCGGGACGGATTTCAAAACGAGGCCATTCAAAAAATTTGCGGTGAGGCTATCTTACCTATGGCTGGTTGCAAGCCCATCCATGTAAAAAACTTAAGGGCGGCCATTGCCACCCTTAACGCTTGAACCAGGGTTCCGGTTGTCAGGTCATACAAAATCACATGCCTGCCATCATCGCCAGCGCAACACCGGGCAAATTCCACGTTCGCTGATACCAATACTGCAATCAGGGGCGCATTTTATATAAAAAACCCGGCTTCGTGCTAATATTTTTCCCTTTTCCCACCAGGGTCGATTTGCTCATGCCATTGTTTCAAAACGCCACTTTCCACATTTCGGCCCACAAGCTCAGCGAGCTGCCACCGCCATCAGGGATTGAAGTCGCCTTCGCCGGGCGTTCGAACGCCGGGAAATCCAGCGCTCTCAACACACTGGCAAACCACAACCGGCTGGCCTTCGTGAGCAAACAGCCTGGGCGCACCCAACTCATCAATTTCTTCAGCCTGGGCAACGACCGTTTTCTCGTGGATCTGCCTGGCTACGGCTACGCCAAAGTGCCGGAAGCAATGCGCAAACACTGGCAATTGACATTGGCAACCTATTTAAGCCAGCGTCCCTGCATCGGCGGGCTGGTTCTGGTGATGGACTGCCGCCACCCTTTGACGCCACTGGACAGGCAAATGCTGGATTGGTACAGCCCTAGCGGCAAGCCTATCCATGTTCTGCTGACCAAATCAGACAAACTATCGCGCCAGGCCGCCAACCAGACCCTGCAGCAGGTCAGGAAAGAGCTGGAAGCCAACTGGGGCAATTGCAGCGTGCAGTTATTTTCCAGCCTGAAAAAACAAGGCGTGGAAGAAGCAGAGGCAGCAATAGGCCGCTGGTTATTTGCGCCGGAAGATGAGGTCCCAGACACCGTGGCCTAGCTTGATGCCGCGGTTCTCGAATTTGGTCAGAGGCCGATAGTCCGGCTTGGGCGCATAATCCTGTGCTGTATTTTCCAGCAATGGTTGCTGCTGCAAGACTTCCAGCACCCATTCCGCATACTCCTGCCAGTCTGTCGCCACATGAATGTAAGCGCCCGCTTTCAATTTACTGCATAGCAGCCTGACAAACTCCGCCTGAATCAGGCGACGCTTGTGATGGCGCTTCTTATGCCAAGGGTCGGGGAAGAAGATATGCACGCCATCGAGACTGGCATCGGCAATCATGTGTTTCAATACTTCAACAGCATCGTGCTGGATGATGCGCAGGTTCTTGAGCTCCAGTTCGCCAATCTGTTTGAGCAGGCTACCCACACCGGGTGCATGCACTTCCACACCCAGAAAATCCCGTTCGGGCTGGGCCTGGGCAATCTTGGCGGTGCTATCGCCCATGCCAAAGCCTATTTCGAGAATCTTGAGGCTGTCCGCGCGTCCGAATACGGCATCCAAATTCAGGAGAGCAGGCGCATACGGCACACCGAACACCGGCATCAGCTCATCCAGCGCCCGCTGCTGACCATGCGTCAACCGTCCTTGGCGCAGTACAAAACTGCGAATAGGCCGCTTGGCGAGCTCTTCCTTGCTGATGTTTTCCTGCTCTGGCGCTTCCTGGCTCATATTGGCTCGATCAATGAAAAAACCGCGATTATAGGGTATGCGAACGGTCGCCGTGAATAAAGCCCGCCAACGGCCGCACACCCTTGCCCAGCGCGATCACCTTGAACAATTCCCCCATTTCTGCGGGTGAGAGCAGCTTCTGCGCCTGGCTTGCCAGCGGCGCATAGCGCTGCAGATCATGGACGGGAACGCGCAGCATGAGGTCGGTAATACCGCAATTGATGAGGAACTGCGCTTGTCCGCAATAGCCCAGCAATTGCAAGCCCTGGGCAATTCCGGCCTCCGCCACGGCGGAAAAATCCACATGTGCGGTCAAATCCTGCAAACCAGGATACAAAAACACATCACCGTGTGCATGATGCCGGTAATGGCACATCAATGTTCCCTGGCTGCGCTGAGGGTGATAATACTCAGCACGGGGAAAACCATAATCAATGAACAACAACACGCCTTTTTGCAGGCTTGCCGAGAGGCTGGCCACTAACGCCTGCGCCTGCGGGTTGATTTCGCTCTGGTAACCTTCAGGCACGTGTAATGATTCCGCCGCTTGCAGCAGTGCAGTGTCAGTCAACGGCCTGGGCTGCATCTTCAACGCCCCTTGTGCGTCCAATTCCACGCCCATTTTCTGCCATACGCCGTTCTGCCGCCTTACAAGGTGCACAGGCACGGCATCCAGCACCTCGTTGGCCACCATCACGCCGGTGAAGCCATCGGGCAAGGCATCCAGCCAAACCAGCTTTGCATACAGGTCTGCGGGTAATACAGACTGCAAATAAGCCTGTTGCACCGACTTGAGGTCTGCGCTGACCTCAAGAATCAGGTATTGCTCCGGCAACGTCCCTGCGCGCTGCATTTCCTCCAGCATCGCAGCAGCCAGGCGGCCCCGCCCGGCTCCCAGCTCCAGGATGCTGCCGCCGGTTTGCTGCAGGACGTCCATGGCCTGCCGCGCCAAGGTCTGGCCGAACAAAGGCGTCATTTCCGGCGCCGTGACAAAATCCCCCTCCGTACCGAATTTCACAGCACCCGCACTGTAATACCCTAGCCCCGGCGCATACAAAGCCAGCTCCATATAGCGGGCAAAACTGATCCAGCCGCCTGCAGCGGCAATGTGGCAGGCAATCAAGGTTTGCAGGCGAGCGCTATGATCCAGCGCAACAGCATCGGGCTTGGGTAAATCAGGGATATTCATGTATTTAGATTATAATGATGAGTTATTTTTACTATTCTGAAGCCATCAGGAACATTTGTGGATACCCCACAGCAAAACAAGGTCGTTCTGATCACCGGCGGTGCCAAACGGGTTGGCGCGGCCATCTGCCGTTTGCTGCATGCGGATGGCATCAACCTGATGATCCATTACCGCAGTTCCGCCGATGAAGCGCGCGCCCTGCAAGCCGAGCTCAATCTGCAACGCCCGGATTCGGTCGCCATTATCCAGGGCGACTTGCTCAACCTGGGCATACTGCCACAACTGATCAAGGAAACCGTGCAGCATTTTGGCCGCCTGGATGCCTTGATCAACAACGCCTCCAGCTATTATCCCAGCGAGCTGGGCACCATAAGCGAATCCCAGTGGGAAGACCTGATGGGCTCCAACCTGAAAGCGCCTTTGTTCCTGGCCCAGGCGGCGGCACCTGCGCTCAGAAAAACCCGCGGCACCATCATCAATATCACCGACATGCATGTGGAGCGCCCGAAGAAGGGCTATATCGTCTACAGCGTGGCCAAGGCCGGGCTTGTAACCCTGACCAAATCCCTCGCGCACGAATTGGCGCCTGCCGTACGCGTCAATGCCGTGGCACCCGGCCCCGTGCTCTGGCCCGAGGACAATCCGCAATTCGACGAGGTATACCGCCAGCGCGTGATTTCGCAAACCTTGCTCAAGCGCATCGGCGAGGGGGACGACGTCGCCAAGGCCGTACGCTTCCTGTTGCAGGACGCGCCCTTCATCACTGGGCATGTGCTCGCTGTCGACGGCGGCCGCTCACTCAACCTTTGAAACCCTATTCCGCACCATGATCAAACATTATCCCGACGACGCCTCCAACAGCTTCCTCAAGCTGCGCAACAGCCTGATCAGCGCCACCGGCAAGGCCATAGGCGACTACAACATGATAGAGGACGGTGACACCGTGCTGGTCTGCATGAGCGGTGGAAAGGATTCCTACACCATGCTCATGCTGCTGCTGGCATTGCAGGAGCGCGCACCAGTGGATTTCAAGCTAATCGCCATGAACCTGGACCAGAAGCAACCGGGCTTTCCCGAGCACATCCTGCCCGCCTACCTGAAGCAACTGGGTATCGAGCACCGCATCGTCGAGGCCGACACCTATTCCATCGTCAAGGAAAAGATTCCCGAGGGCAAGACCACCTGCTCGCTCTGCTCGCGCCTGCGCCGCGGCATCATTTACCGCACGGCGCAGGAGTTGGGTGCCAATAAAATTGCCTTGGGCCACCATCGCGACGATATCGTGGAAACACTGTTCCTCAATATATTTTTCGGCGCCAAGATGAAAGCCATGCCACCCAAGCTGGCGACCAACAAGGGCGAATTCCACGTGATCCGCCCGCTGGCTTACTGCGCCGAGAAGGACATTGCCAGCTACGCGCGCGGCATGAATTTCCCCATCATCCCCTGCAATCTTTGCGGTTCGCAGGAAAACCTGCAACGCCAGAAGGTCAAGGATATGCTGCAAGCCTGGGAGCATGAGCAACCCGGCCGGGTCAACAACATCTTCCGCGCCATCTGCAATGTGGAGCCTTCGCACCTGGGCGATACTGACCTCTATGACTTCAAGAACATGTCGCAGACCAGACTGGAAGATGAAGACCCCTTGTTTGGCGATATCGACAAGGAAAACAATCCAGCCTTGAGCCTGGTTTCCAGCGAAGGCTCGCGCATTGAGTTCAAGCGCAATATCGCCTGACGCCAAGCACCCTCCCAGGAAAAGGTTGGCGGCAAGCGCCTAAATTTACAGCGCTTTCTTGTGCGGCAGGCAATTTACTCTTATTATCTGCCGCTCTGCATCCCACAAATCGTGTGTCCATGTCAAAACTGCTGATCGTTGAATCACCTTCCAAGGCCAAAACCCTGAAGAAATATCTGGGCAAGGATTTCGAGGTCCTGGCCTCCTACGGGCATGTGCGCGACCTGGTTCCTAAAACAGGTGCGGTGGACCCCGAGGCCGACTTCGCCATGAAGTACGAAGTGATCGACCGCAACGCGCGCCACGTAGATGCGATTGCCAAAGCGGTCAAGACGGCAGACGCCATCTACCTCGCCACCGACCCGGACCGCGAAGGGGAAGCCATTTCCTGGCACATCGCCGAAATCCTCAAGAGCAAGCGGCTGCTCAAGGATAAGCTGCTGAAACGCGTGGTGTTCCATGAAATCACCAAATCCGCGGTACAGCATGCGATCGATGAACCGCGCGACATCTCCATGCCGCTGGTCAACGCGCAACAGGCGCGCCGCGCGCTGGACTACCTCGTCGGCTTCAATCTTTCCCCGCTATTGTGGAAGAAAATCCGCCGCGGCCTTTCCGCCGGGCGCGTGCAAAGCCCTGCCTTGCGCCTGATCGTCGAGCGCGAACTGGAAATCGAGGCGTTCACAAGCCAGGAATACTGGACCATCCACCTGGAATCCGCCAAGCACCAGCATGTGTTCGATGCCAAACTGGTGCAACTTGACGGCAAGAAGGTAGAGCAATTCACCGTCACCAACCAGGAACAGCAGCAGGAGATCGTCGGGCGCCTGCTGGCCGCCAGCGCGGGCAAGACCACTGTCACCCGCGTGGAAAAAAAGCAGCGCAACCGCAGCCCGGCAGCGCCATTCACTACTTCCACCCTGCAACAGGAAGCCGTGCGCAAGCTGGGCTTCACCACCAGCCGCACCATGCGCGTCGCGCAGCAGCTTTATGAAGGTATCGATATCGGCAGCGGCACCGCTGGCCTGATTACCTATATGCGTACCGACAGTTTCAGCCTTGCAGCCGAAGCCGTGATGCAGATTCGCGACTATATCAAGCAGAACTTCGCCGCCGACTACCTGCCCAGGTCGCCGATCATGTACAAGACCAAGGCCAAGAACGCACAGGAGGCACACGAAGCCATCCGTCCCACCGACATCACGCGCACTCCGGCAAGCATGCGTACTTTCCTCAGCGACGAGCAGTTCAAGCTGTATGAAATGATCTGGAAGCGCGCGCTGGCCTGCCAGATGACCCAAGCCAAGTTCGATGCAGTCAGCATTGATTTATCTGTAGGCAGCGAGGCGAACCTGTTCCGTGCCACCGGCCAGACCCTGGTGTTCCCAGGCTTTATCGCCGTCTACATGGAAGGCGTGGACGACGAGGAAGAGGAAGGCGAAAGCAAGCTGCCACACCTGGAAACCGGCGAAGTGCTGGCTGTACAGAAAATCTTCGGCGATCAGCACTTCACCGAGCCGCCACCGCGCTATTCGGAAGCCAGCCTGGTCAAGGCCCTGGAAGAGTTCGGCATCGGCCGCCCCTCCACCTATGCCAGCATCATTTCCACCTTGCAGGACCGCGAATATGTCCTGCTGGACAAGAAGCGCTTCATGCCCACCGACGTGGGACGCGTGGTGAACAAATTCCTCACCGAGCATTTCACGCGTTATGTCGATTACGGCTTCACCGCCAACCTGGAAAACGAGCTCGACGACATTGCCGAGGGCGAGCGCGAATGGATTCCCGTGCTTAACGAATTCTGGCAGGGCTTCAACAACCAGATTCACGAGAAAAGCAACGTGGAACGTCCTGGCGTGGAAGCGCTGGACGAGCCCTGCCCAAAATGCGGCAAGCCATTGCAGTCGCGCCTGGGCCGCTTCGGCAAGTTCATTGGCTGTTCCGGCTATCCCGAATGTGATTACATCCGCAATCCGAGCGCCAGCACTAATAGCAACGAACCTACGGTAATCGGCCAGGAGCCTGAGAGCGGCAAGGATATCCTGCTGCTGAACGGCCCTTACGGCCCCTATCTGCAGATCGGCCTGCCAGAGGCGGACAGCAAGAAAAAGCCCAAGCGCGTCAGCATCCCCAAGGAAATCTCCGCTGCCAGCATGGATATGGACACGGCACTGAAGCTGATCGCATTGCCACGCGACTTGGGGCAGCACCCGGAAACCGGCAAAAAGGTTGTCGCCAATATCGGGCGCTTCGGCCCTTACGTCAATCACGATGGCAAATTCAAGTCCATTCCCAAGAGTGAGAGCGTGTTCGACATCGACATGGCGCGCGCGGTTGAGCTATTGGCACAAGCTAACGCCGGAGCGGCTCCGATCAAGGAACTGGGCTCGCACCCGGACGGCACCGGCAATATCGCCATCTACTCCGGACGTTACGGTCCCTATGTGCAGCACGGCAAGCTGCGCGCCACCTTGCCCAAGAGCCAGGAGCCGGAAAGCCTGACCATGGAACAGGCGCTGGAACTGCTTGCCGCCAAGGCAGCCAAGGACGCACCTGCCAAGAAAACTACCAGGGCGAGCAAGGCCGCGACAACCACAAAGAAAACAAGCAGCGCAAAAGCAACGACTTCCCGCAAGAAAAAAGTTGCTAACGACGAAGCTGAATAGCACTCACCATGTGAATGGCAATAAAAAAGCGGCTTCAAGCCGCTTTTTTATTGCTGGAGAAATTCTCAACTAGCCCTCGTGGCGGTAACTGTTGCTGCTTTCTATCCATCTGCGGATTTTCTGCGCATCACCCACCCGCGCATTTTTGCTGAAGGAATCCAGCAGCACAATGATCAACGGCTGTCCGCCGACTTCGGCCTGCATCACCAGGCAACGTCCTGCTTCATTGATATAGCCGGTCTTGGACAACCCGATCGTCCAATCGCTGTTGCGCACCAGCACATTGCTGTTCACATAATGCAATGGCGCGCGCGCACCATTGACTGGCACGGAATAGGAGGTGCTGGTCGATACCTGGCGGATATCGGGATATTGGTAAGCTGCGCGCACCATCTTCACCAGGTCTTCCGCGGTGGAGGTATTGGCACTGTTGAGGCCGGTAGGGTCGGCAAAACGGGAATGCAGCATGCCTAGCTGCAGCGCCTTGGTGTTCATGGCTGCCACAAATGCATTCATGCCACCTGGATAATTCCGCCCCAAGGCAGATGCCGCCCGATTCTCGGACGCCATCAATGCCAATTGCAGCATTTCCGCGCGCGTCAAGCTCGCACCGATCGGCATGCGCGAACCGGTTCCCTTGAGGGTGTCGATATCCTCACGCGTCACCTGAATCTGCTCATCCATATCCAGCCGCGCATCCAGCACCACCATCGCTGTCATGAGCTTGGTCAGGGAAGCGATCGGTGCCGCTTGATCCATTCCCTTGGCATAGAGCACCTCGCCAGAATTCTGATTGACGATCATGGCCTTGCTGGATGCCAGTTGCAAATGCCCGCCCTCATCCTTGAACACGCTTGCCGGCGCTGTAGCAGCCACCGCGCTATTGGAGCGGATCGTGCTGATAATGCGACCGCTGGCGACATTTTTCTTGCTTGCTGCAGCCTTGGTTTTCTTTTGCGCCGCGACTTTCTTGGTAGTTTTGGCCTTGGTCTTGCTGACCACGGTTTTCTGCGGTTTCTTTTCCGCGGCATAGCTCAATACTGGCGGCATGCACAATGTCAGCATGGCCAGTAGTAATGTGATTTTTCGTGTCATGATTGCGCCATCCCCGTCCAATGGTCAGGCAATATTATATAAAAAATATTGATCTGTCATTCACATAGCATCGAAAGTTTATCGTTTTTCTCAACACTGCCTCTCAACCCTCCTGCCGCCTTGCGCGTAGCCGGATAGTTTATGCGACAATAACCCCATATTATTTTTTCGAGCTTTTCATGAATATCCCCGCGCATCTGCAATATACCGCTGAACATCTTTGGGTACGCCAGGATGAAAACGGACAGTGGCTGGCAGGCATTACCGACTATGCACAGGATTTACTGGGTGACATCGTTTACGTGGAGGCGCCCAAACCGGGCAGCGTGTTATCTGCAGGCCAGCCTTGCGGACTGGTGGAATCGGTCAAGACCGGCTCGGATCTGCATGCCCCGCTCAATGGCACCGTACTCGCCATCAATGAAGCCCTGCAAAGCACACCGGAAAACATCAATGACGACCCTTATGCCGCCTGGATTTTCTCATTCCAGCCCGACGCTGAACCCACAGGCCTGCTGAGCGCCAGCGAATATAAAGCGCTGCTGGGTTAATGGCCTTTCAGGGCTTGCGCGACGCGCTCCTGCAAGCGCTCGGCCAGCGCCTGTTCCACATTGGCGCTGAGCCGGGGAGTTAATGCTTCCATTTCCCGGACCATGGCATCATGAATCGCTTGCGCAATCAGGGGTTGCATATCCACAATCAGCGCCTCGGCCAATTCCTGGTGTTCCGGCATAGGTTGGTGTTGCTCCGATTCCGCATGCCATGACGCATGTTGACGCTCTGCATCAGCCGCCGGCTGACCATCGTCTATAGGCAAAAACTTGATACCTGCAGCCTGCTGAAGCTGTCCGCTCTCGGTAAATGTTGAATCCGGCTCGATCTGCGGCGACTGCTCCCTAGTAGTACTGTCTCCGGCCTTACTGTCATAGTAGGCGGCAAGCAATTGCTCGATCTCTACCGCGCTGAAGGCATCACGCCCTTGATATATGTCGGTCAACACCGGAATACCATCCGCTAAAGGCTCAGGCTGTAAAGGACGGCTCAGTGAACTGATGCGGCGCAGCACCAGTGCCAGTTCATCTTGAGTCTGATCACTCATGGAGATTTCCTTTCATCACAAAGCAGCGCCATTGGCATCAAAGGTCTTGATTTCATAGCCACGGTCCCGATAGAAACGATACCGTTCGCGAGCCGCAGCGCGGTCTGCCTCTTCCAACCCGACCACTTCGATCAGACGCCGGAACCGGCTGAAAAAAGGAGGATGCTGGTTATCCAGGTTGATGAGGATATCGTCATGCGGCAACTGGTCATGGCGCCAGTCGATAATCACCGGTGTTTCCGCCGCACGCGGATGCGTGGCATGGCAATGCGGCAAAAATCCCGTGGGCGGATTGCTCCAGAGGAAATCGCCCAATTGCTCCGCAGACTGCTGGGTAGAAGTCAGTATCATCAGCCGTCGCCCGCGTTGCACGGCACGGCTGCTGAGGTCAGCCACGTGAAAAACCTTGTCTGATACATTGAAGAAGAAATCTACCCGCGTCATGGCGCCTTACTGCCCTGCACGTTGCCGGAGAAACTCGGTCAGCAGCGGTACCGGGCGTCCAGTTGCCCCTTTTTCCTTGCCTGATTTCCAAGCCGTGCCAGCAATATCCAGGTGGGCCCAATCATATTTCTTGGTGAAACGGGAGAGGAAGCAAGCCGCAGTGATACTTCCCCCGGCCCGGCCGCCAATATTCGCCATATCGGCAAAGTTACTGTCCAACTGTCCCTGGTAATCATCCCAGAGCGGCAAATGCCAGGCGCGGTCCTGCGCCTCGTTACCGGCCTGCAGCAATTCTTCCGCCAGGCTATCCTTGTTGCTGAACAAGCCGCTGGCATGATGGCCTAACGCAATCACGCAGGCGCCGGTCAAGGTCGCCACGTCCACTACGGCTTGTGGTTCGAAGCGCTCTGCATAGGTCAATGCATCACACAGAATTAGGCGGCCTTCGGCATCAGTATTCAACACTTCGATGGTCTGGCCGGACATGCTGGTCAGCACATCGCCAGGACGCGTCGCGTTACCGTCAGGCATGTTCTCACAAGTCGGAATGATGCCCACGACATTCAATGGCAGACCCAGCTCAGCAATGGTCTTGAACGTACCAAGCACGCTGGCCGCACCGCACATGTCGTACTTCATTTCGTCCATGTCCGCGCCCGGCTTGAGCGAGATGCCTCCGGTATCGAAGGTGATGCCCTTGCCCACCAGCACCACGGGCTTCTGGTTCTTCTTGCCTTTCTTGTGCTGCAATACGATCAGCTTGGGCGGCTGTACGCTGCCCTTGGTAACGCCGAGGAAGGAACCCATGCCCAGTTTCTCAATGTCGGCCTGTTCCAACACTTCCACCTGTAGCCCATGGCTCTGGACCAGCGACTTGGCCTGCTCAGCCAGGTAAGTCGGCGTGCAGTAATTCGGGGCCAGGTTGCCGAGGTCCTTGGCGAGGCTGACACCGGAAGCCAGCGCCTTGCCCTGCTTGAGCCCAGCTTCTCCCGCAGTCACTTCATCCTTATGCGCGACATGCACCTGCAGCTTGGCCACGCCTTTTTTGCTATCGGCTGGCTTGCTCTTGAAGCGATCGAAGCAATAAGTGCTATCCTCGGCGATTTCCACCAGCTGAGCCACGCGCCAGCTGACATCGCGCTTCTTCACAGGCACTTCCGCCAGGAAGGTTGCCGCTTCGGCAGCCTGAAGATTGCCCAGCGCCTTGATGGATGCGCGTAAAGCCTTGCGATAGTGGGGCTCGTTGAGCTCGCGCTCTTTGCCCAGCCCGACCAGCAGCACGCGGGCAGCGGCAATGCCGGGAACAGAATGCAACAGCAGGGTAGAACCCGGTTTTCCATCCATATCGCCCGCGCGCAGGATGTTGGCGAGATAACCGTCAGATGCCCGGTCCAGCGCCACCGCCGCCTCGGAAAGCTTGCGTGCTTCGAATACACCGACTACCACGCAATCTTTACGCTGTTTTTCCGGATTGCCGTTTTTTATGCTAAATTCCATTCCTTGATCCTTAAGTAAAACCTTCTGAATTATCCCGCGTTTTTGCGGTAAATCAACCTCAATTACGGAATCTGGACCGCCTGTTTCTTTAACATGCTCTTCAAACGCTCATTATTACAAGAGCTGGTCACGACTGCTATTGGCGGCTTTCTGATACTGTTCGGCATCGTCATTGCCCAGCGGGTAGCATATTACATCGGCATTGCAGCCAAGGGCAGCCTGGCAAGCGATGCCATCAATGTATTGCTGGGTTTCAGCATGCTGAAATTCCTGCCCATGATGCTATCGCTCACATTGTTCCTTGCGGTACTGCTGACCTTGTCGCGCTGGCACCGGGACAGCGAGATGGTGGTCTGGTTCAGCGCCGGGCAAGGCTTGTCCAACTGGATCCGCCCTGTGCTGACCTTCGGCATGCCCATCATCATCGTCATTGCCTTCCTGAGCCTATTTGTCACGCCTTGGGCCACCAACAAGGGCGCCGAATTCCGCGACCAGTTGAAAAGCCGCGACGAGCTCTCTTCCATTAGCCCTGGCGTATTCAAGGAATCGCGCCAGGCTGACCGCGTGTTCTTCGTGGAAAGCTTCGACGAACTCGGCAACATCGTCAAGAATATCTTCGTGCAATCCATCCAGCACCAGAAGCTGGGCATCATCGTGGCCGCGCGCGGCCATCGCGAAACTGCCGAAAACAATGACAATTTCCTGGTCATGCAGAATGGCCGCCGCTATGAAGGCACACCCAACACTGCGGAATACTCGATTACTGAATTCGAGCGTTATGCCATCCGCATCCAGCCTGCCGAAGTACAGCAGCACCCCCCCAACACCCATTCCAGGAGCAGCATGGAGCTGCTCAACGAGCACAGCCTGGACAGCAATGCAGAGCTGCAATGGCGCATGGCTATCCCGATCTCGGCATTCGTGCTGATCCTGCTGGCAATTCCACTGAGTTTCGTCGATCCGCGCTCAGGCCGCTCTGCCAACCTGATGCTGGCATTATTGATCTATATCGTCTACAACAACCTGCTCAGCATCATGCAGGCGTGGCTGACCCAGGGCAAGATTTCCCCGATCATCGGTTTGTGGCCCGTACATGCCTTCTTCCTGCTATTGACCTTCTGGATGTTCTACCGCCGTTTGTTCCAATTGCCATTCCTGCCGCGTTTATGGCGTAGGTAGCCCGTCATGAAACTCATCAATCGCTATCTGGCCCAAGAAATCATTTCCAGCATCATGCTGATCATGCTGGCGCTGCTGGGCATGTTTTCCTTCTTCGACCTGATCCAGGAACTCGAAAGCCTGGGCAAAGGCAATTACAGTCTAGGCAAGGTGTTGCTATTTGTCCTGCTCAGCGCGCCTGGCCATGTATACGAAGTCGTCCCGGTTGCAGTTCTGGTCGGCACCATGTACGCGCTGGGTCAGTTCTCGCGTTATTCCGAGCTCATTATCCTGCGCGTCAGCGGCATTTCCATTCGTAAAATCGCCTTTTCGCTGCTGCGAGTCGGGCTGCTGTTCGCCATCATCACTTTCGTGATAGGTGAATTCATTACGCCGCTCAGCGAGAAATCAGCGCAACGCTTGCGCATCCAGGCCACCGACTCCGTCATCGCGCAGGATTTCCGCTCCGGGCTCTGGGTCAAGGATGGCAACAGTTTCGTCAATGTGCGTAGCGTTCTGCCAGATGCATCGCTCATGAATATCAATATTTATGAATTCGACAACGAGTTCCGCCTGCGTACGATCAGCAATGCGGAAAAAGGGAATTTTGACGGCCAGAACTGGAACCTGCACCAGGTGACGCAGACCCATTTTGAAGACCAGAAAATCCGCACCAATACTTTCCAGGTTGCCACCTGGCAATCGTTGATCCGTCCGGAATTATTAAATGTATTGCTGGTAGTGCCGGAGAAAATGTCAGCCTGGAACCTCTACTTCTACATCAACCACCTGGCGAGCAATAAACAGAATACCTCGCGCCACCAGATCGCGCTCTGGTCCAAGATGATCTATCCGCTGGCTTGCCTGGTCATGGTTATCCTGGCATTGCCTTTTGGTTTCCTGCAACAGCGCTCCAGCACGGCAAGCACCAAGATTTTTGCCGGCATCATGCTGGGGATTGTCTATCAGGTGCTGAACCGGGTGTTTGTACACCTGGGGTTACTCAACGACTGGTCGCCGTTGTTCAGCGCTGTGGTGCCGACATTGCTGTTCATGGCGGCAGGCATCTTTATGCTGTACCGGGTAGAACATAAATAAACTTGGATATGGCTGGGACTCAGCCATATCCAAGAAAATCCATAGCGTGGATAGTTAATCCAGATATTCGAGGTCAGTATCCATTTCTGGATTTTGGCGCCGCAGCGTTTCCCGTTTGGCCTCAGGCAAGCGCTGATATTCTTCCCACTTTTTGCGCATATCTGCTTTCTGTTCAGGCGTCATGCTCTGGTAGGTCTGGTATTTCTTGCGTGCATTTTCACGCTCATAGGGCGTCATGCGGCTCCAGTGCGACAGGCGCTTCTGCACGCGTTGCTGTTGCTCAGACGTCATCTTGGAATAATCCCGGGCGATATCCAGCATCTTCTCACGCTGCCATGGACGCAGGATATCCCACTCCTGCGCCAGCGGCGCCAATACCTTACGCTGGCTTTCCGTCAATTGCGCCCAACCAGGCTCCGTCGATTCCTTTTCAGCCGCTGCTGCCGTAGCTGTAACAAGCAATAACAGGCTGGCTGCTATTGCTGTTTTAACCATGAATAAAAACCTTGATCAAGATATGCCTCGGGGGGAAGTTCAGAAGCCAGCAAAAAGGCATCACCATGCTCTGCATGGCCATGCCCCGTCAATTGCTGGGTGACAATAAAAGCCAACAAAACAGCCACGGTCAGGGCTGTTAGTGACAAGATGCGTTGATGCTGAAAGAAATAGCTGCTGCAAAACGCCACCAGCCCATTCCCCAGCGATTGATGTCCATACGCCTGCGCAGCCATACGCATAACAGCCTGCTGTCGCGCATCAGCAAGGTTACTCTTTATCTCCGGCGTCAGTTTCTCTGTCGTTTCGTCCAGTTGATGGACAATTGCCTGTACAAATCGTTGTTCCTGATTCATCGCTTGCTCCCGACCTTGTCGAGTACTTCTCTAGTCAACCCATATTTTTCAAGTGACACCATCAATGCATGAACAGCTCGAGAACAATGCGTTTTGACGCTGCCTTCCGAGCATCCCATGGCTGCCGCCGTTTCAGCAACATCCATTTCTTCCCAATAACGCAGGATGAATGCTTCTCGTTGACGGGTCGGGAGGCTTTTTATCGCATTCTCGATAATCAAAAGTGTTTCCTGTTGTTCGTATTGCTGCCGTGGATCGTCGCCATCGCGTCCTGATGGCATGGTTTCAAGCGGATCATGCTCCTCATCGTCATGCGGATTCACGCCCAAGGAAGAAAGCAAGGTCGTCCACAGGTCTCGCACTTTCTGCCGCCGCCAGTAATCCTTCATGGTATTTTGCAGAATGCGCTGGAACAGCATGGGATATTCTTCCACAGGTCGGCTTGCGTATTTTTCCGCGAGCTTGAGCATGGCATCTTGGACAATATCCATCGCGGCATGGTCATCGCGCACGGCATAGGCCGTTTGCTTGAATGCCCGACGCTCAACCCGCGCTAAAAAATCTGAAAGTTCCTGTGTGCTCGCCATTGAAGTAATTGGATGTGCCTGATTGCTTTTAGTGCCCTATCCTGCTGACACTTCGCTATTTTTCGAGTATATCAGGTTTGATTTTGTTACCTCGGGCGCTTTTAGCTACAATCAGGCCCATCCTCCATCTGCTTATTTGAGCATCATGATTAAACTACTATCACTGGCCATTCTCTTTTCGTTGATCTACTTCATGCTCAAACGTTACCGCAACACAGTTGATCAACCGCCACCTCCGCCCAGCGTATCGGAAGACATGGTGCAATGCGCCCACTGCCACATTCATCTGCCGAAAAACGAGAGCATCAAGGAAGGTTCACTGCATTATTGTTCTGAAGCGCACCGCCAGCAGCACCAGCGATGATCAGGCAACAAATCCAGGTCGATACCGGAGCGCCCAATTTCTGGCGCCCGCTCGTCCTGTTCGGCAGTTACCGCATCCTGCTTGCAGGCATATTTATCGCTTCATACGCGCTGCTCCAGGACACGCGCATCTGGCTCAACTATGATGCCACCCTGTATCTCAGTTTTTCCTTGGCCTACCTTAGTTTCGGCTGCCTCGCACTTTGCCTGAACCTGTGGCGCAAACCCGCTTTCAGCATCCAGCTCACCTTGCTGACATTGCTGGATATCAGCTTCATCATTCTGCTCATGTATGCCAGCGGCGGCATCAAAAGCGGCCTTGGGCTATTACTCATCGTCACCATCGCCGCGGCCAGCCTGATCAGCCAGGGGCGGCTCGCGCTGTTCTATGCCGCCATCGCCAGCATCGGCTTGTTGCTGGAACAAAGCTACCAGATGCTGATCTGGAATGAGGATTTCGGTGATTACTCCCATGCCGTCATGCTCAGTGTCAGTTGCTTTGCTACCGCATGGCTGGCGCACAGCTTCAGCAAACGCGCCTCGCAGCATGCGCAACTGGCTTCGCAACGCGGCATCGACCTGGAGAATCTCGCCCAGGTCAACCAGTTGATCACACAGGAAATGGACGATGGCGTTATTGTCGTGGATCAGGCTCTCAATCTGCGCCACCGCAACCGGCAAGCAGACCTGTTGCTGGAGGTAGAGGGACAGGTCCGCAATAACCAGCCTCTAAAGGAATATGCGCCCAAATTGGCCAATCTGCTACTGCAACAGCATGGCGATGACAAACCGCAAGGCCTGATCAAGCTCAGTTTGAGTAAGCGCGATTTGCGCCTCAAACTCATGCCGGTAGGAGAAAGCTACGCCCAAGGCACAGTAATCTTCATTCAAGACTGGAGCCAGGTGCAAACCCAGGCGCAGCAACTCAAGCTTGCCGCGCTTGGCCGCCTTACCGCCAATATCGCCCATGAAATTCGCAATCCGTTGAGCGCCATCAGCCATGCGACACAACTCATGCAGGAGGATGAGTGCATGGCTCCCGCCAATCAGCGCATGCTGCAAATCATTAGCGACAATGTGCAGCGCATGGAACAGATGATCAAGGAAGTGCTGGAACTCAACCGCCGCGACCGTACCCGTCAACAGGAAATCCGCCTGACAGATTTCCTGCGCGAATTCCACGACCACTTTCACCAAGTGGAGAAAATCCCCCCCCAGGGTTTTGTGCTCGACACAGACGTGCTGGAACCTGTCATTCTGTTCGACCACCGTCACCTGCACCAGGTCCTATGGAACCTCTGCCGCAACGGCTGGCGCCACAGCCAGCAACATGACGGCAGCCTCATCCTGTCATTGCGTAGCGAGGCGCGACAATGGCTGATCGAAGTGCGCGACGATGGCAAGGGCATTGCCGAAAGCGCGCGATCACACCTGTTTGAGCCTTTCTTCACTACTGAAAGCACCGGCACCGGCCTCGGCCTTTATATAGCCCGCGAACTATGCGAAGCTAACGGCGCCACTCTGGAGCATATTGCCGTCGAGCATGGTTGCTCGTTTGTTATCCATATTGAGAAAACTGAATCCGCATGAGCGTTTCTCCCACCTGTCTGGTTGTCGATGACGAAACCGATATCCGCGAACTCCTGGTATTGACCTTGGAACGCATGGACATCCAGGCAAATAGCGCAAGCAACCTTACCGAAGCCCTGCATCTGCTGGAAAACGGCCAATATGGCCTCTGCCTCACCGACATGCGCCTGCCTGACGGCAGCGGATTGGACCTAGTCAAACATATTGCCCAGCATCATCCCGGCCTGCCCGTCGCCGTGATCACAGCTTATGGCAGCGCGGAAAATGCCGTCTCCGCGCTCAAGGCCGGGGCTTTCGACTATCTCACGAAGCCCATCTCACTCAAGCAATTGCGCCCGCTGGTGCAATCCGCGCTCAAACTCTCCACTGCAGAGCAGCAGGCAGTCAGCGCCCAGGACACTTTGCAAATGATAGGCAACAGCGGCGCTATCAAGCAGGTGCGCAGCATGATAGAAAAACTGGCGCGCAGTCAGGCGCCTGTCTATATCAGCGGCGAATCCGGCAGCGGCAAAGAACTGGCGGCGCGACTGATCCACCATCACGGCTCTCGCCGCGACGGCCCTTTTATCGCCGTCAACTGCGGCGCCATTCCCGAAAATCTTATGGAAAGCGAGTTCTTCGGCCACAAGAAAGGCGCCTTTACCGGGGCCACACACGACAAGGAAGGCATGTTCCATGCGGCGAAAGGCGGCACATTATTTCTGGACGAGGTAGCCGACCTGCCGCTGAGCATGCAGGTCAAGCTGCTGCGCGCCATCCAGGAAAAGAAAGTGCGCATGGTGGGCGGCACACAGGAGGAAAGCGTCGATGTCCGCATCATCAGCGCCACGCACAAGAATCTCGCCGTCCTCATGGAGCGTGGGGAATTTCGCCAGGATCTTTATTACCGCCTCAACGTCATTGAACTCAAACTGCCGGCCCTGCGCGACATGCGTGAGGACATCCCTCTGTTCGTCGATACGCTGCTGGCCATGCAGTGCCGGGAAGAAGGCCGCCCCATTCCCACCCTCTCGGCAGAAGCCAGCCAGATGCTGGCCAGACACACATTTCCAGGCAACGTGCGTGAGCTGGAAAATGTGCTGGAACGCGCGCTCGCTCTTTGTGACGGCCACACCATCACTGCCGACGACCTGCTACTGGACCAGGATGCCGCTGTCAGCACAGAATCCATGCCCCATTCACTGGAAGATGAAAACATGCCGCTGCCTGATTATCTGGAACATCTGGAAAAACAGGCTATCCTTAACGCCCTGGAAAAAACACAGAACAACAAGACAGCCGCCGCCAAGTTGCTCGGGGTCAGCTTCCGTACCTTCCGCTACCGGCTCAGCAAGCTTGGCTTGAGCAAAGACAATGACTGACCGCCCCATGCAACCAAGCCTGACCATCGACCGGCACGGACTGGCTACACCTGCGGAATACATCGCCTCCCCCAACGCTGATGAACGTCCTGACGATACTGATATCTGCCTGGTCGTCATCCACAATATCAGCTTGCCGCCGGGCGAATATGGCGGCCCTGGCATCAGTGAACTATTCACCAACCTTCTCGATCCTGACGAACATCCTTATTACGCGGATATCTGCCAATTAAGAGTTTCCGCGCATTTCGTCATCCGGCGGGATGGGCATTTGCAACAATTCGTCCCATGCGTCGCCCGCGCCTGGCATGCTGGTATTTCGTGCTGGCAAGGCCGCGAACGCTGCAATGATTTTTCCATCGGCATTGAACTGGAAGGCTGCGATACTGATATCTTTACCGAGGCGCAATACCATACGCTACACATACTGCTTGCCGCCCTGGTCGCGCATTATCCAGTGCGTGACATCGTCGGCCATTCCGACATTGCGCCTGGACGAAAAACCGACCCCGGCCCTTATTTCGATTGGGAAAAACTGGCTGCCCTGAAAGTCGCACTACAGAAAACCGGCGAATCCGGTATACACTCTTGAACCCCTTCCACCAGCAAGAGGCATCTTGAAAATACAGAATACTCACTGCCAGGTGGATGATATTGAATCAGGAAAACCAGAATAAATGTCCGTCTATCGTTCAGGCATCTTTACGTTACTAGTCACTTTATCCCTGTTGAGTGTGGCTTGCGGCAAAAAGGAAGAATCCGCCAGGCCAGCCTCCCTGCCGCTGGTCAGTGTCACCACCGTAGAAACGGCACGGCTGGAGATCCGCGAGCAATCCATTGGCACTCTGGAAGGGATTATGGACCCCACCGTTGCTGCTGAAGTCCCGGCCCGTGTGCTGAAAATACTGGCACGGCCAGGACAGGTAGTCAAAGCAGGCGAGGTCATCGCTCTGCTCGACCCGCAGGACTACACTCTGCAGCAACGTGAGGCGGAGAGTGAAATTGCCCGCCTGGAAGCCCTGCTGGTCAACCAGCAGCGCACTGTGGAACGCAACCAGAAATTGGTCGAGAAAAATTTTATCTCACAAAATGCGCTGGATGACCTGGAAACCCAGAGAATCGCACTGAAACGCCAGCTTGAAGGCGCCCGCTCGCGCCTGGCCAGCATCAGCCACAACGCCGGTAAAGCCCGCCTACTGGCCCCGATTGATGGCAAGGTGGAAAAGCAGATTGTATCTCCCGGCGACTATGTCAAGGTAGGTGATCCCATCCTGCAAATCATCAGCAACAAACGCCTGCGCGCTCACCTGCCCTTCCCGGAGCACCTGGGCACCAAACTCAAGCCCGGACTCAAGGTCAGGCTGAAGACACCAACTTCCGATCAGGAGGCTGAAGGCATCCTGCGCGAATTCAAGCCCGTCATCGGCAGCAACAACCGCGCCATCGACGTGCTGGTCGATGTGGTCGATCAGCCGGGATGGCAAGCCGGCGCCAGCGT
Organism: Methylobacillus sp.; assembly: GCF_036844465.1. Taxonomy (NCBI): domain Bacteria; kingdom Pseudomonadati; phylum Pseudomonadota; class Betaproteobacteria; order Nitrosomonadales; family Methylophilaceae; genus Methylobacillus; species Methylobacillus sp. The sequence continues at coordinate 35,970 of NZ_DAIUFW010000004.1, forward strand.
CACCGGCGATATCATTCTCGGTGAATACCCGGCAGCGCTGGTGGTGCCTGAACAAAGCATCGTGTTGCGCCCGGCTGGCGAAGTGGTCTACGTCATCAAGGATGATACCGCCCAGCAACACCTCGTGAAAACCGGCATGTATCAGGATGGACGCATCCAAATCCTGGAAGGCCTTGAGGCAGGAGAAACCATTGCTGTAGATGGTGCCGCTTTCCTCACCGATCAGGCCCGCGTGCAGGTGCAATCTCCATCGGGTCAATCCCAACAGGCCCAGCCATGACCTTGCCTGAAATATCCATCAAGCGGCATGTGCTGGCCTGGATGGTATCCGGCCTGCTGGTCTTGCTGGGCATCATCAGCTACCAGCGCATCGGTGTCGATCGCCTGCCGTATATCGAATTCCCGATCATTTCGATCACCACCACGCTGACCGGCGCCAACCCGGATATCGTCGATGCCAGCATCACCAGCATCATCGAATCCTCGGTCAACACCACGCCCGGCATTGAGCATATCCAGTCGTCCTCATCGCCCGGAGTCTCGGTAATCACCATCACCTTCAATCTGGAAAAGAACATCGACGTGGCCTATAACGAGGTGCAGGCCAAGGTCAACCAGGTATTGCGCCGCCTGCCTGATGATGCCGACCCGCCGCAGGTGCAGAAGGTGGAAACCAATGCACAGCCCATCATGTGGCTGGCCCTGCGCGGCGACCGCACTATCCAGCAGATCAACCTGTATGGTTTCAACGTTCTCAAGAAGAAGCTCGAAACCATCAACGGTATCGGCGAAGTGCGCCTGGGTGGTCGCCGCGACCGCACCATCCGCGTCAACGTGCTGCCCGAGCGCATGGCGGCCTACGGCATCACAGCCACCGACCTGATCGACGCGTTCAAGCGCGAGCACATCCAGCTGCCGGGCGGATTCCTCGTCGGCAACTCCTCCGAATATCTCATGAAGCTGGACATGGAGTTCCACAACCTGCGTGACATGGCCGACATGATCGTGACCTACCGCGACGGGGCTGCGATCAAGCTCAAGGAGGTGGCGGAACTCGAGGATGGCATCGCGGACTACCGGCAGCTTGGGCGCTATATGAGCAAACCTGCGGTGGGCTTGGGTATCGTCAAGGTTTCCAACGCCAATACCGTCGCCATCATCGAAGAAGTATTACGCAAGCTGGATACGGAAATCCGTCCCAACCTGCCGCCAGGCATGACGATCGACATTTCCACCAATGACGCGCTGTTCATCAACGAGATCGTCGGCGCGTTGCAGGAACACCTGGTTGAAGGTACATTGCTGGCCGCGCTGATCGTCTGGCTGTTCCTGCGTTCCATCCGCTCCACATTGATCATTGCTACCGCCATTCCCGTTTCCCTGCTCGGCTCGGTTGCGGTCATGTATTTCTCCGGCTTCACCTTCAACACCATGACCCTGCTGGCCTTGCTGCTGCTGATCGGCGTGGTGGTGGACGACGCCATCGTCGTGCTGGAAAATATTTACCGCCACCTCGGCATGCAACGCAATGCCAACAATACCGATGCCAGCGCCGCAGCGCGCGCAGCTGCCATTGTGGGCAGCCGCGAGGTCGCGTTTGCCGTGATTGCCGCCACCTTCTCGCTGGTATGCATCTTCGCACCAGTCATTTTCATGGACGGCATCATCGGCAAGTTCTTCAAGTCCTTCGCTGTGGTAGTCACCTTCGGTGTGCTGGTCTCGCTACTGGTATCCCTGACCCTCACGCCCATGCTGTGCTCGCGCTACCTCAAGGCGCACGAATCCGAGGGGCGCTTCTACCGCTGGCTCGACCGTATATTCCACAGCATGGATCGCATCTATAGTTATATCCTCGTCTGGACGCTGAACCATCGCTGGAAAGTCATGTTGTTGACCGTCCTTGTGGTCGCGGGCAGCAGCTTTTTCTTTGGCAAGGTGCAGAAGGAATTTATCCCAGATTCTGACGAAGGCCGTTTCCTGATTTCTTTCCGGACCCCCTTGGGCTCCAGCATTGAATACACAAACAGCCGCCTGGAAAAAATGGAAGCAGTGCTGCAACGCTACGACGCGCAGATCGCTAGTTATTTCAGCACCATAGGCGTGGGCGCGCAGGGGCAGGTCAACAAGGGCACAGTCAGCATCCGCCTCAAGGACAGGCGCGAGCGCAGCATGAGCCAACAAGAGCTGATCCGCGCCATCCGCGCTGAACTGGACCAGATTCCCGGCGTGCGCGCCTTCCCTGTGCCCATCGCCATCGTTGGCGGCCAACGCTCGGAAAAACTGCAATTCAATATCACCGGTCCCAACCTGCAACAAGTCAGCCAGCTCGGCAAAACCATGCAGCGCAAGCTCGGGGAAATATCGGGCATAGGCCGGGTCGATCTCGACCTGGATCTGGATCTGCCCCAGCTCACGCTGCAAGTCGACCGGGTGCGCGCAGCGAGCCTTGGGCTTTCGGTCACCGATATCGCCACCGCGCTCAACCTGTTCGCCGGTGGCATCGATATTGCCGATTTCAATGACGAACCCGGTGACGGCCAGCGTTATGACATCCGGCTCAAAGCCAAGGAAGGCTCATTAAAAAACCAGGATGACCTGAAAAAGATTTTCCTGCGCAGCGATACTGGAGAGCTGGTGCGGCTGGACAGCGTTGCCAGCTTCAAGCAAACGCTGGGCGCTGCCGTCATCGGGCGCTTTGACCTGCAATATGCCGCCAGTCTCTATTCCAACCCTGTCATGCCGCTGGGCGAAGCTGTCGAGGTAGTGCGCCAGATGGCGGCGGAAACCCTGCCGCCCGGTTATCAGTTCAACCTGGCCGGGCAAGCGGAAGAATTGCAGAAGACCGTCAATAACATGCTCTTCGCCTTCGGCCTGGCGCTGGTGCTGCTTTATATGGTGCTCGCCAGCCAGTTCAATTCCTTCCTGCAGCCATTCATCATCATGCTGGCACAGCCTCTTGCCATTATCGGCGGCGTATTCGCGCTCTGGGTAACCGGCAACTCGCTCAATATCTTCTCCATGATCGGCCTGGTACTGCTGATCGGCCTGGTGGCGAAAAACTCCATCCTGCTCATCGACCTCACCAACCAGTTACATGAAGAAGGCAAACCCATCAACCAGGCTCTGCGCGAAGCTTGTCCTATCCGCCTGCGCCCGGTGCTCATGACATCGCTCACCATCATTCTCGCCCTGCTGCCAGCCGCCTTCGGCCTAGGAGCAGGCGCCGAGACCAACGGACCGCTGTCGATCGCTGTTATCGGCGGCATGATCTCATCAACGTTGCTCACGCTAGTCGTCGTCCCTGCAGCGTATTCATTGCTCATGCATGCCATCCAGCGCCGCAGCAACCCGCATTGACTAATATTTTCCCATCTCCAAAGGACTACCTGACGAATAAGCCTCGCTTCCCGGATAAGTCACATATCTGTCATATTTAAATCAGATTACTGTCATATTTTGAAACAATAATGCCTCCTCGTTGAAATACAACAAATTCAGATTACAAAGAGGAAAGCATGAAACTGTTCCGTATGTTACCTGTGGCAGCATTGATGGCTACCAGCATGTCTGCCATGGCAGACTCCACAATTGATATCGTCAATACGCTGGTTGCCAAGGGAGTGTTGACTGAAGAAGAAGGTAAACTTCTGACCAAGGGTCGCGAGAGTGAAAAATCCAGCCAGGACAAGGCACTGGAAAAGGCCACCAAGTCCGGCGGCAAAATCACGATTTCCGATGCAATCGACAATGCCACTTTCTACGGTGACATCCGCGCCCGCTATGAATATCGAGATGGCGAAGACAAAGCCAATTTCTCCGAAGATCGTGAGCGTGGACGCTACAAGCTCATTCTTGGTGTAAAAACTACTGCTGGCGATTTCTATTCCGACATCGCGCTGTCCATGGGCTCAGGTGGCCGCTCCGACAATGCAACATTCGGCAACGGTGCCAATGGTTCCAACAGCAAGGAAAATGTTTACGTCAAACGCGCCATGCTGGGCTGGAACGTAACAGACTGGCTGAAGATCGAAGCCGGCCGCGTTGCCAATCCGCTGTACACCACTTCAATGGTATGGGACGGCGACCTGACGTTTGAAGGCCTGGTTGAAAAGGTCAATTACAAATATGGCAAGAATGTAGAGCTGTTCGGTAACTTTGCGCAATCTCAATATCGCGGTGATCGCAAGGACTTCACCAATACAACAGATGATAGAGCGACAAACAACATCCTGGCTTTCCAGGGTGGTGCCAAATTTGATATTACAGACACCGTTTCCGCCAAAGCCGCGCTGACTTTTACCAAGTTCACCAATGATCATGCCGACGGTGCTTCCACATTCGTGCCTGGCTTGGGTAATGTAAGCGGCAAGGGTATCGCTGTGGGTACTGGCCTGACTGCAACCAACGATATCCGCACTATTGAGATTCCGGCAGAAATCGCATTCAAACTTGCCAATAACATGAAGCTGACTGCCTTCGGTGATTATGCTTACAACCTGGATGGCGATGACCGCTTCAAGGCAGCCGTTGCAGCTGCAGGCGCCAACAGCGCCGCCATCCGCGCTGCCGGTAACGACGACAAGGCATGGCTGCTGGGTGTAGGCCTGGACCAACGCCAGAGCAAGAAAGCGCAAAAGGGTGATTGGTCTGCCAAGCTCTGGTACCAGGATGTCGGCATCTACGCGCTTGACCCCAATGCTGTCGATTCCGACTTCATGGATTCCCGCGTGAATATGAAAGGCGTAGTACTCAAGGCAGAATACCTGCTACGTGATAACGTCGTCTTGAACCTGGCTGCCGGCCATGCTACTCGCAAGAATAACAAGTTAGCTGCTGCTGGTTCTGGAGGAGATATTGAGCTGAACCTCGACAACTACAACCTGTACCAAATGGATATTACGTACAAGTTCTAATCCTGTCCTGAAAACCCGCTGTCAAAAGCAGCGGACAACTTTCCGCATTTGCCCCGTCATCCTGGCGGGGCTTTTTTTATCCATTTCTCACAAAGCTTTGGCTGCAATAGGCAACAAAAAAGGCAGCCTGAAAGCTGCCTTTTCATTCTCCTAGTACTGATTACTTAACCGTTACAGTACCGCGCATCATGGTGGCGTGACCAGGGAAAGAACAGAAGAATGTGTACTTCTCACCTGCAGTCAGCTTGCTGGCGTCAAACTTGACGCTGTCCTTCTCACCGCCGCCGATCAGCTTGGTGTGGGCAATCACGCGCGCATCACCAGCCTTGACGAAATCACCGGCTTCGCCAGCAGCGGTACCATCGTTCATCACAGCTTTGAAGTCAGCAGTCTTGGTGATTACCAGGTTATGGCCCATGACATTCTTTGGCAAAGAGCCAGTATGCTTCAGGTTAACGGTAAAGTCCTTACAGCTCTTGTCTACATCAATATTCTTGGTGCTGAACTGCATGGCATCGTTAGCATCGACATCCACGGAGCAGTTAGCTGCCAGTACAGAGCCGGAGAACAGTGAAGCGAACAACAAAGCGACGATTTTGCTGGATTTCATAATAACTACCCTCATCTAAAATAGGCTATATGCCTTGTGTTATAGAACTACTCTTTTACTACTACCAAACAAATTACAGCTTCTTGCACTATATGTCCGAGCGTTGCTGCACCAAGACATATTGTTAACCTGCAAATACCAATTGAGAAATATTATCAATTAAATTTGCCAATTTCTCCAGTATCCAATGACACTGATCATTTAACGTATCAGCACCTGAAAGGATGACATGGCGGCTAATTCTATACAAAATCATCTACCTATAACAGGGTTGGTATCGGAAGAAGAGACAATTTCCTGGACAATCAGGCTGCCCACCATGTCACCTTCGACATTCACAGAGGTGCGTATGGTGTCCAGCAAGCGGTCTATGGGCAGAAGAATTGCGATGGCTTCTGCAGGCAAACCCACTGATTGCAGCACCATGACCATGGTCACCATGCCCGCGCTGGGAATACCCGGCGCACCAAGAGAAGCCAGCATGGCCATGAAGAATACGATGAGCTGTTGCACCAGGTTCAACTCTATGCCGACCAGGTTGGCGATGAACAGCGCGGCGGAGGCTTCATACAGGGCCGTGCCATCCATATTGACAGTCGCGCCCAGTGGAATGACAAACCCGGCAATCTCCCGCCTGACTTTCAGGTGCTGTTCGGTGCAGCGTATCGTCACCGGCATGGTGGCGGAGCTGGAACTGGTGGCGAATGCAGTCACCAACGCCTCGCGCGCGCCCTTGCAGAATTGCCATGGCGTGACCCTGGTCACCATATAGAGCATGCCCGGCAGCACAATGACCCCGTGCACCAGCGTGATGCCCACGACCAGCAGCATGAACTCCCCCATGCTGGCAAATAGGCCGGTATCCTGCGTCGCCACCAGCCTGGCGAGCAATGCCATGATGCCCAGCGGGGCCAAGCGCATGATCCAGCCGACAATCATCATGATCAGGTCAAATGCTTCCTGCATGAGATTGAGAATATTGCGATAGCGCTCCCCGCCCACCACCAGCGCAATGCCGACAATAAACGCGAAAATCACCACGGCGAGGACATTCCCCTGCGCCAGAGCGGCAAATGGGTTCTGGAATAATCCTAGTAGAAACTTGCTGAAGAATTCACTAACAGTCAGTTGTTCGCTGTGGAAATTTTGCATGGCATCGGCAAACATCCCCAGATGCATGCCTGCGCCCGGCTTGAAGACATTGGTCGCCACCAGCGCCAGCAACACGGCCAGCGCCATGGAGATGCCGAAGAACGCCAGCGTGGTCATCCACACCTTGTGTATCTGCCGGTGTGCCTGCAGATTGGCGACGCCGACAACGATGGAAGTGAATACCAGAGGAATCAGCACCATCTTGAGCAGACCGATGAACACGCCTCCCACCATGGTGCTGGCATACAGCGCGGCTTCCTGCGCCGTTGAGCCTGGTGTCAGCCTGCCCAGCCAAAGGCCCAGCACAATCCCTAGTATCGCTGCTGTGACGATCTGGGTATTGAGGCTGGGCAGCTTCATGTAGGGTTTCTAGGCAGCGGCAAGCTCAAACACAGCAGCAAAAAAACCGTCTGTTTCATGTTGATGCGGCAATAATTTCAGGTAAGCGCCAGTGTCCAGCGCCACTTGCTGCTGCGCGAGGATTTCTGCCGCATTCACCAACTTGAACTGCGGATGTGCAGCGAGAAAAGCTTCCGCTACCTGCTCGTTTTCTGCTGCAAGCAGACTGCATGTCGCATAGATTAGCCGACCGCCAGCCTTCACCAGCTTGGCCGCACGATTCAGGATCGCGGTCTGTTTCGCTACAAGCTCAGCAATATCTTCCGGCGTCTGTTTCCACTTGAGGTCGGGATTACGGCGCAATGTGCCCAACCCGCTGCATGGCGCATCCACCAGCACGCGGTTGAACTTGCCGTTGAGGCGCTTGAGCTTGGGATCGCTCTCGCTGCTGATGACCTGGCTGTGCAGGTTGGAAAGGCCGGAGCGCTTGAGGCGCTGGCCAAGGTTGTGCAGTCGCTTTTCCGAGATATCGAACGCATACAGCCTGCCGGTATTGCGCATCAGCGCACCCAGCGCCAGGGATTTGCCGCCCGCGCCCGCGCAGAAATCCGCAATCATTTCCCCACGCCTGGGTGCGACCAGCAAGGCTAACAGCTGGCTGCCTTCGTCCTGCACTTCGATCTTGCCGTCGGTGAAGAATGGATGGCGGTTGATGGACATGCGCTGCGGCAGGCGGATGCCAGTCGGGGAATAAGGCGTGACTTCCGCGGCGGCCTTCTCACTAAGGAAGCGCGCCAATACTTCCTCGCGATTACTCTTCACCAGGTTGACGCGCAAATCCAGGCTGGCCGGCTTGTGCATGCTGCGCGCAATCGCCAAGGCCTCTTCCGCGCCATATTGTGCTTCCAGCCGCTGCCATAGCCATTCGGGCAAATCGGCCTGAACTGCAAGACTCAAACCTTCCGTCGACTTGGCCTTGATTTCCTGCGCCCATTCCTTCTGCTGCTGGTTCAGCAGTTCATCCAGCTCGCGCAGACTGTTGCCCTGCACGCGCACCAGCCACGCCACCAGCAGGCGGCGCGGGTCTTCATTGCCTGCGAGGTAAGCAAGGAACGAGCGGCGGCGCAGCACGCCATAGACAGCCTCGGCAATCCAGGCGCGTTCCTTGTTGCCCAGTTCGCGGTGGTCGCGAAAAAACTTGCCTAGCTTGGCATCCGCCGGCCCAGGGTTACCCAATACATCCGCCAGCGCGATAGCGGCAAGTCTCAAAATAGTTTGGTTCATACACTCACTTCAATAAATCGGTCGATATCCGGGTGGCAAGCTGTTCGATCACGCTGCCATCCTCTTCTGTCTTGCGCATTTTAACCGGCAGGTAATGGTAATCTACCGCCAGCCACAATTCTGTTTTCTCGTTGTCCTCTGCCGTTCGGGCAATATGCCAGGCTCGCACCGCGCCGAACTCGGTATCCAGCGTTTCCTCGCCCTCGAACCCGTAGTTGTATTCGCCCAGCTTCTTGCCGTTGCTGATATGCAGCGTCATCTGCTCCAGCGGCGGCACAAAAATGAACTGGTACATGAAGCTCAGCAAATCCTGCGTGCCTGCGGGCAATTCCACCGTTTTCACGCTTTTTGCCGTTTCCAGCGACACTTTGCGCTGCTTCCAGTCAAAATGCGATTGCTGCTTCTTACTCTCCCCCTTGCCATATTGGTAGGAGTACAGCTCCGGCCGCAGGCCCTGACTGGTGATCGCACCCTCGCTCTGCTGCAGTAATTTCCCGGAGACGACCAGCGCGGCCAGCCCTTTTGCCTCCGTCGTGCTGGTCAAGATATAGCGTCCGCTTTCCTGCGCACGATAACTGACCTTGGTAACGCCAACCTTGTTGCCATTTTCGCCGCGCAGCACCATAAACTCGGTATCGATAAAAGTAAAGGCAGGCACTTCATACCCAACTGCCTCATCCTCGACCCCTTCCGCTATCGCTTCTTCTGATTCTGGCAATCGCTCAGGTACTGACTCCTGCTGTACAGCGTTTGCTTCATCCACATCTGTCGTCTGCGCTTCCGGCCCAATTTCTGGTTCTTCTATTGCCGGTTCCGGTGTAACTGGAGCTACTTGCTCTACAGGAAGCACCGGCTTCACCACTTCAGCGACAGGCGGCCCAGGTTTTCTCTCAGCCTGCTTCCTGGGTTTGGGCACTGGCGGCAACTCTGCCACTGGCACCGCTTGCAATGTGATCTGCTGCACTTCGGATTGAGCGGTATCAAGCCTGGGAAGGTGCCAATACTCGCTACCGAGAATAACCAGATGCACCAGCAATGAAAGCAGGATCGCCAGCGCCAGCCCAATAGGCAGGCGCTTCAGTAAGGTTTTGCTGAAAACATCACTCCACATTGATGCCCGTGAGCACCTGTTCTATCTTGCTGCCCTTGTCATCCACCATCATGAGCTTCACGGGCAGGTAATGCTTATCCACCGCCAGCCATAATTCCTTGCCATCCTCATCCTGCACTGCTTCGCTTAAGTGCATCACCTTGAACTTGCCTGCCCCAACCTCCAGCAATTCATCCTTGGCGTCAATATGGTAGTGGTAGGTGCGCAGCTTCTTGCCTGTCGTCACGGGCAACTTGACCTCGTTGCCGGATGGCGGCGCGAACATGAACTGGTAGATAAAGCTGCTGATATCCTGCGCTCCAGCTTCGAGAGGCACGGTATTCAGCTTGCCTTTGATCTTCATCTTGAGCTGATTCTTAGCCCAATCAAAATCGGTGTACAGGGAACGTTTCTCATTGTCGCCTTGGTGCAGTTCAAAATGTGCTGGTTTTAGACCTTGCGCCGTCACCTCTCCCTCGCTGGTCAGCCTGCGCTCACCGAACAAGGCATACACGCCTATTCCTTTGGTCACACTTTCAATACGGTAGCGGTTACCTTCCTGCCGATAGATTTCGCTAACTGTGGCAAACGGTTGCCCATTGCGCGTGGCTTCATAAGTCAGCTGCACCTGCTTGGGAGCAGCAAATGCCACGCCGCTGATACACAGCAGCAACAAGCTCAGGATACGAATGCGTAACATGGGATGGGGCCTCCTGGAACATGAAGGGCGATGCATTGCACCGCCCTGAATCGGCACTTTGTTCAAGCGCCAGCCAACCACGTGTTGGCAACAGAATGCTGCGTTAGTTTCGTTACACGACCACGGTGGGCGCCTCGCCAGCACCCTGTGCGCGGATATGTCCGATCGGCCACACCTGCTCGCCTTCCGCTGACAGCAAGGCCTGCGCGGCATCGGCATCCTGTTCCGCGACGATCAACACCATGCCGATGCCGCAGTTGAATGTACGGTACATTTCCTGGTCGGTCACATTGCCCTGCTCCTGCAGCCAGGAGAACAACGGCGGCATTGCCCAACTGCCTTGGCGCACCTCGGCAGTCAGGCCTTCCGGCAACACGCGCGGCACGTTTTCGGTAATGCCGCCGCCGGTGATATGCGCCATGCCCTTGATCTTGATACTTTGCAGCAGCTTGAGAATGGGCTTCACATAAATGCGGGTCGGCGCCATGACCACATCACGGAAAGAACGGCCGTAGAAATCGCTGTCCATATCCACACCAGACATGTCGATCAGCTTGCGGATCAGCGAATAGCCGTTGGAGTGCGCACCATTGGAAGCAAGGCCAAGTACCACGTCGCCCGCAGCGATGGTGGATCCGTCAATCAGCGCATCCTTGTCGGCAGCGCCGACGACGAAGCCTGCCAGGTCGTATTCGCCGTCAGGATACATACCCGGCATTTCTGCAGTTTCACCGCCCACCAGTGCGCAGCCGGACTGTTCGCAACCATTGGCAATGCCCTGCACCACCTGCGCCGCAACATCCACATTGAGCTTGCCGCAGGCGAAATAATCCAGAAAGAACAAGGGCTCCGCGCCCTGCACCAGGATGTCATTGACGCTCATGGCGACTAGGTCGATGCCGACGGTATCGTGCTTGTTGAGCTGGAAAGCCAGCTTGAGCTTGGTGCCCACGCCGTCCGTGCCGGACACCAGCACCGGGTTCTTGAATTTTTTCGGCACTTCGAACAGTGAGCCGAAGCCGCCGATGCCGCCGAGCACTTCGGGACGCATGGTACGTTTTGCGAATGGCTTGATTCTCTCAACCAGGGCGTCCCCGGCCTCAATATCCACACCGGCATCGCGATAGCTAATCGAGGTTTTTTCAGAATTCAAGTTGAGTTCTCGCTTTCCACAAGATAAATTTAGATAACTAGGGCGTAATTTTACCTGATAATAGCCCGCAAACGATAATAAAGGCCCCGGCAGCACCATCACATAGCTTGCAAGTGAACCATATTGAAACAACTACTCCTTGATATCCAACCACCCGCCGCGCCCAGCCTGGACAACTTCGTGGTCGGCCGCAATGCCGAAACCCTGTTCCAGCTGAAACGCACTCTGCTTGAGAACGATGATGCGCGTTTCATCTACCTCTGGGGCGAAAGCGGCTGCGGCAAAACCCACCTGATCGAAGCCTGCAACACCCTTGCCCAAAGTCTCGGCCTCAATATGATCGGCGTGGATGACGTGCATCTGCTTGCCGATGACGAGCAAATCGCCTTGTTCGACCTGTACAACCAGTTGCGCGAATCCGGCGGCATGCTGGTCGTCAGCGGCAATGCGGCGCCAAGCCAGATGGGCTTGCGCGACGATCTCGCCACCCGGCTGGCCTGGGGACTAAGCTACCAATTGCATCCGCTAAGCGACGAGGAAAAAACCCAGGCGTTGAAGAACCACGCCACTGCGCGCGGCATGAAACTGCCCGATGAAGTCCTGGATTATTGCCTACGCCACCTGCGCCGCGACATGCCCAGCCTCATTGCCACGATTGACGCACTGGATGAGTGGTCGCTCACCTCAAAAAGAGCCGTCACCCTGCCGTTATTGAGGCAGTTGCTGCAAAACGCAGCCAGCCGATAACACACCGGGGAGAGATTCATCATGGCCATTTTCCGTTGCAGCCGCTGCAACTTCATCGAGGAACTCGATGCAAAATTAATCGGACAGGATAGACCCTGCCCCAAATGCCAGCACCAGAACAAGGTGTGGGATACGGCATTTTTCGTCAGCAAGTTGCTGGAAAAATATTTTGTCTTGCATCAATCGCTCAAGCGCTTGCAAACCGATCAAGAAGAAGGATCTACTGCAAAACCATTGGAAACAGCCACGCCCCAGGATTTTTCCAATACCGACATGCTGTCAAGTCCCGTCCAGGCCCAGCCTATCCTGACCTGGTTCGAGCGCAAGAAAATCGCCATCGAGATCAATCCCAAGGCAGTGGACACCACAGGCTTTTTCGATGAAATCGCCAACACCATTGCCGATGATTACACAACGTTACGCCCGCTGCTCGGGCAAATCTGCCATGCCTACAAGGAAAACTATAACGGCACCACCATCAAGCTGGCGGACCGCAAGGCCGATGAAGTCGCCCGCATCACCCGTTTCTGCAAGCAGTTGCACGATTATTCCTTCCTGAGCAGGTTGGTGCAGCAAAAATCGGAAAAAAGCCTGCGCCTGATCCTGCAGCCCTCCCCGGTCATCCGTCAGTTCTTCAACGGCATCTGGCTGGAATGGTATGCACTGATGCAGGCGCTGGAATTCACCAGCCAGCGCAACCTGCCGTTTTCCTGCGCACGGAATGCCAAGATCACGCTGCCCAACGCCGATGTGTATGAACTGGACGTATTCCTGCTACTGGATGGTCAAACGCCAGTCTGCATCGAATGCAAGGCGGGGGATTACAAGCAATACATCGAGAAATACCGCCTGCTGAAGAAAAGCCTGGGCCTGCAAAAATCCCAGCTCCTGCTCTGCGTTGTCGACCTGCCGGACGAGTATGCGCAAGGTCTCAGCAGTATGTACGACATCACTTTCACTAATCAGAAGAATCTGCTGACCCACTTGATGCGCCTGTAACCGAAACAAGGCAGGCAAGCTGTGGGAAATTTGCTACCATGAAGGATAACCCTTATCAGAAAAGGAGTATTTGCATGGCAACCATGAAAGCTGCTGTTTTCGTCTCCCCCGGCAAAATAGAACTACGCGACAAGCCCATCCCCGAAATCGGTCCACTAGATGCATTGATCCGCATCACGACCACCACCATCTGCGGCACCGATGTGCATATCCTCAAGGGCGAGTATCCGGTCGCCTCCGGCCTGACTGTAGGCCACGAGCCAGTCGGCATCATTGAAAAACTGGGTTCCGAAGTACATGGATTCAAGATCGGACAGCGCGTCATCGCCGGAGCAATCACACCCAGCGGACACTCCAACGCCTGCCTGTGCGGCATAGGCGCGCAGGATGGCCCCGACACGCCGCATGGCTTCAAGGTGGCGGGCGGTTGGAAATTCGGCAATACCATTGACGGTAGCCAGGCAGAATACCTGCGTGTTCCGGATGCCATGGCTAACCTGAGCGTCATTCCCGACCACCTGAGCGACGAGCAGGTGTTGATGTGTCCCGACATCATGTCCACCGGCTTCTCTGGCGCGGAACGCGGCAATATCAAGATCGGGGATACGATCGTGGTGTTTGCGCTGGGGCCGATCGGCCTTTCCGCCGTGGCAGGCGCCAAGCTAATGGGCGCAACCAAGATCATCGGCGTAGACGCCATCCCTGAACGGCTCAGCATCGCACGCGCGCTGGGAGCCGACCATGTCGTCAACTTCAAGACCCACGACCCGGTGCAGGAAATCCTCAAGCTGACTGACGGACGCGGCGTGGATGTTGCGATTGAGGCGCTGGGCACCCAGCAGACGTTCGAATCCTGCCTGCGCGTATTACGTCCGGGCGGCACCCTGTCCAGCCTGGGCGTGTATTCCACCGACCTGACATTGCCGCTCACTGCCTTTGGTGCAGGACTGGGAGATTTCACGGTTGTCTCAACCCTGTGCCCAGGTGGCAAGGAGCGCATGCGCCGCTTGATGGACGCCGTAGGCTCGGGTCGCGCCGACCTGAGCAAGCTGGTGACGCATCGCTTCAAGCTTAGTGAGATCGAGGATGCCTACGACCTGTTCGCCAACCAGCGCGACGGCGTCATGAAGGTCGCCATTACGCCCTGAGTTCAGGCGCTAGCCAAAAGGATGGCATGACGACCGCTGGTTCCCTTGTTGTCATGCCACTGTACACTTACCACATCTCCCGCTTGCGCATCTGCCAGGTAAAACACCAGCTGCGGATCGCTGGCAATCCCGGTTCCCCATTGCGCTTCCAGCACCTCAAAACCATTATGGCTGACCTGCACCAGCTGGATGAAATGCGCCGCCACCGGATTTCCCGCAGCATCCAGCCTGTGCCCGGTTTCCATGGGGTGATTCATGGTCAACGTAATCTCAGCGATGCCATTCCTTAGGCTGGCCTGCATTTCCATGTCAGCGAATACCTGCCTCACGTCCGTTCTCCCATCTGCCCAATCATCACATGATGGTATGCCTTGTAATATTTCCCATCTGCCTTCACCACTACTTCAACTTTCTGGCTTTGCGCGAGCCGGATACGCGTCATCACACAAGGCTGCGCGCCATGGCTGAAAGTGAAATTAGCCAATAGCGGCACGGGATTCTGACTGGCAAACAAGGCAATCGCCTCGGTGCCAGCCAACCGGCTCAAGACTTCAATCCGCACACTGTCGTTCTCTGCCGCAGAAGTCACAATCTTGATCTCAAAGCCATCACACACTATGCAGCCATCTGCTTCAATGTCTGCAATATCAGGCTGCGCTGGTTTTTGACTTGTCCGCTCACCAATTGCCGCCATTACCTTCCACGGCATGCATAACCCCACGGCCAGCAGCTGCAACAGCGAGCGGCGCGTGATTTTACTGTTGCTTTTCATCGTGTCCTCTTGTCGTCGAGCCGCTGCCGCAACTGGCTGAGGCGCGCCTCCACGATGGATTTTTCATAGAAATCCCCATCCGTCGCCCTGGCCGCCAAATCCATCTGCTCCACCGCGCCACGCAAGTTGTAGCGCCGCGCATAAGCCTCGCCCTGCGCCTGGTGCATAAGCAGGGATTTTCCCTGCATGCTGTAGGCACGCGCCCTCAGTTCATAGAAGTAGGGATCGTCAGGAAACCGGTCCAGCTTGTCCGCAATCAGTTGCAGCAGCTTGTCCAGTTGGCGCGAACCCAGCAAATGGTTGGCATAGTCATAGATCAAGGCACGATGCTCAGGATATTCGCCCAGAGCCTGCAGATACAGTTGCCCGGCTGCCTCAAATGGTTGGCCTGCCACGGCCACCCTGGTCGCCAGAGTTTCTATCAGCGCATTCGCGATGGCATTCTTGCGCAGCCATGCCACCTCCTCCCGTGCACCTGCCAGGTCATTCTTGCGCAGCATCGCCAATGCCATGCCGTAATGCTCGGCAGATTCACTGGCATAACGTTTTTCCTGCAGATTGATGCGGAAAGTGTTGATGGCGCTATCCGCGGTGCCGATATCGGCAAGCAGCTTGGCCTTGATGAAATAAAAATCCGGGCTTTCCTGCGCGGCGCGGAAGCTGGCCTGCTGCTCGACGCGGTTGCGCACATCGGCAATCCGCTCCACCGTCAATGGGTGGGTGCGCAGGAAAGCAGGCGCGCTGCCTTCCGAGAAGCGCGTGCCTTTTTGCAGGGTTTCAAAGAAGGCTGGCATAGCGCGGGTATCAAATCCCGCATCGGTCATGATCTGCAAACCGACGCGGTCTGCCTCGCGCTCATGTTCGCGGGTATAGTCGATCTGTTTCTGGATGGCGCTGGCACCTGACGCCACCAGGGCGCCCGAGGTCAATTGCGGATTGCTGCGCGCGGCCAATAAGGCCAGTGCCATGGTCGCCATGCTGATGACGGAATCATTCTTCTGCTTGGCCAGCATGCGCGCGAGATGACGCTGCACCACGTGGCCAATTTCATGGCCCAGCACGCCTGCAACCTCGGATTCATTCTTCGCTGCCAGCAGCAAGCCGGTATGCACGCCAATCACACCGCCCGGCATGGCAAACGCGTTGATGCTGTTATCCTTGACCACGAAGAAGTTGAAGCGCTGATATTTATCCGGCCCCGCGACTGCCAACCGGTGTCCCAGATCGTCGATATAATCATTGATTTCCGGGTCCTCCACTACCTGGCTGCTGGCGTAGACATCCTTCATGATCTCGTCGGCAATCCGCTGTTCGTCCAGCGCTGACATCACAGTGGCGGAATAATCCCCCAGTTCTGGCAAGCCGTCTGCGAGCGCAATTGGCGCAAAGACGGCAAGGAATATGATTGGATAAAGCGCTTTCATCGTTGCTATGATAGCAACCCATAGTGCCAAGTTCACTAGCACTGTTTATCAGCAGCCCGCACCAGCACGGGAAAACCCGGCGATATGACAGGAATTCGCATGAGCAAACTCACCCATTTTGACGCCAGCGGCCAGGCCCACATGGTTAATGTCGGAGACAAGGCAGAAACCAAACGCATCGCCATCGCCAGTGGCAGCATTCGCATGCAGGCAGATACCTTGGCTGCCATAGAGGCTGGCGACGCAAAGAAAGGAGACGTGCTCGGCATCGCGCGCATCGCCGCCATCCAGGGCTCGAAACGTACCGCTGAGCTTATCCCGCTCTGCCATCCCATTCCCTTGACCAAGGTAGGCGTGGAATTTCAGATAGACCGCACAACACTGACGGTGCATTGCCAGATCACTGCTGAAACCGTAGGCCGCACCGGCGTGGAGATGGAAGCGCTCACTGCCGTCAGCGTGGCGTTGCTGACGATTTACGACATGTGTAAAGCCATGGACAGGGGCATGGTGATCAGCGATATCCGCCTGCTGGAGAAGCTAGGTGGGAAATCAGGACATTGGCAGGCCAGCAATAACATCTGACTCACCCAAGGCAGCTAGCAAAACCAGAAGGGGTTTTGTAGTTGTTCTTAATCTTTCTTGCGTGCGCGAGGATGTGCAGCGTCATACACCTTGGCGAGGTGCTGGAAATCCAGGTGAGTATAGACCTGGGTGGTGCTGATATTGGCATGTCCCAGCATTTCCTGCACCGCGCGCAGGTCGCCGCTGGATTGCAGGACATGGCTGGCAAAACTATGGCGCAGCATGTGCGGATGCACATTGCTGTTGATGCCGCGCTTGAGCGCCCATTGCTTGAGCCGGTATTGGATGGCACGCCCGCTGATGCGCTGTCCGTTGCGATTGAGGAACACGGCTTGGGCATGCTCCGGCGCTGCTGGTTGGCGCACTGCCAGCCAATCCTGCATGGCCTGGATCGCCTGGCTGCCGATGGGCACGATACGTGTCTTATTACCCTTGCCCAGCACTTCTATCGTTCCCTCACGCAGGTTCATATCCCCGATATTGAGTCGGGTCACCTCGGAGAGCCGCAAACCGGAGGAATAAAACAATTCGAGCATGGCCTTGTCGCGGATCGAGAGCATATCCTCAGCCTGCATATCCACCAATTGCACAGCCTGGTCGATGGCCAGCGCCTTGGGCAACGGCCTGGGCGACTTGGGCGCGCGCACGCCATGGCAAGGGTTGGCTGCCGCGCCCTGGTATTTGACCAGATAATCAAAGAATCCACGCCAGCCTGAAAGATGCCGGGCAATGCTCTTGCCGCTCAGCCCTCGGCCATGTAGCGTGGCGATGAAACGGCGGATATGGGATGACTGCAATGCAGCCAGCTCAAGATCGTCCTTGAGTTCGCACAGCAAATCCAGGTCGCGCCGATACTGTTGCACCGTGAGCGGGCTCAAGCCCCGCTCAAATTGCAGATGCTCCAGATAGCGCTGCACGTGGTTCATGTTTTACACGGCAATATGCCGCAGCAGCGCGGCGCTGACCAGTTCGCCGATGCGCTTGAGATAAAGCGTGCCCATATCGGGGAAGAAGCGTTTCTCGTCATCACTCGCCAAGGCCAGCACGCCAAACACCTGTTCCCCCTTCAAAGCCATCACGGCGAAGGAGGCTGGATTCGATTCCACGCCAAACCAGCCATGCAGCGGCATGCCTGGCCTGTTGCCACAATACGGTGTTGCCAGACCCTGCACCCAGCGTTGAAACTCCTGGTCCGAGTTGATGAATGCAGGCAGATTGGCATGTTCAGGATTGCGCGGTGACGCCCACAATCTCAGACCAAGATACGGTACCCCGAAATCCTCACGCATGCTGTGCTCCAGCAAACTCAGCATGATATCAATACGCTCGGTAGCAAGCAGGCCAAGGCTGAGTCTGTGCACCTTTTCGCTGATGGCGTCGTTTTCCTCACCATACTTTACCAGTTGCGCCAGTTTGGCATCCAGCACGCGGATGCGGTCGCGCTGCGCAAGCTGCTGGCGCTCCGCCAAGGAAATCGTGCCCTGCCCATGCGGACTGGGCAGGTAAAGTTCGGCGAGCAAATTTGGGTGATGCTCGAAGAACTGCGGGTTAGCATGCAAATAGCTCGTTACCTGTTGTTCCGTCGCCGCCTGTTCGTTGATCTGGTCTTGTGGTTCCATGCTGTTTCCTTGCAATCGCCTTTAAGGCGGTTAAATATCAATGCTGCCTTCAAATACTGTTTCGGCGGGCCCGGTCATCCACACCGGCTGCCCATCCCCTTGCCATGCAATCGTCAATTCGCCGCCGCGGGCCGTAACCTTGACTGGCGATTGCAGCAAACCACGCCTGATGCCGCTCACCACTGCCGCGCAAGCGCCTGTGCCGCACGCCAAGGTTTCGCCGCTGCCACGCTCAAACACCCGCAGCCTGATGTGGTGACCGTCTGTAATCTGCATGAATCCGGCATTGACGCGCCGAGGAAAACGCTCGTGACGCTCGATTAACGGTCCCAGCTTTTCCACAGGAAATTTCTCTACATCATCGACCACGGTAACGGCATGCGGGTTGCCCATGGACACCACGGAAATTTCCAGCGCCTGGCCGCCAACTTCCATGGTATGCGTCACTGCATCGCTTTCCGCAATGAACGGCACTTCTGCGGGCGCGAAGCGAGGTTCACCCATGTTCACCGTCACCAACCCATTGCCTTCCAGATGGGGAAAGATAATGCCACGTGCCGTTTCCACGCGGATTTCGCGCTTGCTGGTAAGCGCCTTGTCATGGACGAAACGCACAAAACAGCGCGCGCCGTTGCCGCATTGCTCCACCTCGCCGCCATCGGCATTGAAGATGCGGTAGCGGAAATCCGCGCCCTCGACAGTTGGCCGTTCGACCAGCAGCAGCTGGTCGAAGCCGATCCCGAAATGGCGATCGGCCAACCGGCGTATCGTTTTCTCATGCAGGCTGACGGGCTGGCTATATCCGTCGATCACGACAAAATCGTTGCCTATGCCCTGCATCTTGGTAAAAGTGAGTTTCATCTACTACCTTGAGTAATTACTTGCATCATTAATAGTGGCGACCAGCCAACCGGGCACCGCCGTGTTCGTCAAATCCGCTATTGCGGCTTCACGTCCTCACGCGCCTTGCCATGCGGCTTGGGCCTCTTGTACCGGCGATAACTCCACAGATATTGCTGCGGACATTGCCTGACCAACTGTTCGATACCTTGATTGATATTTTCTGGAGTTGGCTCCAACTCCAGCGGATGGACATGAATCACATACCCCCGCCCCCAAGGCAAGCGCTCACCGAACGCCAGCAATACTCTGGCACCAGTCGTTTGCGCGAGCTTGCCCACCAAGGTCATGGTGTAAGCTGGTGTACCGAAAAAATCCGCCCAGGCGCCCTCACCAAATTCAGGCACCTGGTCTGGCAGAATGCCAATCGCTTCCTTTTGCTTCAATGCCTTGAGCAAGCTGCGCACCCCACCCATATTGGTTGGCACCTGCTTGATCTGGCTGCGATTGCGCCCTTCTTCCGTCAATGGCGCCAGCCACTGCTGGCGCGCGGGACGATACAAGACTGTGATCGGATGGCGGGCGGCATAATACAACGCGGTGATCTCGTAACAACCCAGGTGCGGAGTCAGGAAAATAATGCCTTGCCCCTGCGCCCTTGCCGCCTCAACATGCTCCCAGCCATGGCACTCGCGCACCCAAGGCAGCACACGCTCCTGCGGACGGAACCAGATGGCGAAAGTCTCGATCAATCCCTTGCCTGTTTCAATGATGCTCTGCCGCACCAGCTTGCGGTATCCAGCGGGCGATTGGCTGATACCTGCAATATTCAGGTTTTTGCGGGTGCGTCGCCCTACTTTGTTGGAGAAGAAATAAAGGCCCCAGCCCGTCAGCCAGCCTATGCCGTTGACCAGAGGCAAAGGCAACAAGGCCAGGATGCGTAATAATGCTTTAAGCATGTACTTCTTTTTGAAACACCATGATTTTGCTATTCTAACAACCTTTTGCATTTTTGATTTGGCAGGAGTGTATGAGCGAGTATATGTTTACATCCGAATCCGTTTCCGAAGGTCATCCCGACAAGGTCGCCGATCAGATCTCGGACAGCATTCTGGATGCCATCCTGGAGCAGGATCCCACTGCGCGCGTGGCGGCAGAAACCTTGACCAATACGGGATTGGTGGTGCTGGCCGGTGAAATCACCACCACTGCCAATGTCGACTATATCAAGGTCGCGCGTGACGCCGTCAAGCGCATCGGCTATGACAATGCCGATTACGGTATCGATTATAAGAGTTGCTCGGTGCTGGTCGCCTATGACAAACAGTCACCGGATATTGCCCAGGGCGTGGACAATGCCAATGACGACCCGCTCGACCAGGGTGCTGGCGACCAAGGCATCATGTTCGGTTACGCCTGCGATGAAACTCCGCAATTGATGCCATTACCGATCTGGCTCTCGCACCGTCTGATGGAGCGTCAATCGCAACTACGCAAGGATGGCCGTCTGTCATGGCTGCGCCCAGATGCAAAAAGCCAAGTCACGATTCAATATGTAAATGGCAAGCCGCACAAGATCGACACCGTGCTGTTATCCACCCAGCATGCGCCAGATCTCACGCTGGAACAGGTACGCGAGGCTGTCATCGAGGAAATCATCAAGCCTACCTTGCCTGCCGAGCTGATCAAAGGTGAGATCAAATTCCTAGTCAACCCGACCGGACGTTTCGTCATTGGCGGCCCGCAAGGCGATTGCGGCCTGACCGGGCGCAAGATCATCGTCGATACCTATGGCGGCGCGGCCCCACATGGCGGCGGTGCATTCTCGGGCAAAGATCCTTCCAAGGTGGACCGCTCCGCTGCCTATGCCGGACGATATGTCGCCAAGAACATCGTCGCCGCCGGACTGGCCTCGCGCTGCCTGGTGCAGGTTTCCTATGCCATCGGGGTCGCCCAACCTACCAGCGTCATGGTGGAAACCTATGGCACGGGCAAGGTGCCCAATGAGGTACTGACGCAATTGGTGCTGGATCATTTCGACCTGCGTCCCAAGGGTATCGTGCAGATGCTGGACCTGCTGCGTCCAATATATTCCAAGACTGCAGCCTACGGCCATTTTGGCCGTGACGAGCCTGAGTTCACCTGGGAAGCCACAGACAAGGCAGCCGCGCTACGCGCCGCTGCCGGACTCTGAACCAATGGCTGACATAGCTTGATACACCTGCAGATGCAATGCCTATTACTGACTGAACATGCTGAAAAAGATCCCCGTTAGCCAGCTCCGCATTGGCATGTATCTGCACAAGCTTGACGCGTCATGGATCAACCATCCATTCTGGCGCAGCGCATTTCTTGTCTCGCAACAGGCGGATATAGACAAGCTTGTCAGCAGCAGCATCTCCCATGTCATCATTGATACCAGCAAAGGGGATGATGTTGCTGCAACTGAAACGGAAAAAATTGCCACGCCTTCCGTCACCACGCCATCCGCCGCTCCAAAGCAACAGGTAACGGATATTGCTGAAGAGCTGGAACAAGCGGCCCGCACCTGTGCCCGTGCAACCCGCGACGTCAAGAACATGTTTCAGGAGGCACGACTGGGCAAGGCGGTGGATAGCGAACAGGCCATGTCATTGGTGGTAGACATCTCCTCGTCCGTCAGCCGCAACCCTGGTGCGCTCATCAGCCTCGCGCGCCTGAAGAACCATGACGACTACACCTATATGCATTCGGTTGCCGTCTGCGGGCTCATGATCGCATTGGCGATGCAGCTGGAAATGGATGAGGAAACCGTCCGTCTCTGCGGCTTGGCCGGCTTGCTGCATGATATCGGCAAAATGGATATCCCGATGTCCATCATCAACAAGCCCGGCAAGCTCAACGATGATGAATTCATGCTGGTCAAGAACCATCCGCAAGCTGGCCACGCCATGCTTTCCCGCGTGAAGGACCTTCACCCCATGGTGCTGGATGTCTGCCTGCATCATCACGAAAAGATTGCCGGCAACGGTTATCCGCACCAACTGGCAGGCGACCAGATCAGCATCTACGCCCGCATGGGCGCGATTTGCGATGTCTATGACGCTATCACTTCCGAGCGTTCCTACAACAAGGGCTGGCACCCTGCCGACGCCTTGCGCAGCATGGCCGACTGGACCAACGACCACCTGGATAGTCGCATCTTCCAGGCTTTTGTCAAAAGCCTGGGCATTTACCCGGTCGGCTCATTGGTCAGGTTGGAATCCGGCCGCCTCGCGGTCGTGGTGGACAAGAACCCCGCTGCGCTGCTCAAGCCCAAGGTCAAGGCATTCTTTTCAACAAAATCCAATACCCATATAAAACCGGAAATCATCAACCTTTCCCATCCCGGCTGCCAAGACAAGATTACCGCGATCGAACACCCGGAAGATTGGCATTTCCCGGATATCAACCAGCTCTGGACCAACGGCATCGACTATCCTTGATACAGGGATGTCATCAATATGCCAAAACCACTATAATGCCGCTTCTACCGAGGAACGTTGCAAGGACGGAAATTCTCCCCAGGCTCGGTACCGCAGCCATCGCTGCGTAAACGACGTTCACCAGATTGACTCATGCTGGTCATGAAGATGGTGAAACGTCGCGAACTCTACAATCTCGCCCCTTCATTGCTGGTCATATTTTTCCCGCGGACGCGCATGTCCGCGCAGTTCAATGCTTTAAAGGATGAATTACTATGGCGAACGCCCAAGACTATGTCATTGCCGACATCAACCTGGCCGAATGGGGCCGTAAGGAAATCAAGATTGCCGAGACAGAAATGCCCGGCCTCATGGCGATCCGTGAAGAATACACCGCCACCAAGCCGCTGCGCGGCGCTCGCATCACCGGCTCCCTGCACATGACCATCCAGACCGCCGTGCTGATCGAAACGCTGCGTGACCTTGGCGCGGAAGTGCGCTGGGCTTCCTGCAACATCTTTTCCACTCAGGATCACGCAGCAGCAGCAATTGCGGCGCAAGACATCCCGGTATTTGCCGTCAAGGGCGAGACCCTGGATGAGTATTGGGACTATACCCACCGTATTTTTGAATGGGCCGATGGCGGCTACAGTAACATGATTCTGGATGACGGCGGCGATGCCACCCTGCTGTTACATCTGGGCACGCGCGCCGAATCCGACGCCACTATCCTCAACCATCCTGCCAGCGAGGAAGAGACCAGCCTGTTCCAGGCAATCAAGGCCAAGCTCGCCCAGGATCCGAAGTGGTACTCCACCCGCCTGTCCAAAATCATCGGCGTGACCGAGGAAACCACTACCGGTGTGCACCGCCTCTACCAGATGCACAAGGAAGGCAAGCTGGCATTCCCGGCAATCAACGTCAACGACTCCGTCACCAAGTCCAAGTTCGACAACCTGTACGGCTGTCGCGAATCCTTGGTCGACGGCATCAAGCGCGCCACCGACGTGATGGTGGCTGGCAAGATTGCCGTGGTGGCAGGTTATGGCGATGTGGGCAAGGGTTCAGCGCAGGCACTGCGCGCGCTGTCTGCACAGGTGTGGGTAACAGAGATCGACCCGATCTGCGCGCTGCAGGCTGCAATGGAAGGCTATCGCGTAGTGACCATGGACTATGCCGCCGAACATGGCGACATTTTCGTTACCGCCACTGGCAACTATCATGTGATCACCCATGAACATATGAAGCGGATGAAAGACCAGGCCATCGTCTGCAACATCGGCCACTTCGACAACGAAATCGAGGTTGCCGCGATTGAGCAATACCAGTGGGAAGAAATCAAGCCACAAGTGGATCACGTGATTTTCCCGGATGGCAAGCGCATCATCCTGCTGGCCAAGGGCCGTCTGGTGAATCTGGGCTGTGGCACTGGCCACCCCAGCTATGTCATGAGCTCGTCCTTCGCCAACCAGACCATTGCGCAAATCGAGCTATTCACCAATACTGGCAATTATCCAGTCGGCGTTTACACCCTGCCAAAACACCTGGATGAAAAGGTCGCCCTGCTGCAACTGAAAAAGCTCAATGCGCAACTGACCACACTTTCTGATGAACAGGCCGCTTATATCGGCGTCAACAAGCACGGCCCGTTCAAGCCAGATCACTACCGCTACTAAACCCATGCCCGGCACTTGCCGGGTGCACGCAAGGAGAATGGCAAAATGAAACTATTGATCGTCTGGTTGTTGAATGCATTGGCCCTGCTGGCAGTGGCCTACCTCATGCCTTCCATCCATGTGGCAGGCTTTGGCAGCGCCCTGATCGCAGCGGCGGTTATTGGCCTGGTCAATATGCTGGTCCGGCCTGTGCTGGTCATTCTGACCTTGCCGGTCACTGTCCTCACGCTGGGGCTGTTCCTGCTCGTCATCAATGGCTTGCTGTTCTTCTTCGTGGGCCACATCCTCAATGGGTTCGCGGTAGAGTCCCTGCTGTCCGGCATTATCGGCGCCGTACTCTACAGCCTGATCTCCTGGGCGTTGATCGCCCTGATATTGGGCACCAAAGATTAAGACAACACTTTCTTGTAATAGGCTTTAAATGAACGCAGCTCCCGTGATTAGCTTTGAATTTTTCCCGCCCAAGACTGCGGATGGCATGGATAAACTGCGTATCGCCCGCGACCAGCTGGCAGCCTTTGCGCCGAAGTTTTTCTCTGTCACCTTCGGCGCAGGCGGCTCCACGCGCGACCGCACCTTCGAAACCGTCATTGATATCCAGCAAGCCGGTTACGAAGGCGCACCGCACCTCTCCTGCATTTCCGCCGACAAAGCAGAAATCCGCGCCCTGCTGGCGCAATACCAGTCGCAAGGCATCAAGCGGTTGGTGGCATTGCGCGGCGACATTCCCTCCGGCGAAGTGAGTAACGGTGATTTCCGCTACGCCAGCGAGCTGGTGGAGTTCATCCGCACCGAGACTGGCGAATGGTTTCAGATCGAAGTGGCAGCCTATCCTGAGTTCCACCCTGAATCCTCTTCGCCAAGCGCTGATATCCGGCACTTCAAGTGCAAGGTAGATGCAGGCGCTGATGCGGCCATCACACAGTATTTCTACAATGCGGATGCCTATTTCCGTTTTGTGGACCAATGCGACAAGCTGGATATCAGCATCCCCATCATTCCCGGTATCATGCCTATCTACAACTTCACACAGCTGGCACGATTTTCCAGCGTCTGCGGCGCGGAAATTCCGCGTTGGCTGCGCTTGAGGTTGCAGGACTACGGCGACGATCTCGCTTCCCTACGCGCTTTCGGTATGGATGTAGTTGAGGACTTATGTGAACAACTGCTGGCGGGCGGAGCGCCTGGTCTGCATTTTTATACCCTGAACCAGGCAGGCACCATCTCCACTATTCTTGAACATCTGGGTGCCCGGAAAAAATAGAACAATATGCGCCGGAGGCCGGATCGCCTCCGGGCAATATATTGAGACTCAGTGCAATGTCGGCTGATTGTCGCTGAACATGGCATCCTCGACAAACAGATACTCGCTGGCCTTGTCATGGTTCCACAACACCATCAATACGATCCAGCGTAATTCATCCATATCGATTTCAGGCTGTAACAGCGCCATCGCGCGGTCTATCACCAGCTCGCGCTGGGCTGGAGTCAATACCTTGGCCTGTTCGAGGAACAACATGAAACTCAAGCCATCGCTGCCTATCTTTTTGATTTCAGCCGCGCTATAAACACGGAACCCTGCTGCATCAAACTGCGGCTCCCCGTCTTCGGACATTGATTCCAGGGTGTGGTACCAATCAAACGCGCCCTTGATATCTTCCTGGTTGAATCCAGCAGCAAACAACTCCTTGGAAATTGTTTCTTGGTCGGGATGGGTATCTGACTCAAAGTAATTTTCAAACATATACACCAAGACTTCGAACATATATTCCCCAATCAAAATTATCCGGGCAATCCCGTGCGCGATTGCTATCCATTAGACAGCCCACAGAATCAGGCGATGCGCTGGAAACGTCCGCCCGGTAGAGTAGAAACCTTACCTTCCAATTCCAGCATCAACAGCATGGCGGAAAGGCGTTCCATCGTCAAGCCGCTTCTTGCCGCCAATATATCCATGCTGACCGGGTCGTAACCGATGACCTCCAGCAACGGTTCCTCCTGTTGCACATCACCAGGCTGATCCACCATGAACGCAGCAGGAATGGCTCTGGCAGACCATTTCATCTCATCCAGAATATCCTGCATATCATCCACCAGCTTGGCGCCCTGCTTGATGAGCTGATGGCAGCCCTTGGCCTGCGGAGAATGAATGGAGCCAGGAATTGCAAATACCTCACGCCCCTGCTCCACTGCCAGGCGTGCCGTAATCAACGAGCCGCTTTGCAGACTGGCCTCCACCACCAAACACCCTTGGCTCAGGCCGCTGATGATACGGTTGCGGCGCGGAAAATTCTGCGCACGGGAAGGCGTCCCCAATGCAAATTCGGAAATGATCAATCCATGCTCGGCAATCTGGTGCGCGAGGTTGCGATGGCGTGCCGGATAAACAACATCCATCCCGGTGCCAACCACCGCAATCGTCGCACCGCTTGCCCGCAACGCACCTCTATGCGCCGCGCCATCTATTCCCAACGCCATGCCGCTCACTATGCACAGGCCTTGTCTACTCAGGGCGGCCGAAAATTCCTCGGCATTTTTCTCGCCTTGCGGACTGGCATTGCGACTGCCCACCACGGCAATGGATGGCACATTGAGTAACTCCAGCCTGCCTTTTGCATACAAAAAAGGTGGTGGATTAGGAATATCAAGCAGGGATTGCGGATAACTTGCATCCGCCAAGGTGACAAAATGGTTGTTCGGCTGTTGCAGCCAGGCAGAAACCATCCCCTGCAACGCAAAGTCAGGCCCTTTCGCAATCTCACTCACAACAGCCGCTGGCACAATATCCCGCAGCTGTTGGTGGCTGGCGCCATAGATTTTCTCGGGAGAGCCAAAAGCTGCCAATAACTGGCATATGCCTTGATTGCCAAGGCCGGGCACCAGACTCAGGCTGACCCAGAGCCCAGCCTCTTCATAGGTGGTGCTGTTTATGGCGTCTCCACCACATCCAGCACATTCACTGGCTCGGTGCCCTGCATGATGAGGGCGTAGGAAATTTTGTCAAAAGTGCGGAACACCATCGCCAGCCCAATCCGTTCATTGGGCAAGACAATGTTTTCCGGTTCTGTTGATTGCTTGTTCTTCTTGTCATGCTTGGGGTTTTTGATCACTCGACCGCTGCGATTGATCGCCAGCACATGCCCTTGCTTCAGGCCATCATTCTCGCCGCGACTGATCGCGATAATGGTATTGCGTCCCGCTTCGGCCACTCCGCCATAAATCGAGAGGATGCGCCCCTTGATTGCGCTTTCCGGCGCTCGCGGGATAAAGTTGGTCTGCAAGCTCTCAGGAGCCGCTACCAGTTTGTCGTCTGCAAAAATCTCTTCCTTGGCGCTGACGATCTCGCCGCTGGCAGGCTCGCCATACTTGGTGATTCGGGCGTCGCCCAGATAGATCGCCTCTGTGCCGAGCACCGCCTTGGTTTCAGGGTCGATATACGTCTTGCCGGGACGATAGATATTCCAGAGCGTGCCTTCCCCCTCAGCAATTTTGTCCACATAGACACGCGTGCCAGGACTCAATACCACACGGTTTTCCGGTCCCGCGATAATGCTGGGCGCATTCTTGAGATCATCTTTCTCGATAATCAGCGGCTGGCTCAGGAAAGGCGCAATGACATTCGGCGCAATGGCAGGAATTGCTTCTGCCTGGAGTTGTTCGGTACGGATATCCGGCGACAGGCTGACTTCAGGATTCGCCATGGTTTCACGCAGCAATTGCAGCCGGGGAGAGCCACTACTTATGTCCAGCACTACAACATCGCCGGGATAGATCAGGTGCGGATTCCTGATTTGGTCGCGGTTCATGTTCCATACCTGCGGCCATTGCCAGGGATCTTTGAGGAATCGCCCGGAAATCCCCCACAGGGTATCGCCCTTGACGACCACATAGCGTTCAGGATGGTTGGCTTGCAGCTTTACCTCATCGGCCGTGGCAGGCAAAATGGGGCAACAGAGCATAAGCAGCGTTATAATGTGTTTATACATAATGTATATTACGGCAGGCGCAGAGATTCTTTTAGTATTCTGTAACTTGCACTGGATTCTGCATTCAATCTATTCAACAAGCAAGCACTTATGGCGATTTTAAATATCCTGACTTATCCTGATCCGCGCCTGCACAAAATCGCAGCCCCGGTTGAGGAAATCAATGAAGACATCAGGCAGTTGGTGCGCGACATGGCTGAAACCATGTACGATGCGCCGGGCATTGGCTTGGCCGCTACACAGGTAGACGTCCACAAGCAGGTCATTGTCATGGACCTGTCCGAAGACAAATCAGAACTCAGGGTATTCATCAACCCCAGAATCCTCGCCAAATGCGGCAACCAGGATTATGAAGAGGGTTGTCTCTCCGTTCCCGGCGTTTACGAAACCGTCACGCGAGCAGCGGAAATCACCGTGGAAGCCCTGGACGAGCATGGCAAAGCATTCACACTGGAAGCTGAAGGCTTGCTTGCGGTCTGCATTCAGCATGAAATGGATCACCTCCTGGGCAAGGTATTTGTCGAGTACCTGTCCGGCCTCAAGCAAAACCGCATCAAAAATAAACTCAAGAAACGCCAGCGCGAACGCGCTTGATTACCCTATCACTCCATGAAAATCATTTACGCCGGAACCCCGGAGTTTGCCGTGCCAGCCTTGGCAGCGCTCATCCAGTCATCCCATGAAGTCAGCCTGGTGCTGACCCAGCCTGACCGTCCTGCAGGACGCGGTATGAAGCTCAAGCCCAGTCCGGTCAAAAGCCTGGCGCTGGAGCATGGCATCGCGGTATTGCAACCGGAAACGCTCAAGGATGAAGCAGTCCAAGCCAGGATCGCCGCCGAGAAGGCCGATGCGCTCATCGTAGCTGCCTATGGCCTCATCATTCCCAAAGTCGTGCTGGATATGCCACGTTATGGCTGTTTCAATATTCATGCTTCGCTCCTGCCCCGTTGGCGCGGTGCAGCACCTATTCAACGCTCCCTGCTCGCCGGAGATACAGAGACCGGCGTCACCATCATGGAAGTCGTGCCAGCGCTGGATGCGGGCGCCATGATCTCACGCGGCTCCCTACCAATCACGGAAAGCGACACCGCCCAGACCCTGCACGACGCCCTTGCCAATATCGGCGCCGGGCTCATGTTGCAGGCAATGGATAAACTGGCCCAAGAAGGCCGGTTGGTGGCAGAGCCCCAAGATGAGTCTCTCGTCACCTACGCGGAAAAACTGCAAAAATCAGAAGCGGCCATCGACTGGCACAAAAGCGCGGAAGAGCTATCCCGGCAAGTGCGTGCCTTCAACCCGTTCCCGATTGCCCAAAGTGCGCTCAAGGGTGAAACCTGCCGCATCTGGATGGCGCAGGCACTGCCTGGAAGCGCCGCACCGGGCACTATTGTGGCCGTGGACAATGGCATCGTCGTTGGGTGTGGTCATGGCCTGCTGAGGATTGATGAATTGCAGATGCCTAGCGGCAAGCGCCTGAAGGCACGGGATTTTCTAGCTGGAAATCCGCTCGCGCCAGGTGAAAGTTTCAGCAGTTAGCATTCTCAGCCAGTCCCGCAAGAAACCTGAATAAGCGCTTGAATTTTCCCCTTCCATGACTATCTAAAAGGGTGAACAAGCAGCTGTCACAGCTAATGCTGCAAATATGAATTCAAGACTGGAGTAAATTAATAATGGTAGGTAACTGGTTAAAAACATCCATCCTCATGGCGGGGATCGTCGTGCTGTTCGGCACCATCGGCGCAGCACTGGGTGGGGCGAGCGGTATGCTGATCGCGCTGCTGCTGGCGGGTGCCATGAACGTATATGCTTATTGGTTCTCCGACAAAGCCGTACTCAAGATGTACAACGCCCGCGAGGTCGACGCTTCCACCGCGCCCGAGTTCTACAACATGGTGCGTGAGCTGGCGCAGAATGCCGACCTGCCCATGCCCAAGGTCTATATCATCAATGAAGACCAACCCAATGCCTTCGCCACCGGGCGCAACCCCGAGAATGCCGCCGTTGCCGCTACTACCGGCATCATGCGCATCCTGACTCAGCGCGAGTTGCGTGGCGTTATGGCGCACGAGCTAGCGCACGTCAAGCATCGTGATACATTGATTTCAACCATTTCCGCCACCATTGCTGGCGCCATCTCCTCTATTGCGCAATTCGGCATGCTGTTCTCGCACGACCGCGACCGCGGTGTGCATCCCGCAGTTGCGCTGCTGATCATGATTGTGGCGCCGATTGCGGCCATGTTGATCCAAATGGCCATTTCACGTGCGCGCGAGTTCGAAGCAGACCGTGCCGGCGCGGAAATCAGCAAAGATCCGACCGCACTTGCCGCCGCCTTGCAAAAAATCCATAACTACGCACACAAGATACCAATGGAAACTGCCGAGCAACACCCCGAAACTGCGCAGATGATGATCATCAACCCATTGTCCACGGACGGCATCAAGGGCCTGTTCAGCACTCACCCGCAAACCGAGGAACGCATCAAACGCCTCATGGCAATGGCAGCCTGATCCATGCAAGTCTCGCAGCAGCTTGCCGCGCAAGCAGTCGGGCAAGTGCTTGCCGGGCGCAACCTTTCGGTGGTGCTGGAAGAATTGTTCCAGCACCACCGCAACATTACTCCGCAGCAACGCGCCGCCAGCCAGGACCTAGCTTATGGCACATTGCGCTTTTACGCTCGCCTCGAAGCCTTGCTGCAGCAATTGCTGCAAAAGCCATTGAGCGATGCTTTCATCCATCACCTGTTGCTGGTCAGTCTCTATCAGCTTAGCTATGACAAGGCCGCAGCACATACCATCGTCAACCAGGCAGTGCTTGCCGCCGCAAAAACCCGCAAAAGCTGGGCCAAGGGACTGGTGAATGCCGTGCTGCGCAACTTCCTGCGCCAGCGCGACATACTGGAACAACAGCTTGCTGACAACGAAGTCGCACAATATTCCTATCCGCAATGGTGGATCAACAAGCTCAAGCAACAGTATCCGCAACACTGGCAATCCATGCTGGAAGCAGGCAACCAGCATCCTCCCATGACATTACGCACCAACCGCCGTCATGGCGATGCAGGCAGCTACCTGCAACAGTTGCAACTGGCAGGGCTGGAGGCTCATGTGCTGGATAAACAGGCCGTCATGCTGAAACGCCCTGCGCCAGTCCACCAGCTCCCTGGTTTCGCCCAAGGCCAGGTTTCAGTGCAAGACTGGGGCGCCCAGCTAGCTGCGCTGGAGCTGGAGGCCGCAGACGGCATGCGCGTGCTGGATGCCTGTTGCGCCCCAGGCGGCAAGACCAGCCATGTGCTGGAATTGGCGGATGTGCAAATGACAGCCATGGACCACGATGCCCAGCGGCTGCAAAGAGTGCGGCAGAATCTGGACCGCCTGAACCTGCACGCCACGCTGCTGCAAGGTGACGCCAGCACCCCTGATACATGGTGGGATGGTGTTCCCTATGATCGCATCCTGGCCGATGTGCCCTGCACCGCATCGGGAATCGTGCGGCGGCATGTCGATATCAAATGGCTGAGGCGCGAATCAGACATCGCCACATTTGCCACACAGCAGAAAATGATCCTGCAGGGCTTGTGGCAACTGTTGGTAAAGGGTGGTAAATTGCTTTACGTCACATGCTCGGTCTTCCATGAGGAAAATCAGCAGCAGATCACGCAGTTTCTGCACTCCCAGCCGGATGCGCAGCTACTATCCCTGAAACACACCCTGCTACAATCCAGCCAAGGACAATTACTTCCCGGTACAGAACATGACGGCTTCTTTTATGCTTTGCTGCAAAAAACTTAGGCTGTTCTTTTTATTGCTGTTCTTTTGCAGTACCACTTCCGTCCTTGCCAATCCCAGCAGCGTATCCATTGATTCTGCTGAACTGATCGCCGCCGAGAACGGCGCCTATCTGCTCAATGCCGACTTTAACCTGGTGTTGAGCCCTGCGCTGGAGGAAATCGTCAATAAGGGCCTGTCCCTGAATTTCCTCGTGGAATTCCAGTTGGTTTCCCCGCGCCGCTTCTGGTTCGATGATGAAATCGCCAGCCTGACCAGCCAAATATCACTCACTTATCACGCACTATCACGGCAATATCTGGTTAACCGTGATGGCTACCAGCTTGCCTTCTCCAGTATCCAGGAAGCCAAGAATGAAATTGCCCGCATCAGAAATTGGCTGGTGCTGGATGAGAGCATTTCGCTGAAAAAAGGTAAGGATTACCAGGCCAGGCTGCGCATGCGCCTGGATCAATCCAAGCTGCCCAAGGCATTGCATGCGGACACCCTGAATTCGGAAGACTGGAATATGGCCTCCGAATATTATCGCTGGACACCCGTCATCTCACAGTAATCGCCATGAAGTATATCGTTCTGATCAGCGCAGTTTTGGGAGCGGTACTGCTGTATCTGCTTTCCCACGCCAGCACCCGCAGCGCTTCTGCAGGCAATTACTATAACCTGCTCCTGATCCTCAATGTAGCGCTGGCAATTGCGCTCATCATATTGATCGGTCTGCAGCTTTGGCGACTGTATCGCCAAATGCGCAACAGCATCATGGGCAGCCGCCTAACACTGCGCCTGCTCGGCAGCTTCGCCCTGATGGCAATCATTCCCGGCGTCATCGTCTATGCCGTCTCGGTAAATTTTCTCATGCGCTCCATTGAATCCTGGTTCAACGTCAAGGTGGAGGCCGCGCTCGAAGGCGGCGTGCGCCTGGGCCAGAGCGCGCTTGATATCATGCTTTCCGACCTTGAGGACAAAGCCGAGACCATGGCGTTGTCGCTGGCATTCCAGCCGGGCAACCTGCACCTGAGCGCGCTCAACGACCTGCGCGAGAAAAGCGGCGTGCGCGATGCCGTGCTCCTGACCTTGCAGGGCCGCATCCTGGCCTTCTCCAGCAGCGATCCTTCCAGCTTTCTGCCGGATCTGCCCAGTGTTCCGCAACTACGGCAAGGCCGCCAGCATATTTACGGCATCATTGAGCCTATCCTGGGCAAAGGCTTATACCTGCGCGTGCTCGCTCCTGTCACGATGAATGATATGGCGGGCGAAACCCGCGTACTGCAATTGCTGCAACCTGTCCCCAAATCCCTCTCGGAAACAGCAGAAGCGGTTCAGGGCGTCTATGAAGACTATCAGGAGCTATCCTTCAGCCGTGAATCGCTCAAGGAAGTATTTGCACTGACCCTGACGCTGGTATTGATGCTCGCCATGCTTTCTTCCATTGCCATTGCCTTCCTGCTCAGCCGCAGGCTCTCGGCCCCGCTGGGAATTTTGGCTGAAGGCACACGCGCCATTGCCCGCGGCGATTACAGCACGGTATTGCCCGCCCACGGCAAGGATGAACTCGGTATCCTGGTGCAATCGTTCAACAGCATGTCATACCAGCTCAACGAAGCCACCCAGGCTGCTGACCGCAACCGTATCCGCCTGGAAGCCGCTCACGGTTATCTCGAAACCATTCTCGCCCACCTGTCCTCGGGAGTATTGGTGCTCGGCGAACATGGGCAATTGCGCACCTTCAACTATGCTGCTTCCCATATTCTCGGCGTCCAGCTCAATGCGGACACATTGAACCAGCCATTGGAGCTACTTGCCCACCAGCAGGAAACGCTGGCCAGCTTCGTCAACCGCATCCAGGTCTATTTCAAGGCCGACCCTGCCGCAGAATGGCAGGAACAACTGGAAATCAGCACCAGCCATGGCAAACAGGTATTGCTCGTGCGCGGCACGCGCCTGCCCGACGGGCCCGATGGCGGCTTTGTCGTGGTGTTCGATGACATCACACAGATGGCGCAAGCCCAGCGCGATGCCGCCTGGGCAGAAGTGGCCCGCAGGCTGGCCCACGAGATCAAGAATCCGCTTACGCCTATCCAGCTTTCCGCCGAGCGGCTTGAACACAAACTGGCAGCCAAGCTGGATGCGCCAGATGCGGAGATGCTGAGCCGGGCCACGGCCACCATTGTCAGCCAGGTCAATGCCATGAAAACCATGGTCAACGAATTCAGCGAATACGCGCGCCTGCCTGCGCTCAGCCTCGATACGGTAGACCTCAGGCAATTGATCCAGGATGTGCTGGGTTTATATGAAGCAGGCCATGTCAGCATCACCCTGGATATTCCTGCAGAACTGCCCAAGGTACATGGAGATGCCACCATGTTGCGCCAGGTGCTGCACAATTTGCTGCAAAACGCGCAGGATGCGCTGGAGAAAACCCCGCAGCCCGAAATTACCATCTCCTGCCACTTGGCCGATGAGCGTGTCAGATTATGCGTCATGGACAATGGTAGCGGGTTCCCGCTGGAAATACTGTCCCACGCATTCGAGCCGTACATGACAACCAAGCGTCACGGCACCGGCCTCGGGTTGGCCATCGTCAGGAAAATCATTGAAGAGCATAAAGGCAGCATCAAGGTGGAAAACCTGGAAACAGGCGGCGCGGCAGTAATCATCACCATACCAATAGCGGAGCGCAAGCAATGACAGCAAGGCAAGTGCTAGTCGTGGATGACGAGATCGGCATCCGCGAATTGTTGAGGGACATTTTGCAGGACGAGGGGTATCAGGTGCGCCTGGCGGAAAATGCCGCAGAAGCCCGTACCTGGCGCCAGCAGGCTCGGCCCGATCTAGTGTTGCTGGACATCTGGATGCCGGATTGCGATGGCATCAGCCTGCTCAAGGAGTGGAGCAACAACGGTTTGCTGACCATGCCTGTGGTCATGATGTCCGGGCATGGCACCATCGACACAGCAGTAGAAGCCACCCGTATTGGTGCATTCGATTTTCTCGAAAAACCCATCGCGCTGCAAAAACTGCTCAAGACGGTCAGCGCCGCGCTCAAGCATGGCGAGCAACTGCCGCGCTCCGATATGAACTTGCTCAACCTGGGCAAAAGTCCCGTGATCTCGGAACTGCGCCAACGCCTGGAGCAGGTAGCCAACCTGAAATCATCGCTGCTCCTGATCGGCGCCCAGGGTAGCGGCCTGGAACTCTGCGCCCGCTTTCTCCACCACCCGGACTCACCCTGGCTGGAACTGACCGAAACCGAGCGCTTGGCCTCCGCCCCGCTGGAGGTGCTGGAACAGGTCAGCGATGGCTTGATCTTCCTTCCCGAGGTAGCCGATCTCAACAAGACCGAGCAGAAAGGCCTGCTGCTCATGCTGGGCAAGGTAGAAAAATATAACGTGCGCGTGGTCTGCGGCACCGCGCGCGCACTGCCTCAGCTGGTGGAAGATAGCTTATTCGACAGCAACCTGCTGCAGGCGCTTTCTGTCACAGCCATCAGCGTGCCTGCCCTGGAAGACCATCGTGAGGATATTCCCGACCTGGCCCGTTCCATGGTCACGCTCATGGTGGAAACCAGCGACGCCGCCTACCGGGAGTTTGATATTGCCGCGCTCAACGCCTTGCGCAATGCCGACTGGCCCGGCAATCTGGCCCAATTGGACAGTGTGATCCGCAACCTGGTGCAGACCTCGCTGGGAGAGAAGATCACCCTGGCAGACGTCAACCGGGTCATCGGGCAATTCGCGCAGATGTACCAGGAAAATGGCGCAGACAATGCTGTCGCGTCGTCTGTCATCGACTTGGATCAACCGTTGCGGGAAGCCCGGGACGATTTTGAGCGCATGTATTTTGAACACCACATTACCAAGGCAGGCGGCAACATGAGCAAGGTGGCGGAAAATGTGCAACTGGAACGCACCCACCTCTACCGTAAACTCAAGCAGCTCGGGGTTAAGCCAAAATAGTTAACCCGGCGCTGGTCATCGCACCTTTACTCGAACTGTGCGATCACAGGCAATAAAAAACCCGCCGAAGCGGGTTCTTTATTAGTTCAAACCTAAGAAATTAGGCGGAGAACTTGGAGCGGCCGCGTGCTGCGAAACCGATTAGGCCCAGGCCCAGTGCCAGCATGCCGTAGGTGCTTGGCTCTGGAACAGCAGCGGTGATGTTACCGCTGTAGATAGCCAGAGTGTTGCCCAGGGTGTTGGAGTTGCCAGAAATTCTGAGCCAGTACGTTGCAGGACCGCTAACATCAGCATTCAGACCACCGAAGGCAATTTTACCAAACAAGCCATTAACTTCACCGTTAGTAATCAGGCCGACACCATTACCCAACTCATCCCTAGAAGTGAAGAGGTCGAAACCTGTCAAAGAGAAAGTATTACCACCAGATGCGTTGCCACTGATATCAGCGCTCAGGTTGCGATAACCTTCAACATCAAAAGGAAGCCAATGAGTGAAAGCACCATCGGTACCAAAACCTTCATGGGCGAAATGGTAAGTTTCAATGTCAGCAGATGGGCTTTGATCGCCACCTTGAATAACTGGATTTGCGAATGCAGTAGCAGACGCGCCGATCAGTGAAACTGCCAACAGAATTGCCTTAATATTTGCTTGCATTTAATACCCCCTGCGTTGAAGTTAACAATTAACGTCGATTTGAAAATATGAGCTTTTCAAAAATTTTAGAATCCAAAGATGTATTTGAATCTGTGAATCCAGAATACGATGAATTGCAAGAAAAGGGCAATAGCCCGTTAGAACTAATGGGATCAGCGTAAGCCGACCCCGTAGTTTGATCTGTCGATGATCAGGTCCTGGAGCCTGCGACTGCGCGGTATACCAACGCGCCGATCACGCCGCCTACGATAGGCGCGATCCAGAACAGCCAAAGCTGGTCTATCGCCCATCCGCCTGCATATACTGCAACCCCCGTGCTGCGCGCCGGATTGACGGAGGTATTGGTCACCGGGATGCTGATCAGGTGAATCAGGGTCAGGGTTAGGCCAATGGCAATCGGCGCGAAACCTGCTGGCGCGCGCTGATCGGTGGCGCCCATGATGATGAACAGGAAGAAGGCCGTCATCACCACTTCAGAAATCAATGCCGCCGTCATGCTGTAACCACCCGGAGAATGCTCTCCATAGCCGTTGGAAGCAAAACTGGCAGTGACATCGAACCCGGCTTTGCCAGTGGCAATCAGGTATAGCACGCCGCCCGCGGCAATCGCACCCAGCACCTGCGCCACAATATAGGGTACGAGCTGGCTGCCGGAGAAACGGCCACCCGCCCATAAACCGACCGATACCGCAGGGTTCAAATGGCAGCCGGAAATATACCCAATGGCAAATGCCATGGTGAGCACAGTCAGGCCGAATGCCAGCGCCACGCCATGCAGTCCGATTCCGACCTCCGGAAATGCCGCCGCCAGGACAGCGCTACCACAACCGCCCAGCACCAGCCAAAATGTTCCTATGAATTCCGCACTATATTGACGCATCCTGATTCTCCTTGATCGCTAGTTATCACTATATTTATTGTCAAAATATACCGATGCCAGTATAGGAGATCACGGCTTCCGCCACATCAGCAGTCTCCTTTTCTATAAGCGGTCGAATACCGAACCAATATCCGGGTTGAACAAACGGTTGTACAACCGCGTGGCATATATATCCGTCATGCTGGCGATATAGTCGCAAATCACCCGCCTGGGCTCTGCGCTGCCGCGCCATTGCGCCAATTGCGCAGCGGGAAGCAAGCGCTCCGGGTTCTCCAGTAGCGTAGAAAACAGGCGCATGATCATCTGCTGCCCCTTGAATTCCAGCGCCTGTATCTGCGGCCTGCGGATGACTTCGTCAAACACAAACTTCTTGAGGATATCGAGCAAGGCGCGTGCTTCCGGCCGCATCTCCGCTTGCAGACGCAGTAACGGAGCAGTGAACTTCTGCTGCTCGCTGATGACGATATTGCCGATAAAGTAACCCACCAGCTTGCTGATGGCATGCTTGCGGTCGCGGTCATTGCCTGCGAACAATTTGCTGTTGTAGAAACCGGCATTCTGGCACAAGGGCGTACCAGGCAATTCCGCTGCTTGCGCCATCACCAGGGTATTCCATTGCCGCTCGGTCACCAGCTCGAGCGCCAGCGCATCTTCCAGGTCGTGCACGCCATAGGCAATGTCATCGGCAAGCTCCATGATAGAAGTATCGAACCCTTGGTAGCTTGACCTGGCGTGCCTGCCCGGCACAGGTTTGAATTGGCGGAACCGTTGTTTATCTGCCGCGATCAGTGGTGCCAATATCCAGTCCAGAATATCCGCCTCGTCATCATGGATGCATTTGGGCGGCTTGGCATGATCGATGTTGGTCAATGTCATTGGCGGCACTTCGCCGTAGCTCGCCACTTCCCGGTGCAAAACCGGGTATTTCAACAGGCCCAGCATGGTGCGCCGCGACAAATCCAGGCCATGCTCCGGCGAATATTCGCCCAAGCGACCGATGATGCGCAGGGTTTGGCCGTTGCCCTCGAATCCGCCATATAGATGCATATAGGCATTCAGCGCCACTTCGCCGCCATGGCCGAACGGCGGATGCCCCAGGTCATGGCCCAGGCAAATAGCCTCAATCAGGCTCATCGACGGTATCCAGGCGCTATATTCGGGATTCTGGGCATATTGCTGGCGCAATTGCTCGCAAATACCGGAGCCTATCTGCGCCACTTCGAGCGAATGCGTGAGTCGGGTGCGATAGAAGTCGCTATCGCCTATGCTGAAAATCTGGGTCTTGGATTGCAAACGCCGGAACGACGATGAATGGATGATGCGGGCACGGTCGCGCTGGTATTCGCTATCCACGGAATTGGAATTGAAAGCGGCCCCGGCATAACCGTCCGCATAGCGCCTGCGGTCTATCCAGGCTTGCATGGTGTCAGTCTGATCATTGTTCATGGCCATGATATTGCCACGAAAGCATACAAGCAGCCTACTTGTGTCCGAAGAGAATCAGAACGAGGGTTGGTCGAGCTGCCAATGCTGACGTCTATACACATCCATCAACATTGTTCCAGCGCGTGAATAATGAATTTCCGTACCGGTCGGCACCCCCAGCGTTTCCAGTTCGGAACGCAGGGTGGTGCGGGCAAAATCAATATCCGAAGTGGTGATGTCGATGCGTTGATATATTACTGGCAGAGCACCATCCTGCATAGAATCTCCCAAAGACTGGCCCCAGCCAATCACTTCTCCCGCCTTTGCCTCCTGCAACAGACGGGCCAGTTCATTTTCACGCTGATGAAACGGATCTGACCTGGCATGCAACTTCAAGGGTATCTTGACATAGACAAACGCTGTCTGGGGATGTTGATCAAACAACGTTCCCAGGCCTGTTCCATTATCGCTTGTATTTGCGCTCATCTTGCCAGCCTGTCTTGTCATTATTTTATCAACGGTCAGCCCTTCATGCACGTTGACACCAACTGCCACCCCTCCGTTACAACAATATGCCAACCAAGCTTGCCACATAAGCTTGACAGCAAAAAATCATTCAACCTTTTGCCATAATTGCGCGTAACTTTGCCACTTTACACGCGGGGCATAATTCCGCTCAGAGCTGGCAGGTTTTCCCAGGTTCAGCAAACCAATCATTCTGTCCTGCTCTTCAAACTGCATCACCTTGTGCAACAGATTATCTAGCGGCGCGGGCGTGCTGCTCCAGAACCCGCTATATCCCAGCAAATGCGCTGCATTCAGCATATTCATGACTGCAGCGCCTGCAGACAACATCTGCTCAAACCCAGGCGCCTTGGGATGCTGCGTCAGGCGTGCCGCCAACACGATGACAACAGGGGCGGTGGTGAGCTTGAGCGTGTATTTCCCCTGCAAGGCTTTCACCTGCTCAGTTTGCGCATCGGCATGCTGCAAAACTTGCTGTAACAACGTCAGCCGGTTATTACCCTGGACTACCTTGAAATGCCATGGATGCAAGCATGCATGGTCAGGCGCGACAGCGGCAGCCTGAAGTATCGTTTCCAGTTCATCTGGCGATGGCCCGGGTTTGGTTAATGGCCATGCGGAGCGGCGCGCGAGGATGGTTTGCAATGCCGCGGCATCGGGTATATTTGAGTGCATATAGTCCTTCAAAGCAAAAATGGGTAGTTCCAGTAGGGCTTGCCCATTTTATTCTAGCCTTTCAGGATTCAGACAACTCATTTATTCCGACGCCGTGCTGCCATCAGCAATGGCAACCCCGCAAGCAGCAAGGCAAAGTTTTCTGGCTCGGGAACTGCTGTGGTAATGCCTACTGTATAACCGTGCCAGTTTTCCGAGGTATGGGTAAATGAAATAGTGGTGTATGTCCCCTTGAGACGCACTACACCATGAAGCTCGCCGCTACCGGTGAGGCCTGTGCCAGCGCCATTCAATACTGCGCTGCCATTACCCCAGTAGCCCCCTCCAACACTGACGATCTCAATCGGCACGCCAAATTCCAGCTTGTTGCCATTCCAACTTACCAATGCAATCAATGGATCAACCACTGCTGATGAGAATACGATGGTTTCAGTACCACCACTACTCAATGCGATGATGTCAGAGGTACCTGGCGCATTACTGATATCGGCACTGATATAAGGTGTTGCGGGACTCCAGTAATTGGTACCGCCCGATGTCTGTACAAAGTTATAATTACTCGTATGGCTGGTAGTTACATCAATCAGACCAACATCCGAGTTAATGACACCAATGGCAGTATTTGCCGTGTTTGACGTCCAATCTGTCCAGTACACAGTATTAGCATGCGCAGTGCCTGCCAAAAGCAAGCTTGCGCTAAACGCCAATGACGTAATCAGTTTCATTGATACCCCTCCATGAAGATATTGATGAATTCCGGTCATATGGTTTAAAGAACTACCCACCCAGAACCGGAAAGACTCAAACATCTTTTATATTTAAAAATTTGACCCAGTGAAATACTGAGTCAAAGTCTACAAGCAATTTCAAACCCTGGCTTTAGTCTCTTTGGACTATTCCAGTAAATACAGTGGATTACCTCAAGCCAACTCCAGAACCACCGGCGTATGGTCGGACGGGCGCTCCAGCTTGCGTGGTCCCTTGTCTATCCAGCAACGCAGGCATTCGCTTTTTAATGCATCACTAACCAGGATATGATCGATGCGCAGCCCGAGGTTGCGGCGGAAACCCGCCATGCGGTAATCCCACCAGCTGAAGCTGGCCGGCTCCTGCTCGAACAAGCGGAAACCGTCATGCAGGCCCAAGGCTGCTATGGCGCGGAACGCCGCGCGCTCAGGCTCGCTCACCAGTACTTGGCCCACCCATGCCGCCGGGTCATGCACGTCGAGGTCTTCCGGGGCGATGTTGTAGTCGCCCAACAAGGCCAGTTTCGGGTGGGCGGCGAGTTCGGCTTTGAGATAGGCCGTCAGCGCTTCCAGCCATCCCAGCTTGTATTGGTATTTGTCCGAGTCCAGGCTCTGCCCGTTCGGGATGTAAGCGCATACTATCCTGATGCCATTGATCGTGGCGGCCAACAGCCGCTTCTGCTCATCATTCAACCCGGGGATGCCGAACATCACATCCTCGATCGCATGCGGGCTGAGAATTGCCACGCCATTATAGGTTTTCTGTCCGCTATGCACGGCGTTGTAGCCTGCTTCCTTCAATGCGTCATAGGGAAACTTGCTGTCCTCCTGCTTGGTTTCCTGCAGGCAGAGCACGTCCGGTTTTTCAGTAGCGATCCAGTCCAGCACGTGCGGCAGGCGGACATTGAGGGAATTGACGTTCCAGGTGGCGAGTTTCATAAAGCAATGTGTCGGGGAAATTGGTCAATCCCCGAGTGTATCACTGCTGGCAAATTATCCCGCAACCCAAGACATTGTCTTGCTGCCATGCATTATCAAACCGGCAGGCACAAAGCAGCGATAGCAAAATCAATCCGGTATATTGCTGCGGATCAAGCGGGAGAAATCTGGGTCCAGGCCTGCTGCTTTGGCCTTGTCGGTAATCCTTCCGTTTTGGCGCAATGCCTCCAGGGAGAAGCGCTTATCCAGGCCGCCGATGCCGTACAGGTATTCAGGCAGGTAGCCGGACAACAGCAGGCGGTAGTCCATGGGCAATCCCGGGATGATCTTGCGCACCATTTCATAGACCACCGTGGTGCAGTTGGCGGTCACCGTATGGTAGAAACGCGGCTTGGCCGCCAGTTGGTTCGCCTCGTCGGCATAGGCCAGGAAGAGCTCGCGCATCGCATCCTGCGGCATGTCGATGCGGTAGAGGTATACGTCCTCGCCGCGGATATTGGTGCGCACACGCACGATGTCGCGCTCGTCGGCCACGATCAGGCTGGTCTCGAACTCCTTGAAGAAGCCGCCGATTTCGGAAAAGGCTTCATGACGCTCCTTGCGGATTTCCACCGAGAATACCAGTTGGCGGCCGTCGGTGAATCCGAACGACACCAGGGTGTGGGCGATCGCCGGGCCGGTCCAGTAGGAAAGCAGCATATCCACGCTGCGAAGCTGGCCGAGGTCGTACTGGCGCTGTTCCCAGCGCGGGGTGTAGTCGGTCTCGCTGCGCCAGTCGAAATTGCGCACGTGGCTGAACGTGACGAAGTCGCCATGGCGGACGGCGGTCGTGGTCTCGGCGACATCTTCGGCCCACTCGCGCGTATTGGAAGGCTTGAGGCTCAGCCACCAGCCCAGCAGCAAGGCAAACATCACCATATAAAGCAGGCTGCCGCGCAGGACGCCATGCCGCCGCCCCACGAACACGCTCAATCCGGCGGCACCCAGCCATCCGGCAACCGCCAGCGTTTTCAATACCGGTAAAGGAAACTGGTAAAAAAGGGCAAACGCGCCCCAGCCGGCGCTCAGCACAAACGCTGCGCTTAGCAGGAGGCGGTTGAAAACGTGCAAACAGCGGCGTATGGAAAAATTCATGGAAAATCAGCTAGCGTGCCGCAATCGCATCCAGCCCGGCCAGGATGAAGCGCTTGATATGCTGGTGCAATGGCGCCGCCGCGCACGAAACGGGGGCAACGCAATGTTCCAGCACGCGCGGGTCCGTCATATAGGGGAACGAGCACAAGGAAAACATGCTCAGCAGGCAACGGTCCACCACAGCGGAATCAGCCGGCGCTCCCACGATCTCGCCCAATATCTGCTTGACGATGCCGGTCTTGGGAGACGTATCCAGCCTGAGGAAATCGATGAACTCGGACGAAGGCGAAGTCAGTTCGCGGAAGAACAGCCGTATCTGCCAATCCTGCGAGGCCTGCGCCACCAGCACCATGTCCAGTATCCGCTCCAGCTTCTCCCTGGCCGGGCGCTGGCTGGCCGCAATCGCCTCCAGCATTTCCATGCGCAGGATATACTGCGTCACGTCAGTCAATATTTCATGATACAGGCCCGCCTTGCTGCCGAAATGGTAGTTCACCGAGCCCACGGTGGCATTGGCGCGCTCGCAGATTTCCTTGCTCGTGGTGTCGCTGTAGCCGCGCTCGGCGAAAATCTCGCCCGCGGACTGCAAAAGCAGCTTGCGCGTGGCAAGTCCGTCGGAGCGGATTTCACGGCCCGCTAACGGTTGGCTTAATTGGGAAGAAGCATTCATGTTGTGCCCGATTAATGGTTGGCCGCTGCACTGAACCAAGGTGCAGCCTGGCAAAAACAGTTTCAATTGTAATTGAAACTAGAGTAAAGTAACCATTGTTGAGTTTAGAAATTACTTGTATCAGGGTAGGCAAAGCTTTCTTGCCCAGGCTAGCGAGATACGACAACAATGAAAACACCCACCTCTTTGCCGCAACCACGGAGCAGGCATCAGCACTGGCAGCTCGCAATTGCCGCCTTATGCCTCGCGCTCGCGGGCTGCAAATCCATGGCGCCCGATTATGAACGGCCGGCCGCGCCGGTGGCGGAACATTTCCCCCAGGCCGGCGCCGACACGGGCACCGATGTAGCCAGCCTGGCCTGGCAGGACTATTTCGCCGACGCCACCTTGCAAGGCCTGATCGGCGATGCGCTGGCGAACAACCGCGACCTGCGCAGCGCGATTCAGCGCGTTGAAGGCGCGCGGGCACTGTATGGCGTGCAACGGGCTGACTTATTCCCCGGCCTCAACGCACAGGGCAGCTTCGCCCGCTCGCGCACGCCGGAGGACATGAGCCTGATCGGGCGGCCCATGGTCCTGAGCGAATACCGCGCGGGGTTCGGCATCAGCAACTGGGAGCTGGATTTCTGGGGACGCATCCGCAGCCTCAGGGATGCCGCGCTCGAAACCTTCCTCGCCGCCGAGTCTTCGCAACGCGCTTCCGCCATCTCACTGGTGGCGCAGGTGGCGAACAGCTACCTCAACCTGCGCGAGCTGGACCAGCGCATCCTGATTGCCGAGAAAACCATAGAAAGCCGCCAGGAATCGGTACGGATTTTCCAGCGCAGGTTCGATGTCGGCTCCACCTCCAAGCTCGACCTGAAGCAAGTACAGGCGCTGCTCGCCCAGGCGCAGACGCTGCTCTACCAATTACAGCAATCCCGCGCCACCGAGCTCAACGCGCTCACCTTGCTGGTGGGCAAGCCCGTCGAGCTCGCTCCGGCCGGCCATGCCTTCTCCGAGACGAAGATGCT
This sequence comes from Methylobacillus sp., assembly GCF_036844465.1. NCBI lineage: Bacteria > Pseudomonadati > Pseudomonadota > Betaproteobacteria > Nitrosomonadales > Methylophilaceae > Methylobacillus > Methylobacillus sp. The sequence continues at coordinate 80,853 of NZ_DAIUFW010000004.1, forward strand.
GCACCAGCTCAAGCCGGGACTGGCTTCCGAAGTACTGACGCAACGCCCGGACATCATTGCCGCGGAACACCTTCTCAAATCGGCCAACGCCAATATAGGCGCGGCGCGCGCGGCGTTCTTCCCGCGCGTCACGCTGACCACCTCGCTCGGCACCGCCAGCCGCGAGTTGAATGGACTGTTCGACGCAGGCAGCCATGCCTGGAGCTTCGCCCCCAGCGTTTCACTGCCGATTTTCGACGGCTGGCGCAACCGCTCCAACCTCGAGTTCGCCGAGGTCAGGCGCGACCTGGCCGTGACCAGCTACGAGCAAACCATCCAGGCCGCATTCCGCGAGGTGGCGGACGCCCTGGCCGCCCAGCACGGCATACGGCAGCAACTGGTCAGCCAGCAGGAGATGCTGGATGCCCAGGCGGAACGCGCCCGCCTCGCCAAGCTGCGCTACGACCATGGCGCCACCTCGTATTTCGAAGTGCTGGACGCCGAGCGCAGCCTGCTGGACGTTGAACAGCAACTGGTGCAAATGCAGCGCGCACTCTTCTCCAGCCAGGTCAGCCTGTATACTGCGCTGGGCGGCGGATCGCAATCCATTGCCGCATCCTCGCCCATCACTCCCATCAGCCGGCAGCCCGCCAATTGAACGGATCACGCCATATGAACCCAACAATCAAGAAATTCGCCCCGCTCGTGATCATTGCCGCATTGGCCGCCGGCGGCTTTTATGCCTGGCAGGCCATGAACGGCAACAGCAACACCGAAGGCCTCGCCAGCGGCAACGGACGGATAGAAGCCATAGAAATCGATGTCGCCACCAAGCTGGCAGGCCGCGTCGACGAAATTCTGGTCAACGAGGGCGATTTCGTCGAGAAGGGGCAACCGCTTGCCAACATGCAGGTGCAAGTGCTGGATGCGCAGCGCGATGAAGCGCGTGCACAGCACCAGCAGGCGCTCAACAGCGTGGTGGCCGCTCAGGCGCAGGTCGCCTTGCGCGAAAGCGACAAGCGCGCCACGCAAGCGCTGGTGACACAGCGCGAGAGCGAGCTAGACGCCGCCCAGCGCCGCCTGGCGCGTTCCGAGACGCTCTCGGCCGAAGGCGCTTCCTCCATCCAGGAACTGGATGACGACCGCGCCAGGGTGCGCAGCGCACAGGCCGCCGTCGAGGCCGCCAAGGCGCAAGTCGCCGCATCGCAGGCCGCCATCGATGCGGCCAAGGCACAGGTGATAGGCGCCAGCTCGACCGTGGCGGCGGCGGAAGCCACCATCGCCCGCATCGAGGCCGACATTACCGACAGCCAGCTCACCTCGCCCCGCGCCGGCCGCGTGCAGTATCGCGTGGCGCAGCCGGGCGAAGTGCTTGCCGGCGGAGGCAAGGTGCTCAACCTGGTCGACCTCTCGGACGTCTACATGACCTTCTTCCTGCCAGAAGCCGCCGCAGGCAAGCTGGCGATGGGCGCAGAGGCGCGCATCATCCTCGATGCCGCGCCGCAGTACGTCATCCCTGCCACGATTTCCTTTGTCGCCAGCACCGCGCAATTCACGCCCAAGACGGTGGAAACCGAGAGCGAGCGGCAGAAACTGATGTTCCGCGTCAAGGCGCAGATAGACCGCGAGCTGTTGCAGAAACACCTGAAACTGGTCAAGACCGGCCTGCCCGGCGTGGCCTGGGTCAAGGTGGACAACCAGGCAGAATGGCCGGCTGAACTGGCGGTGAAAGTACCAGAGTGAGCGACACCCGGCAGCAGACGGCGCCTGTGGTCCGCTTGCAGGACGTCAGCCTGCATTACTGCAAGATCACGGCGCTGGACGGCATCAGCCTCGATATTCCGGCCGGCTGCATGGTGGGCATGATAGGCCCGGACGGCGTCGGCAAGTCCAGCCTGCTGTCGCTGGTGGCGGGCGCAAGGGCGGTGCAGGCGGGCAAGGTGGAGGCGCTGGGCGGCGATATGTCCAGCAAGCAGCACCGAGACGACGTCTGCCCGCGCATCGCCTACATGCCGCAAGGCCTGGGCAAGAACCTCTACCCGACATTGTCGGTGGAGGAAAACCTGCAGTTCTTCGGCCGCCTGTTCGGCCATGACGCGCAGGAGCGCAGGCGGCGCATCGACGACCTCACGCGCAGCACCGGCCTGCAGAAGTTCCTCGACCGCCCGGCGGGCAAGCTTTCCGGCGGCATGAAACAGAAGCTGGGCCTGTGCTGCGCATTGATCCACGACCCCGACCTGCTGATCCTCGACGAGCCCACCACCGGCGTCGACCCGCTCGCCCGCGCCCAGTTCTGGGATCTGATAGAACGCATCCGCCAGGAAAGAAACAGCATGAGCGTCATCGTCGCCACCGCCTACATGGACGAGGCGCAGCGCTTCGACTGGCTGGTGGCGATGGATGACGGCCAGGTGTTGGCGACGGGCACGCCGCAGGAACTGCTTGAACGCACGGGCTCCAGCTCCCTCGAAACCGCGTTCATCGCGCTGCTGCCGGAAGAAAAGAAGCAGGGCCACGAGGAAGTCACGATTCCGCCGTTGCCCGAGGGCGACGGCAGCGACACGGACATCGCCATCGAGGCCAAGGACCTCACCATGCGTTTCGGTGATTTCGTCGCCGTCGACCATGTCAGCTTCCGCATCCGCCGCGGCGAGATTTTCGGCTTTCTAGGCTCTAACGGCTGCGGCAAGTCCACCACCATGAAAATGCTCACCGGCCTGCTGCCCGCCAGCGAAGGGCAGGCCTGGCTGTTCGGGCACGAAATCGATCCCAGGGATATCGATACCCGCCGCCGCGTCGGCTACATGTCGCAGGCGTTTTCGCTCTATACCGAGCTGACCGTGCGGCAGAACCTGGTGCTGCATGCCCGCCTGTTCCACGTGCCGGAAGCGGACATTCCCGCCCGCGTGGATGAAATGGTGCAGCGCTTCGACCTGGAAGAAGCGCTCGACAGCCTGCCGGACGGCCTGCCGCTCGGCATTCGCCAGCGCCTTTCGCTGGCCGTCGCCATGGTACACAAGCCCGAGCTGCTGATCCTCGACGAGCCGACCTCCGGCGTCGACCCGGTCGCCCGCGACAATTTCTGGCGCCTGTTGATCGAGCTGTCGCGCCGCGACCGGGTCACCATCTTCATCTCCACCCATTTCATGAACGAGGCCGAGCGCTGCGACCGCATGTCGCTGATGCATGCAGGCAAGGTGCTGGTCAGCGACACGCCTGCCAACATCGTCGCGCAGCGCAACGCCGATACGCTGGAGCAGGCCTTCATCGACTACCTGGTGGAAGCCGGCGGCGGCACTGACGCCAGTACCGACCCCGCCCGGCAAACCAATCATTCAACGCCGGATATCGCGCAAGGCAACCACCAGGCCCCGCGCCGGTTTTTCAGCCTCAACCGCATGTTCAGCTACCTCTGGCGCGAAATGCTGGAGCTGCAGCGCGACCCGGTACGCGGCGGCCTCGCCCTGGCGGGCTCGATGCTGCTCATGTTCGTCATGGGCTTCGGCATCAGCATGGACGTCGAGGACCTGACCTATGCCGTGCTGGACCGCGACCAGACCACGCTGAGCCAGAACTATGCGCTCAACCTGTCCGGCTCGCGCTACTTTATTGAAAAGCCGCCGATCCGGGACTACCAGGAGCTGGACCAGCGCATGCGCAGCGGCGAACTTTCCCTCGCCATCGAGATACCGCCGGGATTCGCCCGCGACGTGCAGCGCGGCAGCCGGGCCGAAATCGGCGCCTGGGTGAACGGCGCCATGCCGCAGCGCGCCGAGACGGTGCAGGGCTATGTGCAAGGCATGCACCAGCAATGGCTGCAGCAACAGGCGCAGGAGCGCCTGGGCGTCACGGTCGCGAGCGCGGCCACCATAGAGACGCGCTACCGCTACAATCCCGACGTGCGCAGCCTGCCCGCGATGGTTCCCGCGGTGATCCCGCTGCTGCTGCTCATGCTGCCCGCGATGCTGTCCGCCCTCTCCGTGGTGCGCGAGAAGGAGCTGGGCTCCATCATCAACCTCTATGTGACGCCGGTGACCCGCACCGAATTCCTGCTCGGCAAGCAATTGCCCTATGTCGCGCTCGCCATGCTGAATTTCCTGCTGATGGTATTGCTCGCCGTGACCGTGTTCGACGTGCCGGTCAAGGGCAGCTTCGCCACGCTGGTGCTGGCGGCCTTCCTCTATTGCATCGTGGCCACCGGCATCGGCCTGCTCGCTTCCACCTTCACCCGCAGCCAGATTGCCGCGCTGTTTTTCACCATGATCGCCTCCATCGTCCCGGCGGTGCAGTTCGCCGGCATGCTCAACCCGGTCTCGTCGCTGGAAGGCGCGGGCCGCATCGTCGGCGAGATCTATCCGACCACCTACATGCTGATCATCACGCGCGGTGTGTTCAGCAAGGCGCTGGATTTCTCCGACCTGCACGCCTCGTTCTGGCCGCTGTTGGTCGCCATTCCCGTGGTCCTGGTGACGACCATCCTCCTGCTGAAGAAACAGGATAAATGACATGAAGCGCCGCCTGATTCCATTCGAGAGCATTGCCCCATGCGCCATTTAGCCAACATCTACCGGCTAGGGGTCAAGGAGCTCTGGAGCCTGATCCGCGACCCGATCATGCTGGTGCTGATCGGCTACACCTTCACGCTCATGATCTACAGCTCGGCCACCGCAGTGCCGGAAACCCTGCACAAGGCCCCGATCGCCATCGTCGACGAGGATGCCTCGCCCTTGTCCGCGCGCATCATCTCCGCGTTCTACCCGCCGCACTTTTCCACACCGCCGCTGATCACGCAAAGCCAGATCGACCCGGGCATGGATGCCGGCGACTACACGTTCGCCCTGCATATCCCGCCCGATTTCCAGCGCGACGTGCTGGCCGGCAAATCGCCCGCGCTGCAGCTCAACGTCGACGCCACCCGCATGTCGCAAGCGTTTTCCGGCAACCGCTACATCCAGGAAATCGTGCTCACCGAGGTCAACGAATTCGTACAGCGCTATCGCAGTGTCACCGAGCTCCCCATCGAGCTGGCGTTGCGCATGCGCTTCAACCCCAGCCTGATCCAATCATGGTTTGGCGCCATGAACGAAATCATCAACAACATCACCATGCTCTCCATCATCCTTACCGGCGCGGCGCTGATCCGCGAGCGCGAGCATGGCACCATCGAACACTTATTGGTGATGCCGGTCACGCCGACCGAGATCATGCTGGCCAAAGTCTGGTCGATGGCCTTGGTAGTGCTGGTGGCCTCGACCTGCTCCCTGCTGTTCGTCGTCGAAGGCTTGCTGAAGGTGCCCATCCAGGGCTCGATCGGCCTGTTCCTGCTGGGCGCCACCCTGCATTTGTTCGCCACCACCTCCATGGGCATCTTCATGGCGACGCTGGCGCGCAACATGCCGCAGTTCGGCATGCTGTTGATCCTGACCCTGCTGCCGTTGCAAATGCTGTCCGGCGGTCTCACGCCGCGCGAAAGCATGCCGGAATTCGTGCAGAACATCATGCTGCTGGCACCGACCACCCACTTCGTGGAACTGGGACAGGCGATCTTGTTCCGCGGCGCCGGGCTGGATGTGGTCTGGGGTTCTTTCCTGGCACTGTTGCTGATCGGCACCGTGCTGTTCATCGTCTCGCTGACGCGTTTCCGCAATACGATCAGACGCATGGCTTAGAACGACTAACAAAACTCTCCTGGCGTTGTTGCCCTGCCTTGTCGTACTCATTGTACTGCCTGCGGCAGAGCGCCTAGCCAGGAGCGCTTCGCTGAGTTTTGTTAGCCGTTCTAGTAGATTATGGTGATACCGTCTACCAACGCTCGCGGCTCCATGCGCGCTGGCCGGCTTTGTCGTGAAACGTCCAGGCGACGAAACGGCTTTTCTTCTGCCCCTGTGCCATGTCGATTGTCTTCACCTTGTACGCACCCGCCGCCCTCAGGCTGCGGTATACCGCCGGCAACGTCGCGGCCTTGGATACCAGCGTAGTAAACCAGAGGCATTGCACGCCCACCGCCGCGCTTTCCTTGACCATACGGCTGATGAACGCCTCTTCGCCGCCTTCGCAATACAGCTCGGCGGCCTGCCCGCCAAAATTGAGTCGGTTGCCTGGCTGATCGCTTGACTTACGGCTTGGTCTGGCAGGTTGCATGCCTTTGCCCGCAGGCTTGCCGCGGCTGCGCTCCAGGTTATGCCACTTGCGCTGCGTCCCCGCCATGGCCGCCGCCTGCGATGCATGGAACGGCGGGTTGCACATGGTCAGGTCGAAACGCTCATTTTCTTGCACCACCCCTGAGAACACCGCCCCTGCGTTGCGCTGCAAGCGCAATTCGACCGCATCGGCAAGGCCAGGATTGGCTGCCACGATCACTTGCGCATTCTCCAGCGCCTCGGTATTGATGTCGGTACCGACGAAATGCCAGCCATATTCTCTCTGACCGACGATGGGATACACCAGGTTGGCGCCTGTGCCGATATCCAGCACCCTGACGTTGCCGCCGTATGGCATGTTCCCGTCATTGCCTGCGGCCAGCAGGTCTGCCAGGCAATGCACATAATCCGCGCGGCCGGGAATCGGCGGACAGAGAAATTGCGGTGGGATGTCCCATTCCGCAATGCCGTAGTAATGCTTGAGCAAGGCCTGGTTCAAGGTCTTGACCGCCTGCGCATCAGCAAAGTCGATGCTGGCATCCTGATATTGATTGAGCCTGACAAACGCGGCCAGGGCTGGATGGGCTTCGACCAGCAACGCAAAATCGTAGCGCTGGCGGTGCCGGTTGCGCGGATGCAGGCCGGATTTCTCGTCCGGGACGGAACGCTTGATCATGGGCTGGTTAATGAACGCGCTATCTTGCGAACGCATCCATGAGCAGGAATATCCCTTCCTGCCGCCGGTACTGGTTGATGGCCGGCACCAGCCGCCGGAAATGCTCGGTCTGGCAATGAATGTCCAACGCCGCCTGGTCAGGCCACTCCTCGACAAAGATGAAATGCCCAGGGTCTTTCTGGTCGGTGAACAGGTCGTACGCAATGCATAACGGTTCCTGCCGTGTCTTCTCGACCAGCTCCGCATAAAGCGGCGCTACCAGGTCAATATATTCCGGCTTGATAAAATCCTGCGCGATCACTTTCAACATGGCAACTCGTTCCTTCCCACTTTGTTTGGTTTGGCGGCTATCGCCTGCACCACCGAGGCCAGCCCGGTATGGTAAGCGCCTTCCACCACCTCGCGCTCCACTTCCTGCAGCCACTGGAAAACGAATCCATGCAATTCGCGGCTCAGTATGGCTTGGGTCATCATTGCGTCCGCATCCTTGCCGCCGCCGGTGCCGTATTCCAACTGCCCAGGCGTGTAGGCCTCCAGCAGGAATACCCCGCCGGGCTTTAGCCCCTTGACGATCTTGGGAAAGACAACGGCCTTCAAGGCCGACGGCATGGGACAGAAAATCGAGACGATGCCGTCCCATTGCTGCTCGCCGAAATCGAAACTGGCGAGGTCGGCATGGATGCATTCAATCTCGACGCCATTCTCCCTGGCAAGCTTCCCGGCCTTTTCCAGCCCGACGGCGGAACTGTCCACCGCGGTCACGGCGTATCCATACCTAGCCAGGAATACCGCATTGCGTCCTTCACCCTCGGCAATGCTCAGCACCCGGCCCTGGGGAATGGCGCGGAAATGCTCCGCAAGAAAAGTATTCGCGGCCTTGCCGTAAGCATAATCCTCGGTGCCGTATCGTTCGTCCCACATGGTAATTGCTCCAGCGCTATTGCTAATCCAGTTTGCCGTCCTGGCGGATGAACCGCGCCAGCACCGCAAGCAGCTCTGGCATGACAGGCAGCTCCGGCTGGGTATAGGTATTCCAGTTCTGCGCACGATCCGCTACCGATCTCTTGAAAATATGGTTCATGCCATCAATCGAAATCACTGTCGCCCTTTGATTCGCCGCCCCCAATAACCATGCATCCTCTGCATCCACCTGAATATCCGCTGTGCCCTGCACCACCAATATTGGCATCTTTAATTTGGCAATTTCTTTAGCCGGATCGTACTTGAACCACGAAATCAGGTACGGCTGCACGCTGGGCCGGAACAATGCCTGCAAGGCAGGGTACACCGGGTCTACCGTCTTGCCCTGCTTCAGCCTCTCGATCACCGGCAATGCCATGGACTGTATCTCGGCAGGCTGGGTAGCCAATTGCATCTGCAGCAATTGGTCAGCGGGCCGGCCCGGCCCGGCAATCGAAACAAAGTTCGCCACCTTGGCCTGCCGCGCAGCCAGCATGCCGAGCAGCGACCCCTCGCTGTGGCCGATCACGGTGACCTTGCCAAAGCGCTTGTCCCGCGCAAGCCATTTCACCCAGTCCCGCACGTCGGCAGCATATTGCTCAAAACGCAAATCCTCTTCCCTCGGCGCGGCGCTCATGCTCTGGCCCACGCCGCGCTTATCGTAGCGCAAACTCGCAATCCCATACTGCGCCAACGCATCGGACAACTGCAACAAGGCGTTGTGATGCAGGCCGGGCTGGTTGCCGTTCCTATCTGTTGGGCCAGACCCTGCTACCAGGAGGACCACCGGCATGCCTCGCTTTGCTTCGGGCACCAGCAATGTTCCATCGAGAACGCCGTTGGCGGTTTGCAATCGCACGACGGATTCCTCCAAAGCCGCATATACGCGGCTTTGCATGGATAACATCAGGCAAATAGCGATAAAAAAAGAACCTACATAAACGCGCATGACAGGACTATTTTGGAATTGGGCGAGGATATACATCTGCCATCAACAATGCCGCAACACATTCCATCATACCTCATTCGCCATAGCTAACTAGAGCGCATGGAACCAACAATCCGCAAAAATAGAGTAAATTCCTACCATCAAACTCAAGATCAAGGATCATCATGACTGCACTCGTCTCTCCCGTTACCGACCTCCTGAACTCCCAGTCCATCCCGTTCACCGTGATTGAAATCCCGTTGAGCGAAGACAAGAAACCGATCCGCAACCTGGAAGAGCTATTGCAGAGCCAGGGACTGGATCCGAAATCGGTAGTGCGCAGCGTATTGTTTCGCACTGGCTCCGAGCAATTCATCATGCTTGCCGTCGCAGGCGGCGGACGGGCGGACTGGGCGATCCTGCGCAACCACCTCAATGAACGCAAACTGCGCATGGCGGAATATGACGAAGTGCCCGAAGCGACAGGCTATATCGTCGGCGCCGTACCGCCAATTGCATTGCCCGCAGAGCTCAAGGTACTGGTGGACAATAGCGTGAAAGATTTTGAAACCGTGGTGATCGGCAGCGGCGTGCTGGGCTATGCTCTGGCGCTGAAAGGCACTGACCTGCTGCGGGTGCTGGGCGATGCAGAGCAGGGAAATTTTTCCAAGGCGTAATTCAAAAGCGGTTGATGATACCGCTGACAACTCCTATTGCTTATCCCACCGGGCAATGGCGCAGTCCAGACGGGAATCAGGCTGAGTATGCTGTTAGCCATCCGTTTGACGCTCACAGATAAAATGAGTATCAAGGGGTCCCGGATTTACATCATCTGCAAGCATCGACAATATCCATTGCAACGTCACCGCCATACCCGAACCTGAGCCAATGATGCATACAGATAATTTTTGTTGACATACAAGAAAAATTCGCTTTAATCTTGCATCCAGCATGCATCTTAACCAGCCTTGGGAGATACTCATGAACTCCGCCAGTACCAAAGTTGAACATTCAGTCGGCAGCCATGTGGCTAAGCATTCCAGCCTTCCAACACAGAAACCAGAGACGCTTTACAACCGGGTCGGTGGCGAAGAAGGGTTGCGCAAGCTGATCGAGACGTTTTACGACATCATTGAATTCGAGCCACTGGGGCGCAATTTGCATATCCTGCACCTCAAAGGCCATGGCGTTGCGCATTCCCGTATCGAGCAATTCAACTTCCTGTCCGGTTTTTTTGGCGGCCCTCAGCTTTATATCGAAAAATACAAGCACTCCAACGTCCGCCAAATGCATGTTCATGTGGAAATCGACGCAGCCGCCCGCGATTCATGGCTGGAGTGCATGCTAACCGCCATTGATCGTGTGGGTTTGCCAGCAGACGTGAAAGACGATCTGATGACCCACTTCACGCGCGTTGCCTTCCAGTTGAAAAACAAGGATTAAGACAGCTCCAGCAAACGCTGGATGGGGCATGAAAACATCACGCGGCTGGTTTATTTCCACTGCTCACATGCCACTTCCATGCTGCGCTCGCCATCGCTGATCCAAAGCTGACCGTCCTGAATGGTGCATTGCAGCGCCATCGTGCGCTGCGCCAGTTCAGCCAGCGCCTTGGTCTGTTCTTGCGGCAGGTTGAATATGCGCACATTCCTCAGCCGCGCCAACCCACTGCTGTTCTGCTCAAACCACATCTCCGCCGTGCGTCCGCCATACGCATAGACAATCACCTCATCCGCGCGCCCGCTGGCCTTGCGGATCAGCCTTTCATCCGGCAAACCCACGTCTATCCATTGCTCGATCTTGCCGGTAAAGTCCTTGCGCCAGAGGTCGGCCTCATCGTCATCCGTCATGCCCTGCCCGAACGCCAGCATCTCATGCGCATGCAAGGCAAATGCGAGCAAGCGCACCATCATGCGCTCATCGGTTTCCGAAGGATGCCGCGCCAACGTCAGCGCATGATCTTGATAATAATGTCGCTCCATATCTGCAATCTGCAGGCTGGTCTTGAATACGGTGGATTTGAGCGCCATGGAATACCCTGGGAAAATCAATCAAGTTGCAGAGCTTAACGCATGTTTGTAGCGAACCACCATACTAACTTGAAGTAAGACTGGCAATGCCTGGGCAAGTGGGTGCAACACCCTCATCGAGATGCAAAGCTGCCTGACGGGATTGGTATTCATTGGTTCACCTCATACCAACTGACAGGAGTCGCAGGATACATTCTTGTGCTTCCCATCTCCTGAATACATGGAAGCGAGACACATTGCCTGCCTGCCGTGGTTTAATCTCACTTTGATTCAATGATTGGGCATGGTAATCATGGCATCCACAGAAAAAACGTTAGACACTAACCAAGGTAATGACCCAGGCAAGAAACCCGGCATCATTGCCTTGCTGCTGTCTGTATTTTGTGTGCCTTTGCTCGGTGTGCTGGTGGGGATATTTGCGCTTCTCAAATCGCGCACCGTTGGGCAGAGGAACTTATTCGCTATCCTCGCCATCGGCATCAACCTGGTCTACACCATTTTGCTGGCACTATTCCTGGTCAGCGCCAGTTATGTATCAAAAGGCAAGGTAGAGCAGCAGAAACAGGAAGAGGCGATTGAAGCGTTAGCCTTGCAGCAACATGGCCCAGTCAATACAGACCGTATTGCGCAAGAACTGCTTGATAAGCTGAAAAATTTCCATGCAATTCATGGCGTTTACCCTTCTTATGATCAATTTCTGTCCGAGCACGGCCCGTTAGCTTTATCGGACGAGCAGCGCGAGGCGTTGGTCAATACAGCAGCACCGCGAAGCACCCGCGTGGGTTTCCAGGCTTGCGTGGCGTCCAATGGCGTCAGCAGCGGCGTGATGCTCCGGCCAGGTTCCGGCAATACGCCATTGGTTGCGGGAGATTGCAGGAATATTGCCGCCAGGCGCGAATAATCCTTTGCCACCCCAGACATCAGGAGAAAACAATGCAACGCAAGACGATTCAAGATTTTGATTCCGAAGTAATGCAGGCCTATGACGAATATACCCATGGAGAAATCAGTCGCCGGGATTTTCTGAGCCGGGTGGCAAAGTTTGCCGTGGCGGGGTTGACTGCGGAAGGGCTACTCGCCGCCTTGTCCCCGCAATTTGCATTGGCGGAACAGGTATCGCCTGACGATAAACGCCTGCAGGCAGCGTGGCTTGAGTTTCCTTTCCCACAAGGAAACGGGACAGTGAAAGGTTATCTGGTCAAACCTGCCAATGCCACGGGCCGCCTGCCAATAGTGATGGTGGTGCATGAAAACCGTGGTTTGAATCCGCATATCCAGGATATTGCCCGGCGCATTGCGCTGGATGGCTTTATCGCCTTTGCGCCAGATGCACTGGCTCCCTTGGGCGGATACCCGGGCGATGAGGATGCAGCGCGGGCATTGTTTGCCAAGCTTGACCAGGAAAAAACGCGTGAGGATTTTGTTGCCGCTGCAATAGCGCTCAAACAATTGCACGAGGGCAACGGCAAGTTAGGCGTGGTCGGTTTCTGCTATGGCGGCGGTATCGCCAATTTCCTGGCAACCAGGCTACCCGAACTGGATGCTGCCGTGGCATTCTATGGCGCGCACCCAAACGCCGAGGCTGCAGCAAAGATCAAGGCACCCTTGCTGGTGCATCTGGCAGAACTGGATGAGCGCATCACATCAGGCTGGCCTGCCTATGAGCAAGCGCTCAAGGCTGCGGGGGTGAATTACCAGGCCTATATCTATCCCGGCGTGCAGCATGCCTTCAACAACGATACAACGCCGCGTTACGACGAAGCCGCAGCAACGCTCGCCTGGCAACGCACCATGGCCTTCTTCAACCAGTATTTGCGGCCTTGATCATCCGCGTTGTTTGGGCGTTGCATGCCAGGCGTGGGGGGGGTTACGCATGAGCACACACTATTAGAGTTGCTACTCTTGTCCCTGCACCGTAATAGTCTGCCCCATGCATTCCACCATCTGCCCGGCACGAATTTTGGCAGTCTTGCGCGTTTCCGGCTGGCCATCCACCTGCACCAGTCCTTCCGCCACCATGGCCTTGCCCCGGCCGCCCGAATCAGCGATACCCACAAGTTTGAGCAGGTTGCAAAGCTCGATATAGTCACCGCGTAACGTAAATTCCATGGTTTATCTCTGTGATGATTGAATGCCCGCGATTAGACCATGTTTTATCGGGGCAAGAAATGAGGGCAAGGGTGCTTTCGCGTAAAATGTTGTCACATTCATTTGTTCAGGTGCGATATGCAGATGCTTCCACAAACAGAGCCTCGTTTTTCCCAGGCAATTGCCGCATTTGACGCGCGTAACGCCAGGGATCCCAACCAGTCGCTCGTCAATGGCATTGCTGTTCCCAAAGAGCTGGCTTATGCGCAACGCATGTCGGAGATGCTGCAACGCTATGCGCCACAGGCATCCGAGGCTGTGCAACTGGCAGCACGCTGCCAGCATATCGAGCGCTGGACCCTGCCGCGCGAAGCTTACCCGATGACCAAGCCCGGCTATCATCAATGGCGGCGCAAGCTCAAGGAATATCACGCCCAAGTGGCGCGCGAGATCATGCAGCAGGCCGGATACGACACTGAAACCATGGACAGCGTAGCGGCGCTGGTCAGCAAGGATGCGCCGCTGGCAAATGCCGAGATGCAGCTATTGGAAGATGTGATCGTAATGGTGTTTGTCGAGCACTATCTGGAAGAATTTGTCGGCCAGCATCCTGAATACGATGTAGCCAAATGGAAAGATATTCTGCACAAGACCTTGCGCAAGGTTTCACCAGCCGGGCATCAAGCCTTATTGACGCAGATAAAGCTACCGCAAGCTTTGGTGCCATTGATTCAGGAAGTCATGACAGAAGGCGGATGGATACCCACCGCCGGTTGAATCAGTCGACTTTCCAGTCTTTGAGCGGATGCTCCAGCGTGTTGTCATTGTAGGCACGCACCACTTGGGAAATGACCACTTGGTAGCCATTTAGCCACGCACCCTGCGCGGCTTTGGCTTCAAGATGCTTAGGGTGTTGCATGAGTTCATGCAGGCCGGTCATTTCCGTCCAGTAATACACGGTACAGATACGCCCATTCTGTGGATTTTCCCAAGCCTCTTCCCCGGCATAGCCGGTAGTTTGTCGCGCAAAAATAGCTATTTCCTCATCCAGCCAATGAAAACGCTCATCAAGTTGCTTTTTCTCAAAAATAAAGGTGGCAGAAAACATCCCCTTATTCTTTCAAGGCCAACGGCAAGCCAGCCGCAATAAAGCTGACCTTATTGCAGAGTGAAGCCACCGCCTGGTTGAGCCGCCCGGCTTCATCCTGGAACTGGCGGTTGATTTCCCCCAGCGGCACGATGCCCATGCCGACTTCATTGCTGACAAACAGTATTTTTCCCGGCAGGCCAGGCAATGCTTCCAGCAAGGCGCTGCGCTCTGCCTGCCAATCCACGCCTTCCGGCGGTGCGCACTCCGGGCAGATGCATTGCGCCAGCCACAAGGTCAGGCAGTCCACTAACAAGCAGCGCCCAGGCGCAGCTTGCGCTTGGAGTGTTTCCGCCAGCTTGTGCGGCACTTCCACGGTCTGCCAGTGCACCGGACGGCGTTGTTGGTGATGACTGACACGTTTGCCGAATTCGCTGTCATATACCTGCGCGGTGGCGATATAAATGACTTCCAGCCCACTTTCGCTGGCAAGTTTTTCCGCGTAGGCACTCTTGCCCGAGCGTGCGCCGCCAAGAATCAGGTGGTGGTCATGTGCGTTCATGTTCAACTCCAGTGCTTGCTGTGCGCCTGCTGCACGCCCCAGCGCTGGATGATGGTTTGCAACTGCTTCAAGCCATGCTGTATGAGAGAAGGGCCGGGCTGCAGGATATCATCGGCATTGATTTCATATATCTGCCCGGCTTGCACAGCAGGGATAGCATCCCAGCCCGGCCTCGCCAGCACCTGCTCCGGCTGGAATTTCTTGCCGCACCAGGAACCAATAATGATATCTGGCTGCTTCTGGATGACTATGGCAGGATCGGCAATAATGCGGTCCTTGGCGGACTTGAAGGCTGACAGTTCGGCAAAGCAATCCGTCCCGCCAGCAATTTCTATCAGCTCGCCCACCCACTGAACACCGCTGATCAACGGTTCATTCCATTCTTCGAAATAGACCCTGGGCGCTCGAGGCAGGTAGCTGGCAGTGTCTGCCACCTGGCGCATGGTCTGTTGCAGGCTTTCGATCAAGGCAGCCGCACGGTCATTGGCATGCGTCAATGCGCCCAGCGTGGCAATCATGTCCAGAACGCCTTGCACCGAACGCTGATTGAACACATGCACTTCCACCCCAATCCGCACCAGCTCGGCAACGATATTGGTCTGCAGATCAGAAAACGCCAGCACCAGGTCGGGCCGCAATGCAAGAATCTTGTCGATATTGGCCGTGCTGAATGCCGATATCCGGGGCTTTTCCTTGCGGGCGATTGCCGGACGGGTAGTAAAGCCGGAAATGCCGACAATACGGGATTGCTCTCCCAGCAGGTACAGCACTTCCGTGGTTTCCGCCGTCAGGCAGGCAATGCGTTGCGGGCCTTTCATTACCGATATTTCAGGCGTTTGCCTTGGCGCGGTGCGCGCGGATGTAGCGGAACAGATGCACGCCAGCCCAAACGATGGCGAAATACATCATGGAATAGCCCAGGTAGACCGGTAGGTAATTCCAGCCATGCTGTATAGTCTCGTGCAGCCCATTATTGGGGAACCGGCCCGAGAACAGGTAATAGGTCTGGGTGGAAATCACGAACGCCATCACAGTGGTTACCAGCGTAACCGGCACATAGCGCACGAGAGAAAAAGCATCCGGCTGCTTGCTCAGCCAGCGTCCGCCCAGCCACATCGCGCCATAGGCCAGAATCAGGCCCCAATAGCCATCCGTGAGGCAAAAACCCTGATAGGGATCCAGCGCGGCAGCGCCGAAATCAATAATGGCGGCAATGATGAAGAACAGCACAAACCAACCAGCACGCCACAACAACATGCCACCCAGCAGAAATACCGCCAGGCTGGCATCCGGCAAAGCCACACTGGTCATTGCATGGCCGCCACGCGTGAGCAGCATGAAGAAAAACAGCAGCATGGCAATGCCGCCCTGTTGCAACAGGAAATGTCGATTGGATTGGATATTCATATCGAAAATAAAATATGTAGATATAAAGCCAAGATGATAACACCGCACGCCTGCCCAGAATAAGAAAACAGCCCGCCGGCAAAAAGCCGGCCAGACTGTTTACTATTCAAGCTCTTTCCGGGCAAATGCCGGTAACGGCTTATGGTTGAGGCGTGTAACTGACGCTGAAGAATACGTTGGAGCCGGGGGTATTGTAGTATTCAGCAATGTTATTCATCGTATCAACAATCTTGGCTAATGCATAATTCTTATCGAAGATGTTGTTAGCTCGTGCTAGCAGTCTCCATTCAGGGTTGACCTGATACTCGGCCACCATATTGAATAAGGTGTATCCCCCCAGTCGAACAGTATTCGCCACATCGTTATATCTTGCGGAAGAACTCACCACTTCACCGCCTATGCGCAGTTTGTCCAACTGATAAGACAGGTTCAGGCTGCCATGACGGTTGGCGCGCAATTGCAACAACTTATCGTTTTCATCATTACGTGGAGATTGAATATCTACATTACCGCGTAATGTCCAGGCATTCCACTGATGACTACCCGCTAATGTCAGGCCTTGAATTTTGGCGCGATCAATATTGTTGGAGGCAAATATAGCTGAGTCATAGACAATCAGATTACGTACCCTGTTTTCATAAACCGTGGCAGAAAAACTGGTCTGTTTGTCGTTGTAACGCACACTGGCTTCCACACTATCCGACTTTTCTGGCTCAAGATTGGGATTGCTGCTTCTTCCAAAAATGGGATGCGCAGGCCAGTATAGCTGGTTGAAGGATGGAGCGCGGAAAGCACTGCCATAATTGGCAGTCACTTGCCATGCATCGCTGATCTGGTAGCCATACCCAATATTGCCGGTATCGTTAGTACCGTATTGCGAGTTATGATCAACGCGATAACTGAGTTGTGCGGAATGCGCGCCTTGGCTCAGCGAGTAAATCGCGGCATAACCATCATTATCGCGGCTGGTTTTGTCATATTGAGTGGTGGAATCCAGTCGCTGTTCCAGCCTGTCATATAACAAGGTCAGAGTGCCCATAGGCAAAGTAATATCATTCTGCCAAGAGATCTGACGTTGCTTGGTATCAAAGTAGGTTTTGCCATAATCCGCATCATAGTCTGTAGCATCGTTACGGCCCTCACCTATGCGGATGGTCGAATGCCAGCTCTCGGTAAACTGGTTGCGACTGAAAATGGAATAGCCAAGTTGTCTTGTCATATTGTGATTGGAAAAAGGTACCGAGCTGAATAGGTTGTCATAGCGGTTATGGCCTTCGCTGGAAAAAAACTGGATACCCACACTGTGGCCAGAAACAATCTGATAGCTCAGTGAACCATTCACAGCAAGGTTACGATAGCCGTCATGATCTTTACGCCAAGAGCTATGGGTTCTCAGTGCGGAAAAACCATCAGTATCATAGCTAGAAACATTCAGTGCAAAGCTAGTATCGCCTACGCGACCACTGAAACCAGCATCTGCAGTTTTGGTGTTATAGGAACCATAACCAGCAGAAGCATAGAAGCGCGGCGCACCTTTGCCCTGTTTAGTGAAAATCTGGATTACACCGCCAATGGCATCTTGACCGTATAGGCTGGAAGCCGGGCCGCGCAGGATTTCAACACGCTCAATTTGGGCAGCAGGAATATTCTCTAAAGCGGTTGTGCCATCTGTCCCGGAATTGATACGTATACCATCGACTAACACAATGACATGGTTGGAATTGGTGCCACGCATAAATAAGAAGCCACTCTTGCCAGCGCCACCATTATGGGAAATTTCAATGCCAGGCTGGGTTTGCAGCAATTCCAGCAACGTGCTCTGACCCGCGCGCGCAATATCGGCGGTTTCGATGACGCTGACATCGCCGATCACGGCTTTGCGTTCTTGCGGAATTCGGCTGGCAGTGACGACGACATCCTCATCCAGCGTCACGACAGGCTCCGCCCAGACAACAGCGGGAAAAGCGAGACTGACCAGGCTCGCAATAGTAAGTTTTTTCATGTGGCTTCCTTGAAGTGCATGCGGCCCCGCATGCAGGACAAAATTCAGGAAAACCAAAGAAAAATGGCAATGATGCCGGGCAATGGAATTGCCAGGAATTACAGACCGTCACCCCGCGGTTTTCCAATGTTTGTATCAGGCCGGTCTCCGGGCTTGCGAGTTAAGATCACTCAGATGTCTCCCGCCTTCCCATGACTTGTGTTTTGTCACAGTGGCATCGTGGCAGACATGACTCGCTTACCGTTGCGGGGGCAGCGCAGGCATTGTTTTGCATCAAAAAACGCACCTGCTTCCCAGTTTCACCCTTGCACCCGCCTTGCAGCAGATGGTCAGGCACCTGACAACTGGCGCGCATTATACTTGAATTGGCCCAGGAATGAACGTGAGCGATAGAGGCGGGCTGCCTCATCAGCAGCCATTCACCAGCAGGAAAATTCTGACTAAGACGGCCCTACCATTCCACACCAGGCATGGCCTGCACTCCACTATTGAACGCGTGCTTGACCAATGTCATTTCGCTCACGGTATCAGCCTGGGCAATCAGCTCAGGCAGTGCGCCGCGTCCGGTAACCACTACATGCTGCATCGCAGGACGCGCTGCAATGTCGGCAAGCACTTCCTGCAGATCCAGATAATGATATTTGAGGACGATATTGAGCTCATCGAGAATGACCACGCCCACACTGGCATCCCGTAGAGCTGCCTGGACCTCGCGCCAGCCTTGCTTGGCAGCGGCAATGTCGCGATCACGGTTCTGGGTTTCCCAGGTGAAGCCTTCACCCATCACATGCCAGGCCACATTAGGCTGTTGACGGAAAAAGGCTTCTTCTCCAGTATCCGACCGTCCTTTGACGAACTGCACCACCACGGCCTTCATGCCATGCCCAAGCGCGCGGGCGAGTAGTCCGAAAGCTGCAGTGGACTTTCCCTTGCCGTTACCGGTGTTGACCAGAAGCAAACCACGCTCGATCTGCGCAGCCGCAATCTTGGCATCGATAATGGCTTTCTGACGCGTCATTCTTTCGGCGTGGCGCTGGTTGCGGTCCGAAGGGTTCTGTTCTGTCATGGACTTAGTCTAGGGTGAGGGTTGTATAGATAAATTTCCAAGGTTGCGCACCTTAACATGGCAAAACAGGTTTTTGATATAAGGTGTTGTAATCACGTCATAAATTCTTATGCGCAGTTGACCATGGATTGATTTTGCAATTATAGTGGCGCCATGAATGCTGATTTGATCACGTTGGAAGAAAAGCTCGCGCAGCTCATTTCATTATGCCAAATGCTGCGAGCCGAAAATCTTGAACTCCGTCAAGAGCTTACACGCTCCCAGGATGACAATAAACAATTGCAGGACAATATCGAGCTTGCCAGCCGCAAGCTGCAAACCCTGATCGAACGCCTGCCGGAGGATAGTGTATGAGCAATGTGCGTGGCGTCGATGTCAGCATCATGGGGCGCGAGCTGACAATTGCCTGTTCCGACGAGGAGCGGGAAGCATTGTTACGCTCCGTCGATTATCTCGACAAGAAGATGCGTGAAATCCGCGATACCGGCAAGGTGGTGGGCGCCGAGAAGATTGCCATCATGGCGGCGCTCAATATTGCCCATGAATTGCTGACCGCCAACATCGGCGGTTTTGACATTGGTGATTTCAAGCGTAGAATCACTTCCATGCAGGAACAGATTGATGCCGTGGTTGGCGAGGAACAAAACCAACTGTTTTAATTAGGCATTGCCTCTGCCATAAGTTACAAGAAGCTGGATGACTCCGGCTTCTTCCCCTTGTTCCCTGCGGTGTTGTCCGGGCCATAGATTCCTTGAACCATAAATTTGGCTTAGGTTTCGGTCTGTTAAGCAGCTATGTGCGCGCTCCGATGCGGGTGTACCTGACGCAGCTTTAGGTCGCTACCACTTGAACCGTACAGGTTCAGGATGCCGGTCCGGATGACATTTGCGGGGAACTCCTTCCAAGCCCTATCTCAGGGCGTGATATTCCAGGTCAGCAAGGCTGACTACTTCCAGCGCCCGCTCATGGGTTGCCTCAAGGATCACCGGCGGGGCATAACCAGCCTCAGCTGCCTCATACCAACGCGAAGCGCATAAACACCAGCGGTCACCTGCCTCCAGTCCAGGAAAACCATATTCAGGCCTTGGGGTACTGAGGTCGTTGCCTTTGGAAAACGCGAAGGCCAGAAACTCTTCTGTCATCATTGCGCAAACCGTATGACTGCCGATGTCTTCCGGGCCGGTGACGCAGCTGCCGCTGCGGGTGAAGCCGGTAACGGGGTCCATGCTGCAAGGTTGTAATGTGGTACCAAGGACGTTGCGGGCCATGCTGTGGATTCTGAAATTCAATTGACTCGGGTTATGATACGGAATCTGTGTTGATTTGAGAATTTCATGCGTTACTGGCTGATGAAATCAGAGCCTTCGGATGTATCGATTGATGACCTGGCATCATTCCCCGACCAATCAGTGGATTGGTATGGCGTGCGCAATTACCAGGCGCGCAACTTCATGCGTGACCAGATGCAGCTTGGCGATGGAATCCTGTTTTATCATTCCAACTGCGCGGAACCTGGTATCGTCGGTATCGCCGAGGTGTGCAAGCTGGCTTATCCTGACCGCCTGCAATTCATCGAAGGACACAAGTATTATGACCCCAAGGCCACGCCCGAGACTCCGCGCTGGTTCAATGTGGATATCAAGCTGGTGCGCAAGACCCGGTTATTGAGCCTGAAACAGATGCGTGAAATTCCTGAATTGCAGAATCTGCGTATCCTGCAGCGTGGTAACCGGCTCTCAATCACGCCGGTGGATCCCAAGGATTGGGAATTTATTATAAAACTGCTTGCCTGACGTTCATTCCGCGACAGCAGCGCGATGCATGATATGCTATCGCAGCGTCAGGTTTCAATTACAAGGAGAGATGATAGTGGTTACAAAAAGAGATGACGGAATAGCAGATCCGCATCAGGATTTGAGAAACAGTGGCCTGAAAATCACCTTACCGCGGCTTAAGGTGCTGGATATCTTCCGCAACAGCGAACAGCGTCACTTGGCTGCTGAAGATGTATACCGTATCTTGATCACCGAGCATTCTGAATTCGGCCTGGCAACGGTTTACCGTGTGCTGGCACAATTCGAGCAGACCGGTTTGCTGAAGAAAAGCCAATTGGGCAACAACAAAGCCGTGTATGAGCTGAACGATGGCGAAGAACACCATGGCCACTTGGTCAGCACCAGCACCGGCGAAGTACGGGAATTCTATGATCTAGGCATCGAGGAGCGCCTCAAGGTAATTGTGCGTGAACTGGGTTATGAGCTGACCGATTACGACATCACCGCCTACGGCACTCCGCTTGTCGACAAGAGGTAATCCCTCCCGTTTGGCCAATAAAAAAGCCCGCTTTCAGCGGGCTTTTTGGTTTCTATCCCAAAAATAACTTGTAGGCAGGATTATCGTTTTCTGCCCAATACGGATACCCCAGGTTCTGCAGGAATTCAGCAAATTCCTTTTCCTCTCTTGGCGGCACCTGCATACCCGCCAGCACTCGTCCATAATCCGCGCCATGGTTGCGGTAATGAAACAGGCTGATATTCCAGTCCTGTCGCATGTTATCAAGGAAATTCATCAATGCGCCTGGCCGTTCGGGAAACTCGAAGCGATAGACCTGTTCATGCTCCGCCTGCGGCGCATGTCCACCCACCAGATGGCGCAGGTGCAGCTTCGCCACTTCGTTGTCGCTCAGGTCCAGCGCGGGCAAGCCATGCTCCTGCAATTGCGCGACCAGCTTGCTGGATTCGCTGGGGTCGTGAATGGCGATACCGACATAGATATGGGCAGATTGCGCATCGGCATAGCGGTAATTGAACTCGGTGATGTTGCGATTGCCGATCAAGCGACAGAATTTCTTGAATGAACCAGGCGTTTCGGGGATAGTGACTGCCAACACCGCTTCGCGCTTTTCACCGATCTCGGCACGCTCTACCACGAAACGCAGGCGATCGAAACTCATGTTAGCCCCGGAAGCAATGGCAACCAGGGTTTTGTCCTGCAAACCATGCTGCTGCGCATAAGCCTTAAGCCCAGCCAGCGCCAGCGCGCCGGTCGGCTCCAGGATCGCACGGGTATCCTCGAACACATCCTTGATCGCGGCGCAGATGGCATCATTGTCCACCAAAATCATTTCATCGACATATTGTTGGCACAGGCGGAAAGTTTCCTCCCCCACCAGCTTGACCGCCTTGCCATCGGCAAACAAGCCCACCTGGTCAAGAGTAATACGTTCGCCTTTCTGCAAGGAGACCGTCATGGCGTTGGCATCGTTCACCTCAACACCGATCACCTTGATTTCAGGCCTTACCGCCTTGACATAAGCAGCTACGCCAGCGATCAGCCCGCCGCCGCCGACAGGGCAGAAAATAGCCTCGATCGGGCCCGGGTTATCCTGCAGGATTTCTACCGCCACGGTGCCTTGCCCTGCGATCACGTCAGGGTCGTCAAACGGATGCACGAACGTCAACTGCTGCTCTTCCATCAATTGCAATGCATGGTTGTAGGAATCGGTATAGGACTCTCCGGCCAGCACTACCTCGCCGCCGCGGTTGCGCACCGCATCCACTTTGATGTCAGGCGTGGTGACTGGCATGACGATCACCGCGCGGCAGCCTGCGTTCTTGGCAGCCAGCGCCACCCCTTGCGCATGGTTGCCCGCAGAAGCCGTAATCACACCATGTGACAGCGCTTCCGTTGAAAGCTGCGCCATCTTGTTGTAAGCGCCGCGCAGCTTGAATGAAAACACCGGCTGCATATCCTCGCGCTTGAGCAATACCTGATTCTGGATGCGGCGGGAAATATTGGACAGGAGGTCCAGCGGGGTTTTGCTCGCCACGTCATAAACATGGGCGGATTTGATTTTCTGCAGATAGTCGATTTTCATGAGGGACGCTGTCCAAGGCTGCACTATGAGATACGGCAGTGTATGATTAAGGGGCTTGATTCGAAAGAATCTGAATTATAAAGAAAACATGGGGTCTGCAAAATGCTGGGTTGCTTCATGCGGCTTCTACCCCGATCAGGTCACCAGTAAATAAAGGTTTTAATAATGGCTACACAAGACGAATTAAAGCAACAGGTTGCCAAGGCAGCCGTGGAATATGTAAAGGGCGGCATCATTGGGGTGGGCACTGGCTCCACCGCCAATTTTTTCATTGATGAGCTGGCCAAGGTCAAGGATCGCATCGAAGGCACGGTTGCCAGCTCCGAAGCCACTGCCCAGCGCCTGCGCGGACATGGCATCAAGGTATTTGACCTCAATGACGTGGACGGCATGGATATCTATGTCGACGGCGCGGATGAAATCACCGAGCACATGCACATGCTCAAGGGCGGCGGCGGCGCTTTGACCCGTGAAAAGATCGTGGCGGCCTGCGCCAAGGATTTCATCTGTATCTGCGACCAGAGCAAGCTGGTATCCGTGATAGGTAAATTCCCGCTGCCCGTGGAAGTCATCCCCATGGCACAGGCCTATGTGGCGCGCGAACTGGTCAAGCTGGGCGGTCAGCCCAAGCTGCGCGACTTCACCACCGATAACGGCAACGTTATCTTGGATGTGCATGGCTTGACCATCACCGATCCTGTAGCGATGGAAGCCAAGATTAACGCCATCGTCGGCGTAGTTACCAATGGCCTGTTTGCGGCCCGTCCAGCCAATGTCTTGCTGCTGGCGACCGCTGACGGCGTCAAGACCATGACAGCGAAATAAACAGCGCTTCAGTTCAACATGAAATTGTCATAATCGGCAATTAGACTACAACGTTGACTCAATCACTTTGGCCGGGTATGCAAAACCCGGCCAAGTTTATTCACGGAAGGGATCACGTTATGCAATTAGAACATACCTCCAAGCAGTATGATGCCGAACTGGAATCAGTCCGTGCCAAAGTGCTGGAAATGGGCGGTTTGGTAGAGCAACAGATCGTCAATGCGCTGGAAGCACTTATTACCGTCAACCTCACCCTGGCGGACAAGGTGATTGCCAACGATCACAAGGTCAACGCGCTGGAAGTCCAGATCGACGAAGACTGCAGCCATATCATCGTGCGCCGCCAGCCCGCTGCCGGCGATTTGCGCATGATCATGATGGTGGTCAAGACCATTACCGACCTGGAACGTATCGGCGATGAAGCCACCAAGATCGCCCGCGTCGCGCAGAAAGTTTCCGAATCTGGCCGTTTATATACGCCACGCTTCAACGAAATCAAGAACATGGTGGCCAACGTACGTGAAATGCTGCGCACCTCCCTGGATGCATTTGCGCGTCTGGATGTCACCAAGACAGTAGACGTGGCGCGCCAGGATGAGCAAGTGGATGAATTGTTCCGCGCGACCATGCGCCAATTGATCACTTTCATGCTGGAAGACCCGCGCACCATTTCCATGTCGCTGGAAGTACTGTTCATAGCCAAGGCCATCGAGCGTATCGGCGACCACGCCAAGAATATTGCCGAATACGTCATCTACATGGTAAAAGGTAAGGACGTTCGTCATACCACGGTGCAGGAAATGGAGCGCGAAGCGCAAGAACCTTGATCGCCCTTGGGATGATTGCCGCACTCCATGTTTCAGAAAAAGGTCAATCTTGCCTATCAAACCTTCGGATTTCCCGGAAATCGCCGCGGTCGACCTGGGTTCCAACAGTTTCCGTCTGCAACTCGCCAGAGTGGCAGACGGACATCTCATTTTCCATGATTCCCTGCGCGAGGCCGTGCGCCTGGGCGCCGGGCTGGACGAAAAAAATAACCTGAGCGCTGATGCGCAACAACGTGCCATCGACTGCCTGAAACGCTTTGGCGAACGATTGCGCGGCTTGCCGCCGCAAGCGGTGCGCGCTGTTGCCACCAATACCTTCCGCGTAGCCCGCAACGCGCCTAACCTGTTGCAGGAAGCCCAGGCAGCTCTGGGATTTCCCATAGAAATCATTGCCGGGCGCGAAGAGGCCCGCATGATTTTCGTCGGCGTCAGCCACAGTCTTCCACCGGCTGACCATAAGCGGCTGGTAATTGATATCGGCGGCGGCTCCACCGAATTCATTATCGGCCAGCACCTGGAACCGACTGCCATGGAAAGCCTATATATGGGCTGCGTCAGCTACAGCATGCGCTATTTCCCGGACGGCAAGATCTCCGAGGCTGCCATGAAACGTGCGCAGATTGCCGCTGCCGCAGAATTGCAAGGCATGCGTAAATATTTTATCGCCGAGGGTTGGAACGAGGCAGTCGGCTCATCAGGCACTGCCAAGGCCCTAGGAGAAATTATCCGGCTCAGCGGGTTAAGCGATGGCGAAATCACGCGTGAGGGTCTGGCATTTATCCAGGAACAACTATTGCAGGCAGGCAATATCAAGAAAATCGATTTGCCCGGTGTGAGTACAGATCGCGCAGCGGTATTACCGGGCGGCCTGGCAGTCATGATGGCGGCGTTTGATGCATTGGATATCAAACGCATGACCACTGCCAGCAGCGCCCTGCGCGAAGGAGTGCTGTACGAATTGCTCGGGCGTTTGCATGACCAGGATATTCGCGAAACCACCGTTTCCAGCTTCATGCGCCGCTACCATGTGGAACCCGACCAGGCAGAACGCGTGCAGGAACTGGCATTACGCCTGTTGTCACAATGCAGCTCCCGTTTACAACACATAGATGAAGAAACTGCCGCGCAATACCTGACCTGGGCAGCGCGACTGCACGAAATCGGCGTGTCGATTGCGCATTCCGGCTATCACAAGCACTCTGCCTATATTGTCGAAAATGCCGACATGCCAGGCTTCTCCAATATGGAGCAGGAAACCCTGGGCCTGTTGGTCAAAGCGCATCGGCGTTCGCTGAGCAAGCTGGAATTCAGCCTGAACGGTCAGACTGACCGTTTGCTGCTGATCCTGATCCTGCGGCTTGCGGTGCTATTCCATCGCAACCGCCAGCCTGACCATCATCCGGAATTGGAGCTATTTATCCTCAAATCCGGCTACCAACTCAATATCACGGCTGACTGGCTCAAGGACAATCCGCTGACAGAAGCAGAATTGGTCAACGAAATCGCCTATTGGAAGGAAATCGGCCTTAGCCTCAGCCTGAGCACTTGAGTGTGCTTAGCCAGGCTGTTGCTTCCCAACTGATCCTTCTTTATTTCCCTGGTCTGCATCTGTACTGATGATTGGCTTTGGGTAATACTGAATTCTCAGCTATCCCTCCAGTCCTAGTGAAAGAACACAATATGCCCATAGTGGAACTCCACGCCATCAATAAACGCGACCAGCGCATCACTCTGGATAGTGGCGTTGTGCTGAACATCTCGGTCGAGCAGATTTTTCTAGTGAATTTCTACCTGGACGGTACCGAAGTAGGTCATCTGAAGTTTGAATCGCTATCATCTCTCAATAACCTCGAAATGCGCCCTATCTACAAAATCAATGGGGAATCTTTCGAACATCCAGCGTTGGCCGCGGATGCCGAACAGCTGCGTGAAGCCGCGATTGCCCTGTATCAGTCATATACCAACGGCAAGATATTGCCTCTCAAGGAAAAGGCAGCCTGACAGGCTGCCTTTCGACTCAAAACTGATACCATTCCTATATCGTAATGCAGGATACCAATATCAATTGCTTCTTGCCGGTATCCTTAACTGCCTTGAGAAAATCTTCATTAACTTGTCTGGTTCAATATCCCGCACCAGCGACAGTAATTCAACCTGGTGATCTACCAGCAATACCGCAGCATTATCATGGTCAAGACGTATATAAGGTTTGGTCATCGGTTTCTCCTTTGGGTTAATTGGTTACATCCACTGCATCTACAAATGACCGCTCATGATGTTTTCATGGGCGGGCTCTACACTCTGGCTGAGACAAACCGGCCATTGTTATAGTCATCAATCGCCTGGTCGATTTCTTCCCAGCTATTCATGACAAAAGGGCCATGGCCCACCACAGGTTCATGCAGCGGTTCCCCGTTCAGCAAAAGCAGGACGGTATCCTGCTGCGCCGCCAGCACCAGTTCATCTCCTTCCCGCTGCATTACAGCCAGTTCGGCAGCACGTACGGTATGCGTATCCCCCAGGCTGACAGCACCATGCAATACAAACACGGCAGTGGTATGGCCTGCGGGCAGGGTGAACCTTGCCGTACTACCAGCACCAAGCCGCACATCCCATACATTCATGGGGCTAAAAGTTCGGGCTGGCCCGCGCACACCTTGATACTCTCCTGCGATGATGCGCACCACGCCTGCGCCATCCGGCAGCGCGGCTTCAGGAATCTGCTCACGGGTAATACCCTGATAGCCCGGCCGCGTCATTTTGTGCCGCGCAGGCAGGTTTACCCAAAGTTGCACCATCTCAAAGACACCTCCAGCCCTGGCAAAGTCATCACCGTGATATTCCTCATGCACGATGCCGGAGCCTGCCGTCATCCACTGCACATCGCCCGGCCCAATGGTGCCGCCAGCATCGGTGGAATCATGATGCGAAACTTGTCCATCGTAGACGATGGTCACGGTTTCAAACCCGCGGTGCGGATGCTGCCCGACGCCACGGCGTTTTTCCGTTGGCTCGAACTGCGCCGGCCCCGCGTAATCCATAAGCAGGAACGGTGACATTTCCTCGTGAATATCGCGATAGGAAAAAACGTTCTGCACGGGGAACCCATCGCCTACCCAATGGCGTCCATTGCTGCGCTTGATGAATGCAAGTTTTTTCATACTGTGCTCCTTTTGTGCTTGCGATATTGCTGGATCTACTTTCTGATAACTCCGCTTTTGATGGTTCCATCATAGAGACAAGACTTTCACAGCACCAGATGGTTAAATGTGAAATCATTTTTCATTTTATTGAACAATCATGGATATCAATGAAGTCGCTGTTTTTGTCCGGGTGGTGCAGGCTGGCGGTTTCAGCGCTGCCGCCAGGCAACTGCAGATTCCGACTTCCACAGTGAGCACCCGCGTGGCGCGGCTGGAACGGCGGCTGGGTGTGACCTTGCTGCAAAGAACAACACGCCGCCTGAATCTGACAGAAGCAGGAACGCTATATTTCGAGCTGGCTTCGACCGGGCTCAACTACCTGCTGGAAGCCGAAGCCACCCTGAATGCCGCTAAACAACAGCCACAAGGCAGGCTCAGAGTCACTGCGCCCGCCGATCTGGGAGACAGCATGCTGGCAGAGCTGGTGCAAGCCATGCACAGCCAATATCCGGACGTAGAGCTGGAGTTGATATTGACCGAGCGCTATATAGACCTGATTGCCGAAGGCATTGATGTAGCTATCCGCACCGGTAAGCTGGATGATTCCAGCCTGATTGCCAGGCCATCGGGGATGGCCTGCTGGGCTACTTTCTCCAGCCCAGACTATCTGGCAAAAGCCCCGGCACTGAATGAGCCACAAGACCTGCACCAGCATCGCTGCCTGCAATTCAGCCCCATGGGTCGTGATGTCTGGACATTGCAGCGCGGTAACAGCCGCATGACTATTCCTCTGCACAGCGCCACTATCGCGAACAGCATCAACTTGGTGCGTCAGATGGCGCTGAACGGGCAGGGCGTGGCCTTGTTACCCACCTATATCTGCAAAGCGGGCATGGTGGTTGGTGAACTGAAACGCGTATTACCGGAATGGACAGCGCAGGCCGACCCAATACACTTGGTCTATCCACGCCAGCGCTTCATGCCACCCAAATTACGGGCCTTCATCGAGGTTGCGCAACATGCGCTAAAACCCTGGTTTGTTTCTTGAACCCTTCCCATGAAAACCCAGCGCTGCACGATCTGCAACTCACTTATACTAGCCGCATGCAAACACCACCCAACCAGTCATCGAAGCCGTCTCCATTCCTGCTATATCTGATCCTGATATTGCCGCCGCTATTCTGGGCAGGCAATTTTGTCGTTGGCAGGGCAATTCACAGCGAGATTCCGCCATTCACCCTGTCCTTTGGCCGCTGGGTGATCGCCTTGCTCTGCATCCTGCCTTTTGCCTATCCGGCAATGCGGCGCGACTGCTTGCTATACTGGCAGTATCGCTGGCGCTTGCTGGCAGTTTCCCTGATCGGCGTCGCTGCCTTCAATACTCTGGTCTATAGCGGCTTGCACTTCACCACCGCTACCAACGGCACCTTGCTCAATTCCTGCATTCCCATCCTGATCCTGCTGTTTGGCAGCTTGTTCTATCGCTTGCGACTGCAGCTTTGGCAGGTTATCGGTCTGGCTTTGTCGCTGTGCGGCGTGCTCACCATTATTCTGCATGGCGAATGGGCGCGCCTGCTCAGGCTGGAATTTTCCATTGGCGACCTGATCATTTTCCTGGCCATGGTGTGCTGGGCGTTTTATACGCTCTGGCTGCGCGATATTCCTGCCAGCATTAATCGCCTGGGATTGATGGGCTTACAGATCATTATCGCCCTTGTGCTGCTGTTTCCGCTGTACTTGTGGGAAGCGATGCATGGCCTCACGCCGCAATGGAATCGGGATGTCTGGCTGGCGCTGGCCTATGTGGGGATTTTTCCATCAGTGATTGCTTACACACTTTATACACTAGGCGTGGCCTATGCCGGTGCGGCACGTGCGGGATTGTTCATTCACCTCATGCCGGTATTTGGCAGCCTGTTATCGGTGATGTTGCTGGGAGAAAGCCTGCATTTGTTTCATGCAGTCGGTATTGCGGCAATTCTGGGAGGCTTGTTCCTGTCCAACCACCCAGCACGCTGAACAAAACGGCTTAGAGCGGCCAACAACATTCTTCTGACCAGATGCAATGCCGTAGACAGTACAATGAGTACGGCACAGAGTAACGACGTCTGGTGAATATTGTTAACTTCTTAATTATCCCAGCACGTCATACCAGATATTGGCTGCCCATGATCTCGCCTCACTCGCCTCGCTGGCCGAGCGCTGCTTCGACACCCCGCCGCCGGCTGCGGGTTTCATTTCGCCGCTTTTGTCATCATAGCGGTAGACATTGGCGACATGCATGGCCTCATCAGCACTGACATAGCTATAACAAGTATTGGCAAAGACTGGGGCAGGGTCGGGAGCCTGCCCGGCGAGAATATCAATGAGAGCGCTGGCACACACCTTGGCTTCCGAGGTGGCGATATGTGCGGATTTGGGCAAGGCGGAATCCAGCGCATCGCCGAGAATGTGGATATGCCGCGCCCGTGTGGATTCATAGCTGCGGTAATCCACGTCGCACCAGCGCCCACCATCGTTGGCCAATCCATTATCCAGCGCGATACGGCCCGCCGTCTGGGGTGGAATCAGGTTGAGTACATCGAATCTGTGACGATCAAATGTGGTTTCCAACATACGCTTGGCCGGGTCAAGCTGCCGCAGCTCACTGAGCGGCTGGTATTCGATCATGCCGGAATACAGGTCGGCCCACGCCCGCTCGAACAGGCCACGCTTGGAAGTGATGGCCGGGTTGGCGTCCAGTATCAGCACCTTAGAACGTGGCTTATGCTGCTTGAAGTAATACGCCACCTGGCATGCGCGTTCATATGGCCCGGGCGGACAACGGTACGGCAGGGCGGGCACCGTCATGGCAAACACGCCGCCATCCGGCATATCCAGCAGCTGCCGCCTGAGGGTTTCCGTCTGCGCGCCCGCCTTCATGGCATGCACATAATGCTGCTGCAAATCCACTCCGGCCATGGCGTTCAGGTGGCTATAGTCAAAACTCACGCCAGGCGCCAGCACCAGCTTGTCATAGTCAAGACGGCTGCCATCATCCAGCCGTAACTGGCGTTTGTCCCTATCGATATTGGTCACGCTGGCATGCCGCATTTGCACGCCGTATTTCTGCGTCAGCGAGGCGTAGGAATGGGTCAGGTCCTGCATTTTCCTGTTGCCGCCCAGCACCATATTGCTGACGGGACAGGAAATAAAACTCCGCCCAGGCTCGATCAGGATGACTTCGATGCCATGATTGCTCCAGACGCGCAGGTATTTGGCCAATGTGGCGCCTGCGAACCCCGCGCCGACCACGACCACACGCGGGGCATTGGCTGCTTGGGCAATATTGCGCCAGGCGCTGGGTAAGACCAGGCTCGCCAGCGCCAGCTTGGCAAAGTCACGGCGCTTCATTGTGCGTTTATTCCCTTCTGCTGGCTTTCTGCAACCGGGATGCCGGAGAAATAAACAGCCAATCCGCTGATTTCCTCCTGCGTCAGCCCCTTGGCATGCTGGTTCATGACGCTGCCATCATCAGGCATTTCGCGGTATTCCTGCATTTTCTGCAGGAAACGCGTAGCGCTGATCCCTGCCAGGTCAGGAATCTCTCCACGGCTGATGCCTTCATAGCCATGACAGGCTGCACATGAGGCAGCCAGCACGCGGAGATGGTGGTTTACCAGCCCTGTCTGAGCCATGGCGGATGCAGACAGGCATATACCCAGCAGGATAGTGCCGATAGCACCCGAAGAACCAGGCATCAGGATTCCGCAGTGGTGGGGTCTATCATGCGCTTGATTTGTGAAATGCGGTTGGCAGGGAAGCCGCCTTCACTGGCGTGCTGGCGGATCAACTCTTCGGAAGGAGCAATATAGACACAGTAAATCTTGTCGTCCGTGACATAGCTCTCCACCCATTGAATCTGCGGGCCCAGATTTTTCAGCACACTGCACGACTTGGCGGAAACGCCCTGCAGGTCGGCAGCAGTCAGGTTGCCCGCGCCAGGAATTTCGCGCTCAATGATAAATTTAGGCATGTTTTCTCCTCGGTTAAATGAATTGACTAAAGCTTGACGGAAAGTTGCTGGGTAAATTCCCCTTCTTCATTGTCGTGGATGGTGACCGTCAGCGTACCATCACCCTTGGCCACGAAGGGAATGCGGATATTGGGGTCTTCACTGATGCCGATATAGGTATCGGCCAGCAATACCGGCTCGCCGTTATAGCGGACATCGATCTTGCTGATATAAAACGCCGGACGGAAGCCCTGCGATACCAAATCGCGTTGCAAGCCGGTGAACATGGGATGTTTGATCTGCAACCTGGCATAACGCATATTACCTTCACTGGCTTCGCTATCCAGCGCCAGGCGCATCTTGCCTGCGTTGCTCCTGGCTTCGGTTTCGTCGCCATCTATCGTGCCGCCGCAGCCGCCGGAGGCCCGCACAGGCGCTGCATTGACGTAGAGTTTTCCATCACTGGTTTCTGCCACTACATGCACAAGCGAATCGGTTTCCAGGCGAATACGGGTCGCAATTTCCGCGCGGCCGCTGTTCGGATTGAAGTGGAACACGGCTGTCATCGGTACCGGATTGGCATCGACTATCACCGTGACCGCCTTGACATATTGCCCTGCAGTCATGGGGTAATCCACGGCAAAGGCAAAAGGCACCTGCGCGCCACTTTCTGCACGTTTGGGCGCGGTGATCCTGATGAAATCAGCCTGCTGGAGGGTTTTGCCCGGGAACATGTCCCGTTGCATGCTCGGCCATATTTTTTCATTGACCTCTGCCCCAGCATTCAAAGACATCGCTGCGAGCAGGATGCCACCCAATAATAAGCGCTTCATCATTTGATTTATCCTGTTCATTCTGTAGAATACCGACTGGTTGGTATGTTATGCCAGTATACAGATTTGTCAACTGATTTTACGCAATCCATCCAGCATCAGGAACATCACGGAAAGTGCTTATGAGCAGCCCAGCATTATCAACGCGCGAACGCATTTTGCAGACCAGCGCGAACCTGATCCTCTCCCGCGGCTTTTCGGCCATGACGGTAGACATGATCTGCGCGCAAGCCAATATCACCAAAGGAGGTTTCTTCCATCACTTCAACAACAAGGAAGTGCTGGGAGAGGCCGTGCTGCAACAATTCTGGCAGGATGCAACAGAACGGCAGGCCCGCGTCACTCAAGCGCCCTATGCGCGACAACTGGATAGAATCGTCGCCTACCTCGATCACGCCATCGCCACCTACCAGGATCCACAACTGGGCCAGGGTTGCATGCTGGCCGTCTTCACCATGGGCCTGGCCGACACCAATCCCGGCCTGTTTCAAGTGTCGCGCGATTATTTCAACCAATGGCGGCTGGAGCTCACTGATATGTTCAAGCAACTCCAGGAGGAACAAGGACAGGAGTCCCTGGATACTGCTGCCTGGGCCGAGTTGTATATTGCAACATTGGAAGGAGCATTGGTACTGGCAAAAGCGAATGCCGACCCACTAGTGATTGCCCGCACACTGACCTTGTACAAACAGCAATTACTGCGTGCCATCGCCGCCTGATCCTCCCAAATACCAAAAATCCATAATTTATTTATGGAAATATCCGTTCGGACCATTGACTCTCATTACGGCTCCTAACTATCATAGCTCGCACCATGCTACTGATAAAAGAATTGCCGACCTCGGAGTCGCTGAAAAAATTTGCCGGTCATTATCCCGATGCCGATATTGTGGCAATTTGGGAGTTCGTCAACATCCTCCGCGCCGCATCCGACATGTCGGATGCACTGGACAAGATGCTGGCGCAGCACAACTTACTGCAGGGCCGCTGGTGGGTGCTGGTACTGCTGCTACGGGAAGAAAACTTCACCTCGTCGCCATCGCTGCTGGCGGAAAAAGCCGGAGTCACCAAGGCCACCATGACCGGCTTCATCGACGGACTGGAGCATGAAGGGCTGGTCACCCGCCTCACCGACCGCAAGGACAGACGCAAACTCAAGATCAAGCTGACCGCCGCAGGGCGCAAAAAGCTGGATGAAGTCATGCCGGTGTACTACACCAACGTCACCGCCTTAATGACCACATTATCCCCACAAAATCGCCAGGATGTGGTGCGCCACATGCAAGCGCTGGGTGCAAATGCAAGCATCCTGAAATAATCGCGCAATCAGGACACAGCATGCACCCCTCCCGCTGGCTTGTCGCCTTTTTGCATGGCACATCCGGCTTGCTGGTTGGAGCCGCACTGTCTGGCTGCATTAGTTCTGCCGGCATCACTGAGCGAGACAACCCCATGGATGTCAGACTGCTGGCCAATGTCAACCCGAGCTTTAACTGGGTGCGGTTGGCGCAACGCGTGCCGGTGGGGGTGCATATCGACGAGATTCCCGACAATACTGTACTGGTGCGGGGATGACCTGTACCGTGATTGTGCGCCCTGCTCTCCAGAACGCGGAAACCAAGCCGCCGCCTGTCTGATTTTTCTGACAATACCAGGCGAAATGCGCTGACTGTTGAATCATCCCTGACAGCGCATACTGGATGGCACTTTCATCCAATGGAGAAACACCATGCCTGCCAAATCCAAAGCCCAGCAAATGGCTGCTGGCGCCGCGCTGGCGGCCAAACGCGGCGAAATCCGCAAGCAAGACCTCAAAGGCGCTTCGCTCTCCATGGTAGATAGCATGACCGAACGTGAGCTGGAAGAACTCGCCTCAACCAAGCGCAAAGGCAAGCCCTACAAAGTAGATAAAGATAAACACGATTGAACCTTGAATGACAAGAGCGCTATTTTCCTGATACCGCGACCAGTTCTGTAGGAAGCTGCAAGCCTGCATTATCTCCTGTAGCTAAAATGATAGCGCCATCCCTTCATCATGCGCTGGCACACGTAGCCGTGGCTTTTCCCTTGCTCAGTAGCAATGAATTTAGTACCGTAGGCTACCCGACCCCTGCAGTACTTAACATGACCATCACCAGCATGCCAGATTACACCACCACCCCGGAACCATTGCCCCCTGCTTGGGCAGAAGCCATTCCCGGCTTACAAACACTCTACGACAACATCAGCGCCACACTAGAGACTGAACCGGATATTCGCCCGCGCCGCGGCTTGTGGTTCGAGGCTTTGCGCCAGGTTTCACCGAAGAATGTCAAGGTCGTCCTGCTTGGGCAGGACCCTTATCATGGCGAGGACCATGGCATTCAGCAGGCGCACGGTCTATCATTCTCTGTGCCGGAAGGCGTGCGGCCACCGCCTTCATTGCGCAACATGCTCAAGGAAATGCAGTTCGATATCGGGCAAAGCCTGACCAGCGGCAATCTCATGTCCTGGGCGCAGCAGGGCGTGCTGCTCCTTAACGCTTCGCTCACGACTCGCGGCGGGGTGGCAGGGGCACACAGCAAGCTATGGACAGGCTTTACCCATGCACTGATACAGTATCTGGGACAGCATACTGCGCCATTAGTATTCATCCTCTGGGGAGCGCATGCGCAACAGTTCCGCCCACTGATTGCCAAACAGCATGTCGTCATCAGCTCCGTCCACCCATCGCCGCTCTCGGCACATCGCGGATTTTTCGGCAGCCGTCCATACAGCAAGGCCAATGCCGCATTGCGCAGCATTGGCCTTGAGGAAGTTCATTGGGGCGTGTAAGCAACACACCTCGCTTGAGATCTATCTCACCAGCAGATCAATCGCGGCCAGAACAACATAGGTAGCCGGGTCATAGACTACGTTGTAGCCTTGGTAATAGCCGATAACATATCCAGGCGGTGGTGGTGGCAAGGTGCGCAGTACATGCATGGGTACTGGCGTGATATAGGGCCGGTAAGCAGGCAGCATCGCATATCCAGGCTGGAAATAAGGCCGATGGTCTACTCGGATTGCTCCCAGGCTACGTGCATAGTTATGCTGCAGGCGCACCCTATCGTGATCGCCGAAACGGTATTGGACATTATGCTGCACGATCACAGGGCGTTGCTGCGCCTGCCAACCCCTGCGGTCATCGTGTCGCTGCCGGTTCCATTGACCGCCGCGCTCATCATGGCGATGATTATCCCAGCGCTGCTCCTGACGTGGACCACGGTCCTGACCACGCTGATGTCTGTCATCCCGATCTGCATATGCCGCGCTCTGGCCCAGCATCAAAGTTATGGCGACCGCGCCCAAGGCTGACCATATGGTTTTCTTCACTGCCTGATTCATCTTGCTCTCCCGGTGAATAGTCTCACCCATTAACTACCCCGATGCCTGTACTGCTAGATATTGATCGCTTTATTATTCTTGATTCATTCCCGGTAATCTGGTGGCACGCTCGAAGACAATGGCGCTCCACGATAACCGGGCGGGGGAGGTGGCGGCGGAACACTGGAGCGTGCAGGCACAACCTGCTGGCGTGTCTGTGCCATGTTTGCCGATACGGCCACCTTGTGCCCTTTGGCATACATGCATTGCGTATAAGCATTATCAAAACGCTGTTGGGCGGTGTAATAAGAGTCAGAAGCCATGCCAGAACCTGCCATTGTCCCCACCAGCAAACCCGAACCTGCGCCGACTGCCGCGCCCTGATGCCCACCGGCAGCAGCACCCAGCAAACCGCCAACAACCGTGCCGACCGCAGCGCTAGTAACTGCACTGTTCTCGGCGGATGCCTTGGCGGAACCGCTTTGTTCCAGCCCAAACTGGCGGCAGATGCTGTCATCGTAACGAAACTGGTCAAACGATTTTCCAGTGCCTGGCAAGGCCATACGGCTTGGCCCATCCGGCGGCAGGGTGGCGCACGCGCTCAACAACAAGACGGGGGTCAATAAAATTACAGCTTTCATGATTTCTCCCTCACCTTACTGCGCAGGTTGCGGAGTGACCTTCTGCCAACCGGCAGGGCATTCCTTCACATAGGGGTAATAGCCCTCTGGCTGGTTGCAGTAATACCAATAAGCGTTTTCCGCAGCCTGTGGCGCTGCGCTTTGCTGGGCAGGCTGTTCGATATAGACCGGCGGCGGCACAGGGGCTGGCGCCGGCGCAACAATTACAGGCGGATAATAGGGGTAGGTAGGCACTGCATAGTATGGGCGTGGATAGTAAGGCCCCCAGCCAGGACCATAAAAACCGGGGCCAAAATAAAAACCGATATTGGGGCCGCCATGGCGATGCCCGCCCCGCCATGGGTTGGCCTGGACACTGACACTTGCAAGCAAGCTGCCTGCCAATGCCAGAAGTATCATCGAGCGCTTAGAGATTGCCACCATACACCTCGCTTCATCCCTTGTTTGGAAATTAATCATAAGACTGGCAAGGCTGAGTCCAAGTTTGTAGGATCAATGTAAAGTTTGGTAATTCTGGGTAATCATCATCGGCACACCCTTAGTCCAATCGGGCTATTGCATTGGCGACATGTGAAGCATAGCGTCGTGCAAATAGATCAACTTTATAAACAAGGGAGTAAGAGACAAATGCTTAAAACGAATATCCTGATCAGCATCCTCAGCCTGACCCTCCTGAACTCAGCGGCATTTGCCGCAAGCAGCGATTTTTCTACCGGTGATGACAGCTGGAGGGCAGCGGGTGATGCCGACGGCCCGCTAAGCTGGCAGGCCAATGGCGGTAACCCGGGGGGCCATGTCAGCATTGATGATCTGACGATCGGCGGCGTTACTTTCTTCATTGCTCCTGCCAAATTCCTGGGCAACCAAAGCGCAGCGCTCGGCAGCAACCTGACCTTCGACCTACAGCAAATCTACTCCGGCTCCCCCAGCCAATTCGACGATGCGGATGTCATCCTGCAGGGAGCAGGGCTAACCTTGGTCTTTGATATCGGCGACCACCCTGCCAATGGCGCATGGACTTCATACTCCGTACCGCTGATTGCAGATGGATGGCGATTGAATTCGCTTTCGGGTGCAGCTGCCAGCGACGAGCAATTCATTGCAGTCCTGTCCGACCTGAGTGCGTTGAAAATTCGCGCAGAATACCGCACCGGTCCGGATATCGGCCTGCTGGACAATGTAACCCTGGTGCCTGAGCCCAGCACCTACGGCATGCTGCTGATCGGCCTGGGTGCCTTCGCCGCGCTCGGCAGGCGCAGACGCAACCAGGCTTAACAAGCTGGTCAGATCACGCTCGGCGGGAATTGCAGTGCCCGCCGACCCGGAAATGCAACATAGTTGCCCGGCAACCAGCATTAAGCTAGAATCCACCCCCTGTCGTACAGAACTGCAACCTTGGTGCATCTCATTACCTATTCCACTTCAAAACTCATCAACTGGGATAAATTCGGCAATATTGTTTCCTGGCTGTGCCTGGTTCATTGCACCGTCCTGCCCTGGCTGGTCATCAGCATGCCCTTATCTTTCCTGCTGGATGAGAGCGTGCATCTGTGGCTCTTCTTCGCGCTGTTCCCCGCCGCCGTATTTGGCGCGTGGTCCGGCTGGCGCCAGCATGGCAACGGCAAACCCAGCCTGTTGCTGGCTGCCGGCTTGGTGCTGGTGGGCAGCGCCACCTTCATTCCCATGAGCACCACTGCTGAAGTGGCGCTCACCATACCCGGCAGCCTGCTGCTGATTACGGGTCACACGCTGAACCGCCGCTTGCAGCGTATCGCGCACATGGCAAGCCCTGCCGGACTCAGTTCCTGATTCTCACGCCTTTCCCGCTGTCCGGGAGACTGGCCCTTTTAGGTTTTCCCATAAAGGTCTATAGTGCCGGGCTGGGGGTCGTTTTACCGAGCTGCATAACACGGGCTAGCCTGGCTCTCATTTCTTTCACCATCAATTCACAAGAAGCAATCAGATATGAGTACAAATACCGCAGATATTGGCCTCATTGGTTTAGCAGTCATGGGGCAGAACCTGGCATTAAACATCGCAGATCACAATTACACGATCTCCGTCTATAACCGCGATCCTGAGAAGACACGCAAATTCATTGCCCACTGCAATGAAAACGAGCCTTCGGCAGAACGCCTGAAAGGCTTCGAAGATCTCGCCACCTTCGTATTGAGCATCAAGCGCCCGCGCAAGATCGTTCTGCTGGTGAAGGCTGGCAGCGCCACTGACGTTACCATCAATGCCCTGATCCCGTTCCTGGAAGAAGGTGACATCATCATCGACGGCGGCAACGCGCTCTGGACAGATACCATCCGCCGCGAAAAGGAACTCCGCGCCAAGGGTCTGGAATTTATCGGCTCCGGCGTTTCCGGCGGCGAAACCGGCGCCCGTTTCGGCCCATCCCTCATGCCTAGCGGCACACGCAACGCCTGGGCCTCGCTGGAACCCATCTGGCGCGACATTGCCGCCAAGGTAGACCCTGTTACTGGCAAGCCACTTGAAGGCGCCGAACCCGGCAAGCCAGTGGAAGGCGGTTTCTCATGCGCGGAATACATCGGCCCTGATGGCGCTGGCCATTATGTGAAGATGGTGCATAACGGCATTGAATACATCGACATGCAGTTGATCTGCGAAGCCTACTGGCTCATGAAGAACCTGCTGGGCATGCGCGCCGACGAAATCGGCAAGGTATTCGAAGAGTGGAACAAGGGCGAACTCTCCAGCTTCCTGATCGAAATCACCGGCGACATTCTGCAACAGAAAGACCCGGCTGGCGAAGGCTTCCTCGTGGACAAGATCATGGATGCCGCAGGCCAGAAGGGCACTGGGCAATGGACCGCCGCCAATGCGCTGGAACTGGGCTCTCCCGCCAACGCCATCGCTGCGGCAGTATTCGCCCGCGCGCTTTCCACCTTGAAGGAAGAACGGGTGGAAGCCAGTGCCATTCTCAAGGGGCCGGTAATCAAGCAGGAATCCGACCGCGAGAAACTGATCGAAGCCATCCGCAACGCGCTATATTGCTCCAAGATCTGCGCCTACGCCCAGGGCTTCCAGCTTATGGATAAGGCACAGGTTGCCTATAACTGGAAGCTCAATTTCGGCGAGATTGCGCAAATCTGGCGCGGCGGCTGCATCATCCGCGCCCGTTTCCTGCAGAAGATCACCGACGCCTACGCGCTGGACTCTCGCCTGAAGAACCTGATGCTGGACCCTTACTTCACCGAGGCGCTCCATGAAGGGCAGGAAAGCTGGCGCGATGTGGTATCGCTGGCAGTCCGCAACGGCATCCCGACCCAGGCATTCTGCGCTGCGTTGTCCTATTACGACGCTTACCGCAGCGCTTCGCTGCCCGCCAATTTGTTGCAGGCACAACGTGACTTCTTCGGCGCCCATACCTATGAGCGTGTAGACCAGCCGCGTGGCAAGTTCTTCCACACCGACTGGCCAGAACCTGGCCGTCCGCAACTTGAAGTGTAAACAGCTCTTTTGAGCTACAAAGGTGGGGGCCCTCAGCTCCCGCCTTTCAATGTGGCGGCAATCGCCCGCAGCTCCTCCTGTGAGTCGGCATAGTCTTCATATTCATGCGCAGCGCGCCGATACCAATACCGGCTATTCCATTCATCACCTTCAATCTTGTGCAGCACCGCATGTATCCAGTGCGCAACCGGGTCATTGGACGCCTGGGCAATCTCATGCGCGCCATCCCAATCTCCCTGCAATGCCAATTCAACCGCCCGCAGTAATCGCTGCTCCATTTCGCTATCCTTGCCCAATCATGTGAATGAATGCACATTTTGCAGAAAACTCAGCCCAATACCTGCAATATTCCCAGGCTATTTGCCATTGCAGCCACCAAGAGAAATGATGGCTGACATCTAGTTTTCTGCCTTTTATCAATAACCTACCCAGTTGACACCACAATTGCTAGAATGCCGAACCTTTTTATCATTCCGACATCCTCAATGCGCAACCCCAAGATTTCCAACGGCCTGATCTATTTCTACCTGCTCAGCTACTTACCCATTGCCTTACTTGCTTCCGACAGCATCAAGCTGCAACAAGCCTGGCAAAGCGGCGCGATTGGTTTTATCTTTGTATTGGCAAGTTGGCTTTGCTACAGCGCCTATTATCTCCTGCCCAGCGCCCTGTTGACCTGGCTGACCTACCGGCTGAGCAGCCAGCGCGCCTGGCCAACCTACATCACAGCAGTTGTCTCCAGCGGCCTCACTACCTTGTTACTGTATGCCAATGCCAAGCTCTATGCCCTGTATGGCACCTTCATCAATGGCTTCATCATCAACCTGGTCACCACACCTGGTGGCATAGAATCATTGGGAGGCAGCACAGAATCCAGCATAGGCTTTGCATTGATTGCGCTGGGCTTTCTTGCCTTGCAGGCTATCCTGTTATTCCTCGCCATCCGCTTCGTCGGTCGACGCAAGGAGCAATCCTCATGCAGCTTGAAATGGGGCTGGCTCGCGTTGCTGGTGCTAACCATAGGCATCCATCTGGGCTATGCCGCGCATGATGCCACTGGCAAAACAGCCACCACAGAAATAGCTGAGCAAATACCGTTCTTCCAGACCGTGACCGCCAAAAGCCTGTTCAAGAAACTGGGCATGCATATCGCCGAGCGCCCCAAGCTGCGCATTGATGGACGGCTGAATTACCCCTTGCAGCCATTATCTGTGCAAGAGCCTGCCAAACCCTACAACATTGTCTGGTTGATTGCTGAATCCTGGCGGGCCGACATGCTCAATCCCGATGTCATGCCACGCACCTGGAAATTTGCACAACAAGCCCAAAATTTCACCCGCAACTACAGCGGCGGCAACGGCACCCGCATGGGCGTCTTCAGCATGTTCACGGGCCTGCCCGGTAACTATTGGTTTCCCTTCCTGCGCGATCACCGCGGGGCCGCCATCATCGACGTGCTGCAAGAACAGGGTTACGACATCAGCCTGTATACCAGCGCCCTGTTTAGCTACCCCGAGTTCGACCGCACCATTTTCAGCCATGTGCCTGCTGACCGCATGCAGGCCCTGCAAAAAAATGGCCAACCCGGCTGGGTGAACGACAGGCAGAACGTCAGCGATCTGCTGCGTTTCATCGACACGCATGACCAAACCAAGCCATTCTTCGGCTTCCTGTTCTTCGAATCGCCGCACGCGCGCTATTACTTCCCGGAAGAAAGCGTCATCCGCCGCCCGTACAAGGACGACATCAATTACGCCACCCTGAGCCGTGAGGCCCTGAAGAACGACATGGGGCAGATCAAGAACCGCTACATCAATGCAGTGCACCATCTCGACAGCCAGTTTGGCCGCATTCTCGATTACCTGGAAAAACATCAGTTACTGGATAACACCATCGTCATCCTGGCAGGTGACCATGGCGAGGAGTTCATGGAGCGCGGCTATTGGGGCCACAACTCCACTTTTGTGGATGAACAGGTGCGTACTCCGCTGGTGTTGTGGATACCTGGTACAACGGCCAAGGTGCACGACAAGCTCACCAGCCACATGGACGTCATTCCCACCCTCATGCCTTATCTCGGCGTGCAGAACCCGGCCACCGACTATGCGATGGGCAGCGACCTGCTGCATGGTCCGGAGAGGGAGTATCTCTATATGTCGGACTGGAGCCGCATCGCCTACATGGATCATGACATCAAGCTCTCCATGAATATCAGCGGCTATGCCAAGAGCAAGATCAGCAGCGCCAATGACGAGCCGCTGAATCCTGCAGCCCAAGCGGAAGCGCAAAAACGCCAGGCTGGCATCATGCTGAAAATCATGCAGGATCTGACGCGCTTTCTGGACAAGAAATCCTAGGCTGGCCATATCACCTTATGCCAGAACATTGCGCCTGCGCATGCTCTGGTCATTGCCACATGCCTCTTGGTCAACAATTGTTAGCGGTAAATACGTGGGCCACGCTTTTCGGGACATATTGGAATAAGATAAGCAGGCCCATTCCCGGTCAGAACCAACTTAACCCACTCAGGAGATTTTCTCGATGAAAACGCTGATCAGTGCCTTACTGCTTTCCTGCCTCTTTATCGGCACCGCCCAGGCCACACCGCAGCAGGAAAAAATGAAAACCTGCAACGCAGAAGCCGCTACCAAGAACCTGAGCGGCGATGCCCGCAAGGACTTCATGAAAAGCTGCCTCTCTGCCACCGCCGCCACACCAGCCAATACCCAGCAGGAGCGCATGAAATCATGTAATGCTTCAGCAGGCGAGAAAAACCTCAAGGGCGATGAGCGCAAGGCATTCATGAAAAATTGCCTGTCCGGCACTCCCGAAGCCAGCGGCAATACCCAGCAACAGAAAATGAAAACCTGCAACGCGGAGGCTGGGCAGAAAAATCTGACTGGTGACGCCCGTAAGGATTTCATGAAGAGTTGCCTCTCCGGCAACTAAAGTCACAGCCTTTTGCACCCCCAGCCAGCCTGTTCCAGGCTGGCTTCTTGGGATTTTCCCTGACTGGATCGGCTCCAACGCGCTAAAATAGGGCCATCCATGATTATCACTATCACTTCCCGGGAGGAGCCCCATCATGCTGATCCAAAGCCATATCGTTGACCTTAACACCCCAACTGGCCCCATGCGCACTTATGTGCATCGTCCCACGGGCGAAGGCCGTTTCCCGGTCATCTTGTTCTACTCCGAAATTTTCCAGCAAACCGGTCCGATCGAACGCGCCGCGCGCTTCCTGGCGGGCCACGGCTACGCCGTTCTGGTACCGGAAGTTTTCCACGAGCTCAACCAGATCGGCACTGTGCTCGCTTATGATGACGCGGGCCGCGATAAGGGCAATGCCGACAAATCCGCCAAGGATGTGCAAGGCTACGACAGCGACAACCGCGCGATGATCGAATGGGTGCAACAACAACCCTGGTGCAATGGCAACATCGGCGCCGCAGGCTTCTGCATCGGCGGCCATCTCGCGTTCCGCGCCGCCTTGCAACCAGAGATCAAGGCTACCGCCTGCTTCTATGCTACCGACCTGCATACCCAAGTCATCCCCAACAAGCCTGGCCAGCACAGCATGGAGCGCCTCTCCGACATCAAGGGCGAACTGCTCATGATCTGGGGCAAACAGGACAACCACATCCCGACTGCAGGCCGCCAGCAGATCTACCAGCAACTAACCGACGCCA
Organism: Methylobacillus sp.; assembly: GCF_036844465.1. Classification (NCBI taxonomy): domain Bacteria; kingdom Pseudomonadati; phylum Pseudomonadota; class Betaproteobacteria; order Nitrosomonadales; family Methylophilaceae; genus Methylobacillus; species Methylobacillus sp. Next base: position 124,429 of record NZ_DAIUFW010000004.1, read on the forward strand.
ACCTCAGCTTCACCTGGCATGAATTCAACGGCCAACACGCCTTCATGCGCGACGAAGGCGAGCGCTACGACCCGCAACTGGCCGCCATCGGCTACCAATTGGCCTTGCAGTTGTTCAGCAACACACTATAAACCAGCACACGATAGAACCGCAGGCAACTGCGGGTTTTTTCACCCTGCCGCGACCAGCGCCTAACACTGGCGCAGACCCCTGTTACAAGATGCAGCACACAGCCAACCGCATCAATTTTTGAACCTCGCATCAAGAATGCCATCCAACTTGATGCACATAACCAGCAACACAATGAACGCAACGGCACCTACTCTGGCCCGCGAAGAGTAATCCACACCATCTCCGGGCCTGTTCATAAGTCACCCAGCCAGCACCGGGAATGCCATGCAGACAATCACCGCCGCAAGGGCAAGACACTTGCGCGGCTGTTTGAGAGAAAATAAGCATCGACTAAAGCAAATTCCCTTGGCCCGATGGCACTGAGCTGACGACTATTGGAGGTGCCTTGTGTTCCTGAAGAAAAATAAAGGAGCAACAGTGGCACTCCCTCAATATGACTTGAAGTCTCACAACCGCCTTGCGGTTGCCATTTTCGGCGAGGTGCTGGCCGATATCTTTCCCGACGGCGGCGTGCTGGGCGGCGCGCCGTTCAACGTCGCCCGTCATCTTCAGGCATTTGGCCTGCGCCCTGTCATGATCACGCGCATCGGCCAGGATGACCTCGGGCGCGAATTATTGGATACCATGCAGCGGCTAGAGATGGATACCAGCGGCGTGCAGGTCGACCCTAACCACCCGACTGGGCAGGTCAAGGTACATTTGGGCGAGCAAGGGCACAAATTCGAGATCCTGCCGTCCCAGGCCTACGACTACATCAATGCCGGCGTCACCCACATGGTGACCATGGCCACCAAGCCAGCGCTGGTGTATTTCGGCACGCTGGCGCAGCGCAATATGGAATCGCGCCTGGCAGTGGACAATTTTCTCAACTATGGCACCAGCCCGCGCTTTCTGGATATCAACCTGCGCGAGCCGTGGTTTGACAAGCACACCGTGCGCCGTTCGCTGCTGCGCGCGGATATCGTCAAGCTCAACAACGAAGAGCTTGCCACTCTGGTCACCATGCTGCGCCTGCCCGGTCACACGCCGCAGGAGCATGCCGCCGCCCTGATCAAGCGCTTCAACCTGGATATGCTGCTGGTGACCGAAGGCGAACAGGGTGCCTGGCTCATGGAGAACAACGGGCGTGTCAGTGCTGTGCAGGGTGCCAAGCCGCCCCAAGTGTTCGTCGACACCGTAGGGGCAGGGGACGCTTTCGCCGCAGCTTTCATTCTCGGCTTCCTCAAGGAATGGCCCATAGAACTAACCCTGTCCCGCGCCAACCAGTTCGCCGCCGCCCTGTGCAGAGTACGTGGTGCGGCACCCAGCGATACGACGTTTTATGCCCCTTTCAAGCGGGAATGGACACTGGCATGAGCAATCCCAGCGAACGGCCAATCTATATCCTGATGATCAGCCTGCACGGGCTGATCCGCTCCCACGACCTGGAACTGGGGCGCGATGCCGATACCGGCGGGCAGATCACCTATGCCGTGGAACTGGCGCGCGCGCTGGGCAAGCATTCGCTGGTGGAAAAAGTCGACCTGCTTACGCGCAAAATCGACGACGACAAACTGTCTGACGACTACAACCTGCCAGAAGAACCGCTCGGCCATCAGGCTCGCATCATCCGCCTGCCATGCGGCCCCAGGCGCTACCTGCGCAAGGAGTTGCTGTGGCCGCACCTTGACCAGATGGTGGACCAATGTTTACATTTCCTGCGCCAGCAAGGCGGCCGCCTGCCGGATTTGCTGCATACCCATTACGCAGACGCGGGCTATGTGGGCAAGCAGCTTTCGCTGCTGCTGGGCATCCCGCAAGTGCATACCGGGCACTCCCTCGGCCACCCAAAACGTGAGCGCTTGCTTGCGTCAGGACGCAAGGCCACGGCGATAGAGCGCCAATTCAATTTTGAACACCGCATCGCGGCTGAAGAAGCTGTGCTGGAGCACGCCTCACTGATCATCACCAGCACTCAGCAAGAGATCGATGAGCAATACAGCATGTACCACCACTTCGACCACCAGCGCTTCCGCGTCATCCCCCCAGGTACCGACACCACGCGCTTTTCCCCACCTGGGCGCAGGAAAATGTCCTCCGTCCTGCAGCAAAACATAGACCGCTTCTTTTCTGACCCCGACAAGCCGCTCATCCTCAGCATCTGCCGCCCTGAAATGCGCAAAAACCTCAAGGGCCTGGTGGCAGCATTCGGCAAAAACCCAGACCTGCAGCAGCAGGCCAACCTGCTGATCGTGGCAGGCATGCGCGAGGATATCCGCACCCTGGAGGAATCCCAGCAGCAGGTCATGCAGGAACTGCTGCTGGATATCGACCGTTATGATCTCTGGGGCAAGGTCGCCATCCCCAAGCATATCTCCCAGGACGATATTCCCGAGCTGTACCGCCTGGCGGCCCGCCGGCGCGGGGTATTCGTCAATGCGGCGCTGACCGAACCGTTCGGGCTGACCCTGATCGAAGCGGCCGCCAGCGGCCTGCCCTTCGTCGCGCCCGACGATGGCGGACCGCGCGATATTGTGCGCAACTGCCGCAGCGGCTTGTTGGCCAATACTCTGGAAAGCGATGTGATCGCCCAGGTGCTGCAAACAGTCCTCTCAGATCGCAAGCGCTGGCGCAACTGGGCCAAGAACGGGCTGAACGGCATCAACCGCCATTACAACTGGCCCGCCCACGTCAACGCCTACATGAAGCAGGTGCGCCAGGTGCTGCGGCGCGACCGCAAGCGCTGGCGGCGACAGTTGGTCATCAAGCTGGACACCGGCGAATCCTACATGCCCATGGTCGCTTCCGCCCTCATCAGCGATATCGACAATACCCTGATCGGCGACAAGCGCGCGTTGCGCCAACTGGTCGGCTGGCTCAAGGAACACAAGGGAAAACTGGCTTTCGGTATCGCCACCGGCCGCACCATCGATAGCGCAGTGGAAATCCTCAAGCAATGGCAAGTGCCTGCGCCGGAAGTCTGGATCACCTCGGTAGGCAGTGAAATTCATTATGGCATCCGCCGCATCCCCGATTCCGGCTGGGCCAACCATATCCGCCACAAATGGCGCCGGGACGCACTGGAACAGCTCATGCAATCCCTACCCGGCCTTACCTTGCAGTCCGCGGAAAACCAGCGGGAGTTCAAGCTCAGCTACATTGTCGATCCCGACCAGATGCCGCCGCTGGAAGATATCAACCGCTACCTGCGCGAGCAGCAGCTCTACGCCCAGCTGATTTACTCCCACAACGAATTCCTCGATCTACTGCCCATCCGTGCTTCCAAAGGACACGCCATCCGCTACCTAGCCTATAAATGGGGATTCCCGTTACGGAATTTTCTCGTGGCAGGGGATTCCGGCAACGACCACGAAATGCTGGTCGGCGACACGCTGGGCGTAGTGGTCGGCAACCACAGCCCGGAGCTGGAGCCGCTACGCGGCATGGAGCAAATCTACTTTGCACAGGCGCACTATGCCGCAGGCATCCTGGAAGGCATCGCGCACTACCGCTTCGACCAGATCAAGTCCGCCGCGCCGCAGGAATAGCGAGACAACACCGCATCATCAGCAAGGAAAGTGAACCGGCATGTATGAACAAGTTTCCCATTCGTTACTGAACGATATCCTGATCGATCTCGATCCCAAGATCGATTGCGAGAACCTCAAGCATTTCTATATCCGCCTGGGCGCCAATTTCTACGCCATCCACTCCCTGTTCCAGCAACTGTACGGCGAGCGCCACGATTTCAGGCAGCAATTGCAGCGGCTGGTGGAAGTCATGGCCAGGCACTACGTGCTCCGCCCTGAAGAATTTCGCCAAAGCGACCTCGAGCGCGAGAAAAATCATGGCTGGTTCCTCAGCCAGAAAATGGCGGGCTATACGCTGTACTGCCGGGAATATGCAGGGAACCTGCAGGGTATGCACGGGAAGCTGGAGTATTTACAGGATATGGGCATCAACCTGGTTCACATCATGCCTTTGCTCGACGGCCCCAAGGGCCGCAACGACGGCGGCTATGCCGTGCGCGACTTCCGCAAGATAGACGAAAAATACGGCACGCTGGCTGACCTGGATGCATTGAGCGCCGACATGCGCCGCCGCGACATGCTGCTGGTGCTGGACGTGGTCGTCAACCACACCTCGGACGAACACGAGTGGGCTCAGCAGGCCAAGCAAGGCAACAAGGAATACCAGGACTATTACTATACCTATCCCGACCGCCAGATTCCCGACCTGTTCGAACAGACCATGCCCGAGGTCTTCCCCGAAACAGCCCCCGGCAACTTTACCTGGAACGAGGAAATGGGGCGCTGGGTCATGACCGTCTTCAATACTTTCCAATGGGACCTTAATTACCGGAATCCCGCCGTGTTCACCGAGATGATAGACATCATCCTGTTCTGGGCCAACCACGGCGCGGACGTCGTGCGGCTCGACGCCGTGGCCTTTTTATGGAAAAAGATCGGCAGCTCATGCCAGAACGAGCGCGAAGCCCACTTGATCCTGCAGCTCATGAAGGACTGCTGCCAAGTCACCGCGCCCGGCACGCTATTCATTGCCGAAGCGATCGTGGCACCGCTGGAGATCATCAAGTATTTCGGCGAGGACGCGGTAAACGCGAAGGAATGCGACATTGCCTATAACGCCACTTTCATGGCCCTGCTTTGGGATGCCATCGCCACCAAGAAGACCGTGCTGCTCAACCACGGCCTGCGCAGCCTGCCCACCAAACTGAACGGCGCCACCTGGCTCAACTATATCCGCTGCCACGACGACATCGGGCTCGGGTTCGACGATAACGATATCCACGCCGCCGGCTATGACCCCAAGTCGCACCGCCGCTTCCTAGTGGATTACTACACCGGAAAATTCCCCGGCTCCCCGGCAACAGGCGTCGCCTTCGGCGTCAACCCAAAGACCGGCGACGCCCGCATCTCGGGCTCGCTTGCCTCGCTGGCCGGGCTGGAGTCCGCGCTGTTCCACCAGGACGCGCAAGCCATTGATACCAGCGTGAACACCATCATCCTGCTGCACGGCATGATCGCCTCTTTCGGCGGCATTCCCTTGCTGTATTACGGCGATGCCATCGGCACGCTCAACGACAATACCTACCTCTCCGATGAGCTCAAGCATCAAGACACCCGCTGGGTGCATCGCCCAACCCTGGATTGGAGCAAGGCTGAACGCCGCCACCAACCCGGCATGGTCGAATACCGCATCTTCCATGCCATCAAGCGCATTCTCGCCACCCGCAGCCAGATTTCGGCCTTCGCCGACCTCAATAACCGCGAAATCCTGGAAACCAGCAACCCGCACCTGTTCAGCTTCCTGCGCTTCACGCCGGAGCCGACCTCTTCACGCGTGCTTGCTATCGCCAATTTCGACACCGCGCCGCAGGCGCTTAATCTGAACGAGCTGGAGCCAATCAACCTAGCGGGGAGTCACGCACTGAAGGATCTCTATTCCGGGCAGCCTGTTCCCACCAGCGCGGGGCATATCGATATCCCACCATTGAGTTTTTACTGGCTGCAACTCTAACGAACTTGCTCCAGCCTCTATTTTTTCAACTGACAGGAAAGGGTACCTATGCAAACATTTCTCGCCTCATTCGGTATCTCCGAACCCATCATCCACCTCATTCAATCGGGGCTGCGCATCCTGCTCATCATCATCGCCGCCATTATCCTGATCCGGCTCAGCAACAACGCAATCCGCCTGCTCAAGAGCAGGTTGCGGCAACATGCGCAGCGAAACCTTGAAGAACTCAAACGCATCGAAACCCTGGGACGCGTCATCAGCTACATCGTCACCACCGTGATCGGCATCATTGCCGTGATCGAGGTGCTATCTGAGCTAGGTATCTCCATCGCTCCCATCCTCGCCGCAGCTGGCGTAGTCGGCCTTGCCGTCGGCTTCGGCGCTCAAAGCCTGGTCAAGGACTATTTCAACGGCCTGGTCATGCTGCTGGAAAACCAGATTCGCCAGGGAGATTCCGTGGAGGCGGCTGGCAAGAACGGTACGGTGGAAGAGGTCACACTGCGCCATATCCGCCTGCGCGATTACGAAGGCACCGTTCACTTCATCCCCAACGGTGTCATCACCACCGTGAGCAATATGAGCCGCGATTTCGTCTACGCCGTGATCGACATCAAGGTCGCCATCGCCAGCGACCTGAACCATATCCTGCAAACCATGCGCAGGATCGGCCAGGAGTTACGGGCAGACGATATCTATCAACACAAGATAGAAAATGAGCTGGAAATTGCCGGGGTAGACCAGATGGACCACGAAACCGCCGTGCTGCGGGCCAGGTTCCAAGTCAAGCCGCAGGAACAAGGCCGCGTGCGACGCGAATTTGTTTACCGCCTGAAACAGGCACTGGATACGCCGGTGCAAGAAGCCAGTTGACCGTTTGCCGGAGCACTGCAACTGCGTGCCTGGCTTCATGAAGCCAGGCACGCAGAGCGCGGCAATATCGGCAGCGGCAAGCCGCTGGTGTTTCACCGATCGGCGTTTGAGCCGTCCGGTAAACGGAAACTCAAGGATAAGAGCATTAAAAGCCGCTAAAAACTCAGCGAAACGCTCCTGGCCAGGTGCTTTGCCGCAGACAGTACAAGTCATGCGGCAAGGCAGAGCAACAATGCCAGGAGTATGTGTTGGCCGCTCTAAGCCAATTTCACCGGGCCGTGGTCATCGCAATGGCTACCGTGCGGATGGTGCAAATGTCCGTCCACCAGATAATCCACATGGTCGCCATGCGGCACCGCCTGATGACCGCATCCCGGACCATGGACGTGGTCTGGTGCATGTCCTGCGCAAGTGTGGGTCGGCGTGCAGGCGTCGGGATTGGTTGCGGAGACGGCAATCACGTGCTCATCCACATGGTCTCCGTGCGGATGGTGCAAATGCCCGTCATGCAGATAATCGACATGCCCTTCATGCAAAATGGCGGTATGGCCACAGTCCGGGCCATGCTGGTGCGCGTGGTCATTATGGTGGGGATGTTTGCAGGTGGACATATCAAACTCCTTCTGTATTAAAAAGCAACGCGTTAACGGCCGACGACTGCCTCGGCCGCATGATCAAGAATATTGCGCAGCAAGCGATGCACATGCTCATCTGCGAGCGCATAGAAAATATGCTTCGCATCCCGCCTCCTGGTCACAAGATCGGCAGCATGCAGCATTTGCAGCCGTGCCGAAATGCTGCTGACCTTGCCTTGCTCCAAGGCAACCAGTTCCGATACGCACATTTCACGTTGGACAAGCCAGAGCAGCAGCCGCAGGCGAGCGGGGTCGCTCAGCGCATGGCACATGGCGGCCGCCACGTCGAGCTGCTTTGCATCCACCGGCGTGCAATCCAATACCTCGCCATTGTGGCTGCATGAAGCGTCTGGATGTTCCATCATGTTCATCACTCCAATATTCCATTGAATTATGGAATGATTTATCACCCCGCGTCAAGCAATCGTTATCACGCAATTGCCGATATGATGATGAACGAATCGCGGCATGCATCTTATGAATTACCAGCGTTCGGTAGTAGAATCCCGTTTTTGTCATTTCCGCATACCATCATGGGCTTCGAACAACTCGCAGATCTGAAAAAACAACTGGCAGCCAAGGCCAAGACGGAGCGCCCCGCACAGCCGCAGGCAAAGCCCAAGTCCGCGCCGCGCAGACAGCAGGAAAACCCGGTTGATCCCGTGGTGCTGACCATCGGCAAGCTGCAAAGGCTTTTTCCCAAGGCATTCCCCAAGAACCCCGCGCCCAAGCTGCCGCTCAAGATCGGCATCCACAAGGAACTGCTGGGCAAAGCCGGCGAGATCGGCCTGGAGGAAGCGGCGATCACGGAAGCCGTGAAAACTTGGTGCCGCGGCACACGCTATTGGGCCAGTATCGTTGAAGGCGCGCCGCGCATCGACCTCGAAGGCAACACGGCAGGCGAGGTGAGCGCGCGCGACGCGGCGCAAGCCCGGTCGCTCGAAGCGCGCCGCCGCCAGCCGCGCAAACCCAAGGCTGAAGCAGGCGCTGGGACGGAAGCCCAACAAGCTGTCCAGGCGACAGACCCCACGCTACCCGCCGACGCGGCAGCGCCCGACGACCCTTCGGCCTGAACCGCAGCAGCGGCAGGATGGCCTCCCAGGGCATGACGATCTCCGTACCATGACTTATCCCGTCCCTGCCGCAATCGCCGTCGTCATCTGCGACCAGCAGGTACTGCTGGTCAAGCGCGCCAATCCTCCCGATGCCGGTTACTGGGGCTTTCCCGGCGGCAAGATCAACCGTGGCGAAAGCCTGCAGGCAGCCGCCGTGCGGGAACTGTTCGAGGAAACCGGCGTCCGGGGCGAGGCTTTGCAAATTATCACTGCGCTGGATGCGTTCTCCCAGGCGCCAGCCACTCCCGCCACGCCGCATTTCATCCTCATCGCCGTCTTGTGCCGCTGGATTTCAGGTTCCCCGGAGGCAGGCGACGACGCGCTCGAAGCACAATGGTTCACCTTGCCGAAACTGCATGCTCCGGACCTATTGCTGAGCCAGGACGTTGCCAGGGTCGCCGGCATGGGCTTTGCCTTGGCGGCTTCGGAGACTCTGGGCTAGGCCATGCGCATCGCAGGCATCCTGCTCGCCGCCGGTCACTCCCGCCGCTTCAGCCACGGCAACAAACTGCTGTACCCCCTGCAGGACGGCCTCCCCACCGCCCTGATTGCCGCCCGCAACCTCGTCGCAGCGCTGCCACATAGCCTGGCCGTAGTACGCCCGGAAACCCCGGAGCTGGCTGAACGCCTATCGGCCGCCGGGCTGGAATTACTGGCTTGCCAGCCCGAGCAACAGGAAATGGCAGATAGTCTGTCCGCTGCAATACGCCATCTGGTGTTCAGCCAAACGCCGCCCGATGCCATCGTCGTAGCCTTGGCCGACATGCCTTTTATCCTCCCGCACACCATTACCACTATCGCCGAACGGCTCTCGGCAAACGCCTCCATCGTCGCGCCAATCTACCAAGGTATGCGCGGCCACCCGGTTGGCTTCAACAAACGCTTCTATCCCGCCCTCGCCACCTTGACCGGCGACGAAGGCGCCCGCTCCGTGCTGCGCCGCCATGTCGAGGAAATGGAACTGCTGGAATGCGACGACCCCGGCATCCTGCAGGACATTGATACTTGGGAACAATTGCAACGCTATCTGCCGGATGAATAGGGAAAAGATTACAAACCTCCATCAATTATTCCCGATCTATCCCCTGCGAAAAACGACCAATAAAACTCAGCGAAGCACTCCTGGATAGATACTCCATACCGGTTTCAGCGTAAACCACGACGCGCTACCATGCACTTACCATGCAATACATGAGGATAGCACCATGAGTGAAGCCACTTTTACCTTCCGCGTCGATGAAGCCCTGAAAAACGAATTTGCTACGGCTGCGAAAGTCCATGACCGCACCGGCGCGTAGCCTCTGCGCGACTTCATGTACGAGTTTGTACAGCAACAACAGGCAACAGCCGAACATGACGCCTGGTTTCGCAGCCAAGTGCAGGCCGGTTTGGATTCGGCCAATGCTGGCCGTCTGGTACCGGCAGCCGATGTGGAAGCCAAAAATTCGCCGCCCGCCGCGCTGCCACGCGCCAGCAGCTTGAATCATCCGAATGATGGCACTGTACTGGACGCCGGAAGCCATTCAGGACCGCGAAGCGCGATCTATGATTACATCGAGGCCGATAATCTAATGGCCGCCTTGGCCCTTGATGAACTGTTTGAAGAAAAGGCCGGACAACTTGCCGATCATCCACACCTTGGCCGTCGTGGCCGCGTGACCGGCACGCTCGAACTGGTTGCGCATCAAAATTACATCTTGATCTATGACGTGGTTGGAAAATCAGTACGTGTGCTGCGAGTGTTGCATGCAGCCAGACAATGGCCTCCGCAGAGTACCGATAAGAGATAGGTCATGCGTATCTCAGACCGTCTACAGGGTGTGATAGTTGGAAATCAGGATGACCGACAACATGGTTTGAAAAGCAGAGTATTTTCACTGCCATTTCAAACCCTCATTGCCCTTGCTCCAATCCCAAGGGCGAGCGCAGCGATGCCAAGTGTGGGTTTGACTTTGAATTCCCCGTCTGGCTGCGCCGAGTAGCGCAAATCTGTCTGGATAAAGCGCTTGCGTCTGTTCGAGTGCAACGAGTTCAGCAAGCGCCCAGACAGATTGAGCAACGCAGGGTACCGGAAGCACAGCTCCCGGCGCTGACTCCGGGGTCGCCTTTGCTTTGGTTACTTTTATTTGGCGAAGCAAATGAAAGTGACTCGCTGGCAAGCGAAAGGCAACCGCTCAATGGCTTGCAATAAGGGTTAAGACCATCGCTGATCCAAGGATCTAAATCCAATTCAACTTCACGAGCGCTGGTAAGTCATTACGACTTACGATGCTGAACGTGACAATCCGGCATGACAAACGCTCAAGGTGCCTCGACTTCAACTCGCGCAAACGCCTCCCGCCGACAACGCATGCGCGATCGACTTGCTGGTACGCGCTGCATCCCGCTGCTGAGAGCGGATCTGGATGATTTCCGCCAGGATGGAAACTGCGATTTCCGCAGGCGTGCGGCTACCGATCTGCAAGCCCACCGGGCCGTGCAGTCGGCTGATTTCTTCTTCGTTCAGGTCGAACATGCGCAGGCGCTCGCGACGCTTTTCCTGATTGAGTCGGGAACCCAGCGCGCCAACGTAGAACGCCTCCGAGCGCAGCGCTTCCAGCAGGGCCATGTCGTCCAGCTTGGGATCGTGGGTAACGGCGACGATGGCGGTATAGCTGTCCGCAGCGGTTTCCAGCACGACGTCGTCTGGCATGCCGTCACACCATTGCACGCCTTCCACCTGCCACTGGGCGCGGATTTCCTCGCGCGGGTCGCAGAGCAGGACGTGGAATTCCAGCGCTTGGGCCATGCTGGCGAGCATGGCCCCGAGCTGGTTGGCGCCGATGATGAGCAGACGCCACTGCGGGCCGAAATAGTGGTGAAACCAGCCGTCTTCAAGACTGGCGACCGCACCTGGCATGGCCTCGCCGAGCACGGCCTCGCCGCTGCCCAACCGCACGGAGCGGCGCAGCAGCTTGCGCTGTTGCAGGCTTTCCAACACCGGCAGTAGTTGGGTGGCAGCCTGCACCTGTTCGACGAATATCTGCAATTGCCCACCGCAGGGGATGCCGTAGCGCTGGGCCTCGTCGCGGCTCACGCCGTATTCCAGCAGGCCATTGACTGCCGGCAGGCGGCCTTCGCGCGCCCGTTCGATCAGGTCGTCTTCTATACAGCCGCCGGACACGGAGCCAAGCAGTTGACCATCCTCGCGCACGGCGAGCATGGCGCCGGGCAAGCGCGGCGACGAGCCCCAGGTTTTCACCACATTGCATAGATGCACGCGGTGTCCGGCCTGCAGCCAGGCAATGGCATGCTCCAACACTTGCTGCTCAGGCGCATGCATGGCTTATGCTTTCTTTAATTGGCCGCGCACGGGCAGGGTGCGGATGCGCTGGCCGGTTGCGGCGAAAATGGCATTGCAGATGGCCGGGGCGATGGTAGGCGTAACTGGCTCTCCCATGCCACCCAGCGGCACATCCAGCGTGTGCTCGACCATGTGGACGCGGATGTCGCGTGGCGCTTCTTCTATGCGCATGACCTGGTATTCATGGAAGTTGCTCTGCTGCGCTACGCCGTTCTTGAAGCTGATCTCGCCCGTCAAGGCGAGGCTGGCGCCCATGATGCATGCGCCTTCGGCCTGTGAGCGGATACGGTCGGGATTGATCTGCGGGCCGCAGTCCACCGCGATGTCCACGCGCGGGATGCTGATCTCGCCATTGTCGTCGACCGCCACTTCCACCACCGTGGCGATATAGGTGACGAAATTATAGCAATACGCCAGACCCAGACCATGTCCCTTGGGTAGTTTGCGCCCCCATCCTGCCTTTTGCGTAGCCAGCTCGACCACGTGTCGCATGCGGCCCACATCGAGCGGGTAGCGTTCCGGCGATTCGCCATAGTTCCAGCTGTCATCAATACTGTCCGGGTTGACCTTACGTGCCGGACCTAACAAATCAAGCAGGTAGTCGCGATGATCGCGTTTGGCATTGTGGGCCAACTCGGCCACAAACGATTGTACCGCGAAGGCATGGGGAATGTTGGCGACGGAACGAAACCAGCCGATACGGGTGTGCGCCGCAACTTCCGGACTTTCAACACGCATGTTGGGAATGTTGAACGGCAGGTTCACCGCGCCCATGCCGAGCTCGAACGGTGCGCCACCTTTGGCATTGGCGACGAAAGTAGAAGCGATGGTAGGTGCTGTGGTGCGGTGCAGCCAGGCGTTAGGCATACCCTTGGCATCCAGCGCCGCTTCGATACGCTCCAGGGAAACGGTATGGAAATAGTCGTGGTGCAGGTCGTCCTCGCGCGTCCAGGTAACCTTGACCGGCTTGCCGTTCAAGGACTGGGAGAGCAGGGCAGCTTCCACGACGAAATCCGGCTTGGACTTGCGGCCGAAACCGCCGCCGAGCAGGGTGACGTTGATTTTGACATTGGCAGGCTTGAACCCAAGATGGGTGGCCACGGCATCCAGCGTGGCTTGCGGATCCTGCACGCAGGCCCAGGCCTCGCACTTGCCGTTGACGATCTGCGCCGTGGCAGCGGGCGGCTCCATGGTGGCGTGGGCGATGTGCGGCTGGTAATACTCGGCGGAGAATTTCTGCTTGGCTTTCGCCAGTACGCCTGCCGCATCACCGGTATTACGCACGGCTTTTGCCGGTTTGCGCGCGGCATTTTCCAGGGTCTTGCGGTAGGCTTGCGAATCATAAGCAGCGTTCTCGCCCAGGTCCCAGGTAATCTTGAGCGCTTCGCGACCCTTGATCGCCGCCCAGGTGTTGCTGGCAAGGACTGCAACCCCGCCCAGCGGATGGAAAACTGGCGGCAGGCTGCTGCTCTTCAGCTCCAGCACCTTGACCACCCCCGGCACCTTGAGAGCGGCGCTAGCATCGAAGGTTTTCACCTTGCCGCCGAACACGGGCGGCCTAGCGATCACAGCATACAGCATGCCTTTTAATTGAGTGTCGATACCGTAATGGGTGTTGCCCGTGACGATCTTCCGTCCGTCCACATTGCGGGTACTCTGCTTGCCGATGTAACGGAATTCAGCAGGCGTCTTGAGCCTGAGTTTATCGCGTGCAGGGACGGGCATCCTGGCTGCAGCGGCAGCCAGCTCGCCGTAGCCCAGCGTCTTGCCACTGGGCTTGTGTATCACCTGGTGCTGCCTCGCCTGCACTTCACCGACCGGCACACCCCATTGGGCAGCCGCTGCCGCTTCCAGCATCATGCGGGCCGTGGCGCCGATGCGACGCATGGGATCGAAGTGGTGGCGCATGCTGCGCGAACCGTCGGTATTCTGGTTGCCGTACCTGGCTTCGTTGCCTTCCGCCTGCACCACGTTCACGCGCGCCCAGTCGGCCTCCATTTCATCCGCGATCACCAGCGGCAGGCTGGTGCGCACGCCCTGGCCCATTTCAGAGCGGTGCGCGACAATGTTGACGATGCCATCGGTACCGATGGAGACGAACACCAGCACGTCTTCCTTGAGGCCGCCCGGCATGGCGTCACCGCCGTATTTCTTGGGCTCTTCCACGGCGGCAGCCCGCACCAGCCCGTTGACGCCGATGGTCAGCGCCAGGCCGGTCACCAAGCCCATGCCCTTGAGCAGATTGCGGCGGGCGAGATCAGGCAAATCCTTCACGATGTCATTCATTTTGCGACTCCCTTGGCGGCCAGTTTGATCGCAGCACGAATGCGGGGATAGGTGCCGCAACGGCAGATATTGCCGCTCATGGCTTCGTCGATTTCATCGTCTGTCGGGTTGGGAGTGGCGCGCAGCAGCGCGGTGGCTGACATCACTTGCCCAGCCTGGCAATAGCCGCACTGGGCCACGCCCAGCTCCAGCCAGGCCTTCTGCACGGACTGTCCGACCTTGTCCTCGCCGACCGCCTCGATGGTAGTGATCTTCTTGCCCACCGCTGCGGAGACGGGGGTGACGCAAGCCCGTACCGGCTCGTTGTCCAGGTGCACCGTGCAAGCGCCACACAATGCCATGCCACAGCCGAATTTGGTGCCAGTCAATTGCGCCACGTCGCGGATCGCCCAGAGCAAGGGCATGTCATTTGGCACATCGAGCTGTCGGGTTTTGCCGTTGATTTCCAGCGTTACCATCCTGCTTCCTTTCTTTCCCAGAATACTGGTGATGCGTTATATATTTTAATATATATCGTTTATTTTCAATAAGATACAAATAGTATGCGGGAATCACCCTACTCTATAAATGGAAATATAATCATTTTAGAATTTCATTTTATGGAATAATAAGTGATCGTCATTTACCTGGAATCGTCATGCTCAACCGATTGGAAATGATGCGCATCTTCTGCGCCACTGCCGAAGCTGCCAGCTTCAAGGAGGCCGCCGCTCGGCTCAGCATCTCGCCGCAGGCCGTCACGCGCGCGGTGAAAGAGCTGGAGCAGCTGCTAGGCGAGCCGTTGTTCTACCGCAATACGCGGCAGATCCGCATTACGGAATTCGGGGAGCAGTTGGCCTTGCGCGCGCGCGAGGCGATTATCAGCGTGGATGAGCTGTTTCTCACCGCAGGCAAGCAGCATGAGCACGATATTGGCGGCGTGGTGCGCATCACCGCGCCCGTGGTGATTGGACGGCATTTCCTGCTGCCTATCCTCAGCCGGATTTCCCGGGAATATCCGCAAATTACGATAGACCTGCGCCTGTCGGATACGCATAGCGATGTAGTGGAGCAACAAATTGATATCGGCGTGCGGGTGGGTTTTCTGCGTGACAGCAGCTTCGTGGCGCGATCCCTGGCCAAGGTGTCATTCTGGGTAGTAGGCACGCCGGAGCTGATTGCGCGGGTTGGGAAACCTCACAGCCTGCAGGATCTGCATGAGATGCCTACCATCGCGCTGGTGGACAAAAGCAGCGGTAAAAATTGGCCCTGGTTTTTTGCCGACGGACAGCAATTGGCGCCAAGGAACCCCAGCTTCATTACAGACGACTCTGCCGTGGAGATGCAGCTTGCATTGGACGGCTTGGGATTCGCCCATCTGGGCTCTACCTTCATCACTCCTTATCTGCGAAGCGGAAAGCTGGTTACCGTCCTGGATGAGTTTGTTGCACCTTCATGGAATGTATATGTCTATCGTCCGCGGCGCGGCCCGGTGCCTGAGCGCATCCGTATCGTTTATGATGAGATTGCCCGGACGCTTACCGACCCGGATTTGATGCTGATATAACGCCGGAGCAGCATCAATACAGATCACGCATACTGAGTCTGCGCAATTTCGGCGCCCATTTGGCAACCACGCCCACCACAGTGATCGTCATCACTCCGCCGAAAATCACCGAGGGCACCAGGCCAAGCAGGCGCGCCATCACCCCGGATTCAAAGGCGCCGAGCTCATTGGACGAGCCGATGAAGATGCCGTTGATGGCAGACACGCGGCCGCGCAATTCGTCCGGCGTAACCAATTGCATGATGGTGCTGCGCACCACCACGGATACGCCGTCACAGATGCCGGAAATCATTAACAGGAAAGCCGCCAGCCAGAAATTGCCACTCAAGGCAAAGGCGATGATGCTGAAGCCAAACCCGGCGACGGCGATCAGCAATATGCGGCCAGCGTGCCGGTTGACTGGGTGGCGGGTCAGCCATAGCCCTGTCGCAATCGCCCCCACCGCAGGGGCGGCCCGCAATATGCCCAGCCCTTCCGGGCCGTAATTGAATACGTCATGGATAAACATCGGCAGCATGGCGACCGCGCCGCCGAACAGCACGGCGAACATATCCAGCGCCTGCGCGCCCAGCATGATCTGGTTGTTGAAGACAAATCTCAGTCCCTGTCCAATGCTGGCAAAGACAGGGGTGCTATCCGTGGCAGGAGGCTGCTTGACCTTGAGCGCCAGCATGGCGATAGCGGCTGCCAGCGCAAACAGGGCCGATACCGCATAGGCGGCGCTGATTCCGGCCAAGGCGATCACACCGCCGCCAATCGCGGGCCCCAGCACCAGGCCGGTCTGCAACACCACGCTGCCTATGCTGGCGGCACGTGCAAATTGCTGCCGCGGCAACACCAGGGCGAAGAGGGCGCTATAAGAAGGGCCGATGAAGGCGCGTGCAAACCCCACACAGGCAATCGAGGCATAAATAAACAACGAGGATTCATTGGCACGCAGCAGCCATCCCGCGGCAATCGCCGCCAGCACCAGCGCATTGATGACCAGCACCACGCTCGCCATCACGCCGAACATGCGCCGCGAATAATGATCCACCGCATATCCGGCAAACAGGGCGGTGCAAAAATAAGGAATTACTTCCGCCAGGCCAATCAGCCCTAACGACAAGGGATCACGCGTGATCTGGAAGATATGCCAGCCCACAACCACAGCCATGATCTGATAGGAAAACGTGATGCTGACGCGGAAGGCCAGCAGTTTCAGGAATGCAGGATTGTGCAGGGGGTAAGACGGAACATCAGGAGTCATGCGGTATTGTAAACAATGCGTCCATGGGATTACACCATGTCACTACCAAGGTTAACCCACAGAGATGTGGTCAACGCTCAATTGCGCAACATAAGCCAGCGCCGCAACAGGATGATCACAGGCATCGCAGCCAGGCCGCCTGCGGCATCCGCCAGCAGATCGTCAAGGCCAGCCTGGCGCCCGATAATAAACATCTGGTGCAGTTCATCCGCCGCGCCCAGCACCACCACCACGATCCAGACTCCCCACAATGGCAAGCGAGGAAACGCCAACCCGGTCAGCACGCCTATCGTACCGAACGCAAGAAAATGTACGGCTTTATCCCAAGGCGGCGGAAACAGGGAACCGGCTCCCGGTGCCTCTCCCCCGATAAAGATACCTGCAACCAGCAGGATGAGCATGCCCAGGGACAGGTATTTCAGGCGTTCAGGTGTGATCAAGATAAATGAATATTCAGATTAGCCAGCATGGCAAGGGAGCCATGCTAGCACGCATCGCCAACAGCATCCACCCGTCGGTCGTGAACAAAACGGTACAGACGACATCATTTATCGAGGCTGGACGCCCCTACCACCAGATTGCGCCCAGCCTGTTTGGCGCGGTACAGCGCCCTGTCCGCGCGGGGCAACAGCACCTCGGCGCTTTCATCCTGCTCACGCTGCGCAACACCAGCGCTGAAGGTGATCAGAACCCGTTCGTTATTGAGCATAAAAAAGTTGCGGGTGAGATCGCGCTGGGCACGCTTTACGATATCCACACCTTCACTCTCTGCCGTGCCTGGCAGGATAATAATAAACTCTTCCCCGCCGTAGCGCGCCAACACATCCGTACTACGCAGCGACTCCTTGATGACCTTGGCCAGATGCACCAGCGCCTTGTCGCCCGTGGCATGCCCCAACTGGTCGTTCAGGCGCTTGAAATGGTCGATATCCATCATGGCCACGCTCAATGAAGTGCCATGGCGGTTGGCACGGTCGAATTCACGCTCCAGCGCCTGCTCCATGCCACGCCGGTTCAGGGTGCCTGTTAGGAAATCCTCATGCGCGACTTCATTGACGTGCTCCAGCCTGGCGGTCAGTTCCTGCACCAACCGCTCGGACTCGACCACCCGCTGCTGGGTTTCCACGAGCACCTCGCGAGACTGGCGGATATTGAAACTGATGCTGCGCGTGTCTTCCAGCATGCCATCGATTAGCGTATTAAGCTCGACGATGTCTTCAGTCTCCGTGATCTTCTGCTTGTAGCCATCGATCTTTTCCTGGTATTCGCTGGTGCTATCGGCGAGATCGGCCAGCCGCGCTACAAAGACTTCCGCCATTTTCTTCACGGAATCCCGCGCATCCAGCAAGCGGGGCTTGAGCTGCCCTTGCTTGAAAATCAGCTCCTTCAGGCTACTTTCCGCGTCATACAGCATATCCAGCGACAAAGGCCTTTGCAGCATTTCCTGCACAATCGTCGCCTGGCCATGCAGCCATTTATCCTCCATGATCAGTTCGTTCATGCTGGTCATCAGCAGCCGCAGCAATTGCAGCAGGCCCTCCTGTGTACGCTGCTGGGTATCGCCATGCATTTCCAGCGTGAAGAGGACGGATTTCAGGTTTTCCGCCTGTTTCAGCACATCGTTTTCCGCATAAGCCAGGCGGATATCCTCCAGCAAGGCCTCTGCTTTCTTTTCCATTTCCGGCCAGGCTGCCAGTTGCGGAATCACGATCAGGTTGACCATGCGCATCAGCATATTGCGCCAGTGGTCGGCAATACGCGCATAGTAGGCGCGTGCAGGTTCGCGCCCCGTGTCAGGCTGTCCGGTGGGTGACATCATGGCAGCCTCTTCCTCAGCCTCGTCTCCAACTGCCAGGACATCCGTACCCGCTGTTCCCCATGAATCCGCCAAGGCATGAATTTTCTGCGGCAAGGCGGGGTCATGCTCGAAATTGCCAAGCAGGCGTTGCAGCCCTTCACGTTTGCGGCTCAAGGTCACGCCCTTATGGCTAGCTTCCATTTGCTTGAGCAAATGGCGCAACGCTGTCGGCCAGCTGATTTCGCCCGCGCCTGTGGCTTGTGGCAGCAATCCACCCAATTGTTCCTTGAACCGCGTCCAGTTTCCTGCCTCTATCGATTGCTTGATGGCCTGGGCGGATGCAATGTACTTGGGGTTCTGCAGGCCGGCGACCAGCAAGGTTTCATCTAGCGCATTGGCAAGCTCGGCCGAGCGGTCTACCGACGCCACCCCGGCAATTTCATCATAGACGGTGCGAAAGTTGTCAGGTGTGGGGGGAATCTTGCGCGAGGCAAGCTGCATCAGGGCCTGACGCGCAATTTCAATGGCAGAAGCGGATTCTTGCATCATAGCGACATCTTCAGAGGAATAAGGAAAAGGAGCTCTTGAACTGCCTTATGCAGTCCAAGGTAGTAGCATATCGCTAATCAAGAAGATGCAGTATATGGCTAGTCAACTTTCCACCCCATCATGCCAAGAGAGGGGCAGACGCCGCCGTAGAAACTATCTGGAGAACATCTTTTTCAAAGATTCCAGCCAGTCCACAAGACTGTGGGCTGGCTGGTTTTGAAATCAATATCGTTAATTGAATATATGCGTTTATTGAGCGCATTTATCCTTTTTCTTGCTTTCTATTTCTTCCACCACGCCGCCTTCGATCTCGACTTCAACACAGGCGCCCACTACCAGCGGTCCATGCTTTTGTTCGAGCTCAGTGGCATTGGTTACTTCCAGCGTACGCCCGGAAACTACCCAGGTACCCACATTCGTTCCCTCGGGTCGGCTTTCGATCACACCATAAAATTCTTCTTCTGCTGCCTGTACAGTGAATGTGACACTCGAAAAAGCAAGTGCGGCCAAACCTAAATACAATGCTTTTTTCATGGCATTACTCCTCCAGTCATGTGTTTAAAACATGAAGAAATTCATGTTATTGAAGGAATAATTCCCAAAAAACACCTATCTGTCAAATTCGCCGGCTCTTCATCTCCTGCTCAAACTGTTCCACCGGCTGCGGCTTGCCAAATAGATATCCCTGATAGGCCCGGCATCCATGCTCCTCCAGGAATAATTGCTGCTCGCGGTTTTCCACACCCTCGGCAATCACTGCCAGCCCCAGCCCCTGGCCCAGTGCAATGATGGTTTGCACAATGGAAGCGTCATTGCTGTCATCGAGCACATCGCGCACAAAAGAGCGGTCTATCTTGAGCTGCGACAAGGGCAAACGTTTCAGGTAAGTCAGCGAGGAATAGCCCGTGCCGAAATCATCCATGGAGAAACTCACGCCCATGTTCTTGAGCGTATTCATCTTGACGATGGTTTCCTCGACATTCTCCACCAGGATGCTTTCCGTCAGTTCCAGCTTGAGATATTGCGCATTGGCTCCCGTCTGCTTGAGGATGGAAAACACCTGGTCGATGAAGTCATGCTGGTGAAGCTGGCGGGCGCTTATATTCACTGACAAGCTTAAATTTGCTGTCTCTTCGCGCTCAGACCATGCCACCAATTGCTTGCAGGCAGTTTGCAGCACCCACTCCCCAATCGGCAGAATCAGGCCGGTTTCCTCAGCCAGCTCAATAAACGCCACAGGAGAAAGCACGCCCTGCTGCGGATGCTCCCAGCGCAACAAGGCTTCCGCCCCCAGCCATTGGCCACGGCTATTCACCTGCGGCTGGTAATAAAGCCGCATCTCATCGCGCCGCAATGCCTGGCGCAAATCTTCTTCCATGGCTGCGCGCTTGGTAATCAAGGCTTGCATGGCAGGATCAAAGAAACGGAACGTATTACGGCCAGCAGCCTTCGCCTGGTACATCGCCAAGTCTGCCCGTTTCAGCAACTCGTCTACCGTCGCCTGCTGCGTATTGCTGAACAACGCCACGCCGATGCTGCATGATGAATAATGCTCATACTCCGCCAATTTGAATGGCTGGCTCAAGGCGAACAATATCTTGTCGGCAATCATTGTGGTTTCGTGGGCTGCCTCATTGTGTTGTTCGCTCAGGTTTTCCACCACCACCACAAACTCATCCCCGCCCAGACGCGCCACGGTATCGGTAATACGCACACTGTCTAGCAAACGCTGCGCCACCTGCTCCAGCAGCATGTCGCCGAAATCATGACCATGCGTATCATTGAGCGTCTTGAAATTATCCAGGTCGAGAAACAGCAGCGCACCAGAACGGCGCAGCCGTATGCTGTTGAGCAGGGCCTGATCCAAGCGGTCCAGCAACAGCAGCCGGTTCGGCAGATTGGTCAACATATCGTAGAAAGCCAGGTGCTGGATTCTACTCTCGGCCGCCTTGCGCTCGGTCACATCGCGGCCGACCGACACCCAATGCATGAATTCGCCAGCACTATTCGCAATCGGCAAGATATCCATCTCCAGCCAGATGGTCTCCCCATTTTTTGTGTAATGAGTCAGTTCCGTGCGCACAGAGTGACCTTCGAGCAGCACTGACTGCACTCGCTGCATTTCATCCATCTGCGCTACCGGGCCATTGAGCTGGGCTGGATCCTTGCCAATCACTTCTTCTGCAGCGTAGCCGGTCAGCCGTTCAAAGGCCTTGTTGGCAAAAATAATATGCGGGGCTTTTACACCGCCAGGATCGACCTCGACAATCAGGACAATATCATTGAGGCGGGCAATGCTGGTTTCCAGCAGTTTGAGATGCTCTTCAGCCAAATGCCGCTCAATCGCGATGCCAACGATATGGGAGCATGTGCTCACCATTTCCATCTCATATGGTCCGGGAACATGGGGCGCGGCACGATATACGGCAAAAGTGCCCAGCAATTGCTGGCTGCCTGAGAATATCGGCATGGACCAGCAAGCGCCCAGGCCAAACTGGCGGGCAACATCCCGATAATTTTCCCAAAGCGCATCCCGCTGGATATCTGTGACGACGACAGTGCGACGCTCGTAAGCCGCCGTGCCGCACGAACCCACAGCTGGGCCGATCTGCAATCCCTTGAGCTTGTCCAGATAGGCTGGCGGCAGCCGCGACGCAATGCTCTTGCTGAACCTCTCTGAATTATCGAGCAGCATGATCGAACACATGATGTCCGGGAATTGCTTTTCCATCAGTTCCACAGTGGCCAGCAATACATCGTCCAATTCGGCACCAGCGGCAATACGCTCCAGCAAATATTGCTGCTGCGCCTGCAATCCCTCTTGCCGCTTCTGCTGCTCGATGTTTTCTACCACCTTGATCAGGCTGGACGGCGTACCGTCCGGATCCTGAATCAGGGTTGAACTAACGCGCACCCAGACTAGGCTACCCGACTTGGTTTTGTAGCGCCCTTCCGTGACAGAGCAGGCCACCTCGCCATTCAGCAGTTTCTGCCTGCTGTGCTGCTCATCCTGCGCATCCCCAAGATCGTGACAATACAGGTGTTCCAGTTCTTGTTCCGAGTAGCCCACAATGTCGCAGAAAGCCGGATTGACCAGCAGAAAACGTCCATCTATCGTGGTCATGGCGATCCCGGCGGACACGGTATGAAAAATTAGCCTGACTTGCTCCTGGCTGGATTTCAGCTCTTGCTCAACTCGTTGCCGCTGGCGAATTTCCGTGTGCAACGCATGGGTGCGCACACGCACCTGCCTGCGAATTTGCAGGTTCCAGAGCACGATTAGGCACGCAACCAGCCCGATCACCACCAATCCGCTAGCAAACCATTTGATCAAGGCTGCATGGTCAACTTCTTCCCGCCAAAGGAATCCATCCAGAGAATACCCAGCCGGCACCATGCCAAGTTCGGCAAAAGTGTGGGCAATGAATTCCCAGCGCACGCGCGACATATGACCAAGCTCGACCAGACTGGGCTGTATGAAACGCTCCATTTCCTTGGCTTCATACATCAATTCCCTGATAGTCGGGACAGGTTTTCTCGCGGATGGCATAGCCTGAATGATCTGGGCGACTTCGTGCGGGTTGTCCAGGGCATATTTCCAGCCTTTGAGGCTAGCGCGTACAAATGCCTCCACCCGCCGCGGATGCCCCTTTAACTCTACTTCGCTGGTAAACAGGGTGTCGCCATAGAAATCGACGCCGAAATCCATCGCCGCCAATATTGCAGGCTCAAAACCCCGTTCCATCATGCGCAACGGCTCCACCGTTGCATAAGCAGACATGGCGTCCACTTTATCTTCCAGCAAGTCTTCCAGCTTGCCACGTGGCAGGACAGTGACATCCTGGGGATTAATGCCATGCTTGAGCAACAGGGCGTTATGCTGTGCACTCACCCAATCTACGTTGGTCAACATGACACGCTTGCCAACCAGATCAGCCGGGCTGCTAATGCCCGTGGATTTCTTGCTCAGGAGTACATAGGGAGGATGCTGGAAGATAGCCGCCAGCGCCACGACCGGCTTGCCCTGGAGCCGTGCCAGCACAATACCGGCATCATCCACGCCATATTGCGCCGCTCCTGAGACCACCTGGCCGATAACAGTGCGCTGCATGTCGGTTTCCCTGATCTCGACATCCAGGCCTTCGTCCCGATAGTAGCCTTTTGCTTGTGCCGCATAATAACCAGCAAACTGAAACTGGTGATACCACCTAAGTTGCAGGCTGATCTTCTCCAGTGGTTCGGCAACGCCGTGCCCGCTCGCCAAGAGCAGGGTCAGCAACAGCATGCGGATTATGGGTATTGAATGATTCATCTCTCTTTATCCCACACCATGGCAAGCAAAACATAGACGTGTGGATATCCCTAACTCCCGATCAGCATGCCTTGCTGATATCCACACGCTCACGTCTTCTTCCTGAACGTGACCACCATCACATCACGATAGGCTGGCAACTTAGGATCAATCTGCTCGACCGGCGTCACTCCATGCATGCAACGCCTGTCGTCCACCATGGCCCAATCCAGCGGATTGGTCAGCGTAAAGCTATCCAGCACTACTTTATCCAGATCATGTAATGTCGTGGTGCCACTGGAAATATTCACGCGCTTGACCATCATCACCAGGACATAATCCACCCCATCGCGGTGTATGCCTTCAGGCGCAGGATGACCATGCTCCTGCTGACTCGCCTCAATCCTGAACTGGTGCACCTCGATATGCCAGCTTGCCTGCGGACGCAAGCGACTGAATAAATCACGGCTGAGCTGCAGCACACCCTGCATGGTGGCTCCCTGAATCAAGGAATCGGGTATGGGCTCGTAAACGCGGGCAATCCCGCCATTCAATGCATTGTATTCCCGGCTCTGATAATGCGGCTGGTGCGGCTCCAGTGTGATGGGGCCGGTAGCTTCCGCACTCAGCGTCGCGAAGCGGCGGCGGCGGTAACGCCCTCCATCCGCCATATAGGCATCCAGCGGCATGCCATCCCAACTGCCATCGAAAACATCCCAATCCGACAATGCCTGCGGATTTTCTGCCAGCAACCATTCCCTTATCTGCTGTCCCGCGATAAAACTAAAGCCGTCAGCGGTAATTTTCTCGCAAAGGCTTGTTGTGTCTCTTACTTCTTGCATGCAACGCCATTCATTCAAATAGTCGAGGCCGGTTCTTCATCAAGGACATTTCCAATACCGCAGGCATCCCAAGCATTTCCTGTGATTTATCCGGCATATTAGCGAATCACGCAGCATCTTTGAAAAAAACTTGTTGACTGAAAAAACTAAATAACTAATTATTTAGTCATGAAAACATCCATCACCATCCCAGACGAATGGCAACGTATTTCCGACCTGTTCGTTGCATTGGGAGATGCGCATCGACAGCGCATTCTGCTTGCATTTGAATCTGGCGAGCGCCTGAGCATCAGCCAGATTGTCGCTGCTTTTGACCTGAGCCGTACTGCCATTACCCACCATTTGAAGGTGCTGGAGCAAGGCGGGGCACTAAGAAGCGCAAAGGTCGGCAAGGAAGTCCTGTTTTCCATTGACAAGGACTATATGCAGGCTGTTTTGCAAAACGTGCTTGATTACATCCAACAAGAAATCTGACAGGAAACCACGCATGCTGTTGACGTTGACCAAAGCCATCACCCGTTTGTTATTCCGCATCCAGATACGGGGGCAGGAACACATTCCCCCTGCAGAAAAGCTCCTGATCATCAGCAACCACGAATCCCTGCTCGATGGTTTTCTGCTCGGCTTGTTCCTGCCGGTGCGCACCACCTTCGTGGTCCATACCACCGTGCTCGACAACTGGTTCTTCCGCTGGATATTGAGCCATGTTTCCCACCTGGCGGTCGATACCAACAGCCCGCTGGCGATGAAGAAAGTGATTCGCCTGCTGGAAGCCGGCGAATCAGTGATGATCTTCCCGGAAGGCCGCATTACACTCACCGGCAGTCTCATGAAAGTCTATGATGGCCCGGCTTTCGTTGCCGCCAAGACCGGCGCCACCATCCTGCCGGTACGCATCCATGGCGCATCCAGGAGCTGGTTCAGCCGTCTGGAGCATGATTTTCCGCGTCAAATGCTCCCCCGCATTTCATTGACCATCCTGCCCGCCACTTCGCTGCCCATGCCGGATGCGCCGAGCGCCAAGCAAAGGCGCCGTCTCGCAGGCGAAAAGATGCAAGGCATCATGCAGGAAATGATGTTTGCTTCCGAACCGACCAATACCTTATATGGCGCCTTGCTCAATGCGATAGACACTTATGGCTGCAAACGCACGCTGATAGAAGACATGCAGCAGGTGGAAGAGGATTACGGCACTGTCCTCAAGAAAACCCTGGCGCTGGGACGGCTTGCTGGCAAGATCAGCCGCGAGGGTGAAACCGTAGGGGTATTGATGCCGAATGTCACCAATACGGTATGTCTGATCTTCGGCATGAGCGCACTGGGCCGCATCCCGGCCATGCTCAACTACACCGCAGGAGCCAGCGGTATGCAGAATGCCTGTATCGCCGCCGGCATCAGGACTGTCATCACTTCACGTCAATTCCTCGAAACCGCCAAGCTGACAGACACTGTCGCCAGACTGGAAAACCTCAATATCGTGTATCTGGAAGATATGCGCAGCACATTTACCCTGGCAGACAAGCTATGGCTAGTGTTGTATGCGCTGCGCTTCCCCAAGCGTATCGCCCACGTGCATAACCCCGATGCGCCTGCCGTGGTGTTGTTCACTTCAGGTTCGGAAGGCAAGCCCAAGGGCGTTGTGCACAGCCATCGCAGTATTCTTGCCAATATCGCGCAGATTCGCGCCGTGATCGATTTTTCACACCGCGACAAATTCATGATGGCCTTGCCGCTATTCCACACTTTCGGTTTCACCTGCGGCGGCATCCTGCCATTAGTATGCGGCACCCGGGTATTCATCTACCCGTCACCGCTGCATTACCGCATCATCCCGGAAGTCATCTACGACCGCGGCTGCACCGTCCTGTTCGGCACCAGCACCTTCCTCGGCAATTACGCCAAATTCGCTCATCCATACGATTTCTACAAGACGCGCTACGTGGTTGCAGGTGCGGAAAAACTCAGCAACGACGTCCGTCAACTCTGGATGGACAAGTTCGGTATCCGTATCCTGGAGGGTTACGGCGCCACCGAATGCGCACCGGTCCTGGCCGTGAATACGCCGATGGCATACCAGGCCGGCAGCGTCGGCATGCTGCTGCCCGGCTTGCAACATCAATTGGAGCCGGTTCCCGGCATTGACAATGGAGGGCTGCTCAAGGTCAAGGGGCCAAATGTCATGCTGGGATATTATTTTTACGACAACCCAGGCAACCTGCAACCGCCACCGGGCGGTTGGTATGACACAGGCGACATTGTCAGCATGGATGTGCGCGGCTTCGTCACCATCCAGGGGCGCGTCAAACGCTTTGCCAAGGTAGCAGGCGAGATGGTTTCACTGGAAACCGTGGAAACCCTGGCTCGCCTGGCATCTCCTGAGCACCAGCACGCCGCCACTACACAAACTGACACACATCGCGGTGAAAATATCCTGCTGTACACTACCGATCCCGCACTCAGCCGCGATGCCCTGGCACATGCCGCTCGCAGCACTGGCGACAGCGAACTGGCGATTGCCCGCAAGATCGTCATCGTCAAGGCATTGCCGCTGCTGGGTACAGGAAAAACCGATTACGTCACCCTCAAGCAAATGGCAGAAAAAGAAAGATAACCATGGCCGCCCATCCTATCTCGACCGCTCATACCTCTCTGCTCAGCCGCGGCATGCTGGCAGTCATGCTCGCGCAGTTCATCTCGGCGCTGGCCGATAACGCCTTGCTGTTCGCCGCCATAGCCCTGCTCAAGGCAGGCAGCGCGCCAGCCTGGCAGATTCCACTGCTGCAGGAATTCTTTGTGATCGCCTATATCGTGCTGGCGCCGTTCGTGGGGCCGTTTGCCGATACCTTCCCCAAAGGTAGAGTCATGCTGATTGCCAATTGCATGAAGTTCCTCGGTGCCGCGGCCATGCTCACTGGACTCAATCCCTTGCTGGCCTACGGCATGGTCGGGCTGGGCGCGGCAGCCTATTCTCCTGCCAAGTACGGCATCCTTAGCGAACTGGTGGCCGTGGACAAGCTGGTCAAGGCCAACAGCCTGATGGAAGGCTCCACCATCGTCGCCATCCTGCTCGGTGCAGTCCTGGGCGGCTGGCTCGCTGATATCTGGCTGGCTGGCGCACTCTATGCAATCGCGGCTGGCTACCTGCTCGCAGCCGCCATCAACCTATTGATCCCACGCCTGCCGCCTTCGCATCCGCTGGCCACATTCGCCCCGGCGGTCATGTGCCGCGACTTTATCCAGACCACCATGCGCCTGATGCGAGACCGTGATGCGCGTTTCTCCATCATCGGCACCAGCATTTTCTGGGGAGCAGGCAGCACTCTGCGTTTCCTGCTGGTGGCCTGGGTACCGGTCGCATTGCACATCAATGACCTGAGCACGCCAGCCAACCTCAGTGGCGCGGTCGCAATTGGCATTGCCATTGGCGCCATTGCTGCCGCGCGCTGGGTGGACCTGCGCACCGTCAATCGCGCATTGCCTGCAGGCATATTGATCGGGCTGGCAATCATGATGTTTGCCTATACAAGCAACATTTACACCGCCATTGCCTGCCTGCTGCTGATCGGGCTGCTGGGTGGTTTCTATGCCGTGCCCCTCAATGCATTGTTGCAGGAAAGAGGCCATGAATCGGTCGGCGCGGGCCATGCCATTTCCATCCAGAACCTGTTCGAGAACCTGAGCATGCTGCTGATGATGGGAATCTACATCCTGCTGAGCAAACAGCAACTGCCCGTCATCCCGATCACTGTAACAATAGGTGGGCTGGTCTTAGTAGCTATCGGTGGATTAACCTGGTTCAGGTTACGCTCAAGATCAGATGTCATGTAGGAAATATCCTACATAAGATTCAGCATGCGCCTGAATCTGTTGTTGAACCGAACCTACTATATTGACCGCACAACAATCATCATTACTCTGTGAAAGAGAGCACACCATGAAAAAGCTGACAGCATTTCTGATGCTATGCGGATTGATCGCCATGACCGGTTGCAACACCATGAAGGGCGCGGGCCAGGATATACAGAAGGGCGGAGAGAAACTGGAAAAGGCTGCCGAAAAGCATAGCTGATTCCCAAACCTGCTCATGATTTTCATGAGCAGGTTTTAATGGCTGGCACACATGCCAATCCAGCTTACCTGACGTAAAGTGGCATCACGTTCTGTCATTTGCAAAACGTCAACCCCAACATTGCCAGCCAAGGAGATTGATTATGTGGACCAAGCCAGAAGTTACTGAAATGCGTTTTGGTTTTGAAGTCACCATGTACGTTTGCAATCGCTAAGCGATTACTGCAACACATGGTCAAAAGGGAGCTTTTAGCTCCCTTTTCTTTATAACTCACATATAAAACTACCAGGCAGTTTAAGTGATTAACAAAACTCAGCAAATTGCTCCTGATTAAGTGCTCTGCCACAGCAGCAGTAGTTAGACAAGACCAATTACAACAACTCAAGAGAGTTTTGTTAGTCGCCCTGATTGGGTAATGGGAAGCCCTTGGGCAATAATACCCACATCCGGCCTTCCTGCTTCATGGCGCCAGCCTGCTGGCCAGCAGCATCGCCCGCTCCCCAGAAGAAATCTGCGCGCACTCCACCTTTGATCGCTCCACCGGTGTCCTGCGCCATCACCAGCCGGTTGAGCGGCGTGCTGCTGTTGGGATACGTCGTGGCGAGAAATACCGGAGCCCCCAATGGAATAAACTTTGGATCCACCGCCACCACGCGCTCTGCCAGGATAGGCACGCCCAATGCGCCCAATGGCCCCGGCAGGTTGGGGGGCAACTCACGGAAGAAAACATAGCTGGGATTGGTATTCAGCAACTCTTGCAATTTGCCGGGGTTCTGACGCCCCCATTGCTTGATGCCCTGCATGGAAGCCTTGTCCAACGTCAGCTCTCCGCGCTCAACCAGGGTACGGCCGATCGACTGGTAGCTCATGCCGTTCTGGTCGGCATAGCCCACATGCACCGCTTCGCCATTATCAAGCTGTATCAGGCCGGAACCCTGCACCTGCAGAAAGAACAACTCCACCGGATCATTGACCCAGAACAGTTCACGGCCTGCCATTACCGCTTGTCCATTCTCGATTTCCGCTCGGGTGTAGTAAGGCACCAGCTTGGTACCGACAACCCGTCCACGCACGCGCTTGTTGGCCAACTCAGGAAACAGGCTGGCCAACTCCACGGTAATCAGGTCGTCAGGGCGGGAATACAAGGGATAACGATACTGCGCCGTCTTGACTCGGCTGCCTTTCAGCCTGGGTTCATAATATCCCGTCACCAGGCCGGTATCGCCGCCATTCTGGTTGCTCGCCTGATACACGTTGAAATGCTGCTGATAGTAAGCAAGCACTTGCGCTTCCGTGGGGATTTGCGGCAGACGGCTTGCCGCATCGCAGGCTGCCTGCCAGGGCTGGCGGTTTTTCAGGGTATTGCAGCCCAACAGCCAGGCAGGCCAGGCTGCGCTCAATTGCGCTTGGTCGAACCCGGCCAGGTCTTGCCAACGCGCCTGCTTGAGCAGGCCATAATCAGGAATCTTGCTGGCTGGGGGTGTTACAGGCGGCTGCTTGGGTTGCTCCGGCACCGGTTGAGCTGGGCATTGGCAGGGTTGCTGCTCGACCTTGACGTGCTGATGTCCGCCACAAGCCGCCAACAACAAAGCCAACAGCCAACTCCGGCGGCGCAATCCAGAAAGAAATGCTTTCATCAGTTTAATGCAATACCCGCGGCATATTGAGCTTGAAGGGCACAATTTCGCTATCGAATTGCGTGCCGTCTTCCGCCGTGATGTGATAAAAACCGCGCATTTCACCTACCGGAGTCTCCAGTACGGTGCCGCTGGTGTATTGGAAATGCTCGCCAGGCTTCAGCAAGGGCTGCTGACCCACCACGCCCAGACCACGCACTTCCTGCGTCTTGCCTGCGGCATCGGTGATGATCCAGTGGCGGCTGATCAATTGCGCCGCTACATTCCCGGTGTTCTCGATATGGATGGTATAGCTGAATACGTAGCGGTTCTGTTCCACATCCGACTGTTCAGGCACAAACGCGGTTTCCACCTTGACTGAGAAAGCATAACGCTTGTCCTGGGCCATGAGATTCTATACTCCTTATTTGCCGATCATGCCGCTGGTGGGCGAGCTGGGCGAGGCGGAGTAAAGCTTGCGCGGCATGCGCCCAGCGAGAAATGCCTCGCGCCCGGCCTCGATGGCTTTCTTCATGGCGCCCGCCATCAGCACCGGGTCTTTCGCCGCGGCAATCGCGGTGTTCATGAGCACGCCCTGGCAACCCAGCTCCATGGCGATGGCGGCATCGGAAGCCGTGCCCACGCCCGCATCCACCAGCACGGGAATCTTGGTGTTCTCGATGATGATCTGCAAATTCCACGGGTTGAGGATGCCCATGCCGGAGCCGATCAGCGAGGCCAGCGGCATCACGGCAGCGCAGCCCATCTCTTCGAGCTGCTTGGCGATGATGGGATCGTCCGAACAGTAGACCATGACGTCGAAACCGTCCTTGATGAGGATTTCAGCCGCCTTGATGGTTTCCAGCATGTTTGGGTAAAGCGTGTTGGGATCGCCCAGCACTTCCAGCTTGACCAGTTTGTGCCCGTCCAACAGCTCGCGCGCTAGGCGCAAGGTGCGCACGGCATCTTCCGCACTGTAGCAGCCTGCGGTGTTCGGCAAATAGGTAAACTCTTCCGGCGGCAGGTATTCCAGCAGGGAAGGCTCGCCCGCATTCTGGCCGATATTGGTGCGGCGGATAGCCACTGTGACGATCTCGGCGCCGCTGGCGTCAATTGCCGCGCGGGTTTGCTCGAAATCCTTGTATTTTCCCGTGCCCACCAGCAGGCGGGAGTTGTAGTCCTTGCCTGCAATATTCAATGTATCCATTAACCGCCTCCTACCGCGCCTACGATTTCAAGTTTGTCGCCACTGCTCAATACCGTCTCGACAAAACTGCCGCGCGGCACGATTTCGCCATTGCGTTCAATTGCAAGGCGCTTTCCGGCTAGTCCCAGCTTTTCTACCAGCTCGCCCACCGTCAGGCGCTCGATGTCAAACTGCCGTGGATTTCCGTTGATGGTCAGATGAATCAATTGATACTACCCTATGAATGACACAAGCGAGATTGCACAAGTGAAATGAACGAATGTTGGATTCAGCGGCCTCGCCGCCTACAAGCCGTTATTTTACGTAGGTTCATAGCCAATTAGCAATCTATCCTGGCTTGCTCCCTCTTTGAAATGCTTGAACAGGCAGCTATTTCCCCTCCTGCTCGTCATATCTCCACCAGAAGGCCGATAGTAAGATGCACAAGGCATGGAACTGAGCCCGCAACCCCTGCTTGACTGATAATCTGGCGACATATAGGCTTCGACAGTTTATCCAGGGCGCACATTACGAGAACAAGGCAGAAAATTGTCGCAACAGCCATCCGCACAATCACAGGCATTATTCAAGGCCGGCCTGGCTGCCGAGGCCGGGCACAATTACCTGGAAGCCCTGGCAAAATACACGGCTTCACTGGAGCCGGGCGAGGGCCATCTCCCCACTTGGATCAAGATCGGCAACCTGTTCCTGCGCACCATGAAATACCAGCAAGCGGCGGAAACCATGGAGTTCGTGCTGGGCATGGACCCGCAGAATATCGAGGCCATCTACGGATTGGCAATCACCTACTTCTACCTGGGCCGCCACGAAGAAGCCCGCGCCTTCATCGACCACGCCGCGGAAATGCAGCCGGACAATGCCACGTATGCGCTGGACCGCGCCAACATCCATTCGATCACCAAGCCCGACCCCGCCCTGAAGCGCCAGCTATATGAAACATGGGGCCAGCGCTTTGCCGACCCTCTGGGCAAGAATGCCGCCCCGTTCGGCAATGACCGCTCGCCCGACCGGGTCTTGCGCATCGGCTATGTGTCCGGCGACATGCGCGACCATGCCATCGCCTATTTCATGGAGCCGGTGTTCGCCCACCACTCCCCGGAGCGGGTAGAAGTATTCGTTTACTCCACCAGCCAGCAGCAGGATGCTGTCACCGCAAGACTGAAAACGCTGGTGCCGCATTGGCACGATGTAGGCTCGCTCAGCGATGACGCGCTGCACAGCCTGATCCGCAAACACAAGATAGATATCCTGGTCGACCTTTCCGGACACACCCATGGGCACCGCCTATTCACGTTCGCACGCCGCGCCGCGCCCGTGCAGGCCACCTGGCTGGGCTATGTGGGCGGCACACTGGGCATGCAGGCCATGGATTATCGCCTCACCGACAGCGGCATGGACCCCGCGGGAAGCGAGCAATTCTATGTGGAAAAGCTGTTCCGCCTGAACTGCATGGCCAGCTATATCCCGCCCGCGAACGCGCCGCTGGAACCTGTGCCGCCCATGCTGCAAGGCAACCCGCCAACCTTGGCTTCGCTCAACAGCTCGCGCAAACTCACCGATCAGGTATTGCTGCTCTGGAAGCGCATCCTGGAAGCGCGGCCTGATGCGCAGTTGCTGCTTCATGTGCAGGAGCAAAGCGTGGAAGATGCCGTCAATACGATAGAGCCGCGCCTGGTGCGGCTGGAGCTGCCGCTGGACCGCATCATCGTTTCCCCCATGGTACCGATGGAGGAATTCATGACGCGTGGCCAGCTTGTGGATATTGCGCTGGATACCTTTCCTCTTTCCGGCGGCACGACAAGCCTGCATACCTTATGGATGGGGCTACCGGTGATTGCCATGGATGCAACGGACGCTGTCTCCGCATCCACGTCCGCCATGCTCAAGGGCTTGGGCCTAGGTCAGTGGGTAGCCAAAAACGAAGATGATTACGTCGCCAAGGTATTGCACCTGCTCGATAATCCCGAACAATTGACTGAACACCGCGCCAGCGCCCGTCGGATACTGCAGCAATCTGCACTCATGGATTATGCCGGGCGCTGCCACGATCTTGAAGCCAGTTATCGCCGGATGTGGCTCAATTATCTGCTGGGGTCGCCCAAATTCCTCAATCTCACGACCCCGGGTCTGGCCGATCTGGAGCAGCTGCGCAGCGCGTATGCCCGGAAGCAGGCACCAGCCGTATGAATCCACACGCCGCCATTCCGCTGCTGACGCCGTTATTGCCTGACCAGGAGGCGCTCGCGCCTTACCTGGCTCAATTAGATGCCAATCGCCATTACTCGAACTTTGGCCCGCTCAATACCGCGCTCGAAGCACGCCTGGCGACACTATTTACAAAACATGGCTCGCACTCCATTCACGTCACTACCACCAGCAGTGCCACGCTCGGACTGGAACTGACGCTCAGCAGTCTCGACCTGCCGCCGGGCAGCAAGGTGATTGTGCCTGCCCTGACATTTGTCGCCTCGCTCACCGCCATCATCCGTGCGGGCTATACGCCGGTGATTGCCGATATCGACCCACAAAGCTGGCTGATAACGCCGGAAATAGCCACAGAAGCAGCCATCCAGACCGGCGCGCGTGCCGTGCTGGCCGTCGCCGCATTCGGCCAGCCACAAGATACCCGGCAATGGAGCAGCTTCCAGCGCAAATCCGGCATCCATGTCGTAATCGACGCCGCAGGCGCGTTCGGCAGCCAGTGGGTGGAAGCACCAGATATTCCGGTCATCTACAGCATGCATGCCACCAAATCGCTCGCGGCAGGCGAGGGCGGGCTGGTCGTCAGCGGCAACAGCGTCATCAATGCCCATATCCGCCAGCTCAGCAATTTCGGTATCAACCTCGACTCGAATGCCGGTTTCCCGGTCGGACATCTCTCGTTTGTCGGCAGTAACGCCAAGCTGTCCGAATACCATGCCGCCGTCGCCCATGCCAGCCTGGACCAATGGGATGCACAAGCCAGGTGCAGACAAGGCATTTACCATGCTTATCGCCAGGCGCTGGAAGAAGCTTGTGGCGACCGCCTGCAATGGCAGGCAGGCATTACACTGGCCGCACCAACGATTTTCTGTCTGCGCATGGCGGCGGAAGCGCGCGACCGGCTGGAAAAAATCTGCCAGCAACGGCAAATCGCCACCCGGCGTTGGTACCAGCCGCTCCTGCACCAGCATGCCGCGAAAGTGGCTCCCATCATCAAGCAGCCGACGCCTGTGGCAGAAGCTGTAGCTTCGGGCCTGATCGGTCTACCGTTTTCACCCTTCATGACGCATGAAGATATCAATCGAATAGTGAATACCGTCAATCTGGCTGTTACCACTCCCCATTAACTTCATTGGGAATATATATGGACAACATTGAAACATTTATCGAAAAATTTAACGAAGCCGTTGACTTCCAGGAACCTGTGCCCATCACAGCCGATACTGAGCTTGCCTCGCTCCCCGAGTGGGACTCCCTTGCGGCACTGGGCATCATCGTCATGTTCAGCATGGAATACAACAAGACGATCACCGGTGAAGATCTCAAGAATTGCCGCACCATCAATGATCTACTCCAGCTCAGCAGTTAAACCTACGTAGGAACTTCCATGGCTCAGTCAGTCTTGCATCATGTCCGTATCGCAGGTGTGGCATCCTGCGTGCCTAAAAACTCGGTATCCAACCTGGATTGTCCGCCAGAGCAGCTTTCGATGCGCGAACGGCTGGTGCGCAACATCGGCATTGCTTCAAGGCGGCAATCTCCAGCGGGCCTCTGTTTTTCTGATCTCGCGCAGCATGCCGCGGAAAAACTCATGGCCGACCTTGGCTGGGCCAGGGACGAGATTGACGCCCTGGTGGTGGTGACGCAATCTCCAGACTATCCCTATCCCGGCAGCGCCGTTATCCTGCAGGATCGCATGGGCCTGTCCAATAGTTGCCTGGCCTTCGACATCAACCTGGGCTGCTCAGGCTATCCTTATGGCTTGTATGTTGCCGGCAGCATGATCTCTGCGGGCAAGCTCAAGAAGGCGCTGCTGCTGGTCGGCGACAAATCGACCAACCCCAACTCGCAGGATCAGGGATTCGCCGTGCTGTTCAGCGATGCTGGCACCGCCACCGCGCTGGAGTATGACGAATCCGCGCCACCTGCCTATTTTGACCTTTATTCCGATGGCTCGGGCTACAAGGCCATTTATTGCCCGGCAGGCGGCAACCGCAACCCGCTGCTGCCCGAATACCTGGAAGCCAAACCAGGAGAAGACGGCGTCATCCGCCGTCAGGTGGATATCGTGCTGGATGGTCCCGCCATCCTCAACTTCTCCACTTCTCGCGTGCCGCCAGCTGTAGAGTCGCTGCTGACACAAGCAGGAATGCAGAAAGAGGACATTCAGTGGTATCTATTCCACCAGGCAAACCGCATGATCAACGAAACCATACGCAAAAAACTGGCGCTTCCGCCCGAACGCGTCCCAAGCACGCTCTATGATTTCGGCAACACCAGCTCCGCCTCCATTCCGCTCACCCTTACCGTTCATGCGCGCGAGGCGATCTCACAGGGGTCGCAACGCCTGCTCATGAGCGGTTTTGGCGTCGGCTTGTCCTGGGCAAGCTGTATTGTGGATATCGGCCCGGCTGCCGTTCCCGCATTGATCGAGGTATAAATCCATGTCCGGCTTCAATCCATTCTCCCTGCAAGGCAAGCGCATCCTGATCTCCGGCGCCACCTCCGGTCTCGGCCACGCCACCGCCCTGCATTGCGCCAAACTGGGCGCCGAAGTGATCGGAATAGGTCGCGACCCGGAGCGGCTAGCCAACTCTCTGGCCAGCCTGCAAGCCATCTCCGGCCTGCCGCACCGCATGCTGACCGCAGACCTGACCAGCGCGGAAGATCGCAACCAAATCATCGCTGCGCTGGACGCGCCGGTGCATGGCGTGCTGCATGGCGCCGGCATCTCGCGCCTCAGCCCGATACGCATGATCACCGAGGCCCACCTCCGTGAAGTGCAGGCGATCAATGTCGAAGCGCCCACCCTGCTCACCCAGGCGTTATTGAAAAAGAACATGGTGGCCCCTGATGGCTCCATCGTATTCATCGCCTCGATTGCAGCGCATATCGGCGTCGCTGGCGTCGCAGCATACTCCGGCACCAAGGCCGCGCTGATCGCCATCACCCGCTGCCTAGCGATGGAAGTCGTCAAACGTCGCATCCGCGCCAATTGCCTATCACCTGCACTGGTCGAAACACCCATGTTGACAGCTACCGCTGAAATCACTGGCAGCATTGAGGAAGAGCGTAAAAACTACCCGCTGGGCTTTGGCAAACCTGAAGATGTAGCCAACGCAGCCGTGTTCCTGCTTTCAGATGCCAGCCGCTGGATCACCGGCACTACCATCGTCATGGATGGTGGACTCACTATCAGTTGAATATGAGCACCAACCAACAGCATCGCCAATTACTCATCGTAGGCGCTCGCGGCTTTGGTCGCGAAGTGCTGACTTACATACAGGATGACAACCCGCTGTTCACGGTTAAGGGATTCCTGGATGAAAAAGCGGATGCGCTGGATGGTTATCACCGCACCGTCCCTGTCGTTGGTAACCCGTTCACTTATCAGCCACAGGAAAACGACGTATTCATGGCCGCACTGGGCAATCCGCAGCAACGCTTCAAATACACAGCCACGTTGCGCGACCATCATCACGTGGACTTTGCGACCGTGGTGCACCCACGTGCCCACGTTGCCGCTCACACCCAGATCCGACATGGCTGCATCATCGCCCCCAATGTCGGCATTTCCTGTGATGTCAGTATCGGCGAGTTCACCTGCATTCAGGAGTACACCGTCATCGGGCACGACGCCAACATCGGCAACTGGTGCCAGATCAACGCTCACTGTGTCATTGCAGGCGGTGCCAGAATTGGCCACTTTGTCACCATACACCCCAACTGCGTCATCACTTCCAATGCCGTCATCGGCGATGGCGTCACCGTCGCTGCAGGCAGCGTCGTCATAGGGAAAATCCCTGCTGGTATCACAGTCCTAGGCAACCCAGCCCGTCGGCTCTCATTTCGATAGGATTAACATCACACACCATGTACCCATTCCTTCATCAGCACGAACTGAAACAGCAATTATTAGATTTGCGCGATCACTATATGGATCCCGCTAGGATATTACCAACATGGCTCACGCAGTCGCCCCGCGAGTTTTTCTCCACAACGCGCTTCGTGGTGTGTGGCTCAGTATGCCGCTCCGAAATCAGAGTATTAGCGCAACATGCTCAAATCGCCGCTATCGTAGATGACCACCTGTGTCAGAAACAAGCCTCCATTTTTGACATTCCAATCATCAGTTCAGACGAATGGATCGCGCTGTCCCGCCAGGACAAACATCTTGTGTCATGCATCCTCACGCCAGGTGCCAGGGCCTTCCAGCATTTCACCAAACTCGCCTTGCAATGGGAGCTGCGTACACTGCTACCCTTGCAGTTCATTCACCTGCTTGAGTCTGGCAACATCGACAAGCAGGGAGAAACCGGACGCTTCTTCTGGTATGGCTATGAATTCTTTCTGGAAACCCTGCACCAGCTTGATAAGTTACTGGCGCTCGGTGAATTGCTGGAAGATGAATATTCTCGTATTTCCTGGCTATGCGTGTTGCTATATCGCATGACACTTAATCCCTTCTACCTTGAAGCCTGTGCCGTAGGTACCGGTGGTGGAAAATATACGTTGAATGCCTATTCCATCAACAAGCAATTCTTCCAGTTTTCCGACCATGAGGTCTATGTGGATGGTGGCGCCTTCACAGGAGATACCATCGAGTGGTACCTGCGTGCCTGTGGCGGGAAATTCCACCATATCCACTCTTTTGAACCATCCAGGGAACATAACCAGCTGATCAGGAACCGTTTGCGCAACCTGCAACAGGAGTTCCTCAAACCCTTGTCAAAGAGTATCACCCTGCATGAAGCCGGGCTGTGGGATCACAATACCACTCTTGAATTCAACCCCAGTCAGGTAGTGGATGATTTCGACACCAGCAACCATGTACAAACAAAATCTGCCCATATGGTCGATAGTGGCATTATCCACCATATTTATGATCAGGAAACCGAGC
Organism: Methylobacillus sp.; assembly: GCF_036844465.1. Classification (NCBI taxonomy): domain Bacteria; kingdom Pseudomonadati; phylum Pseudomonadota; class Betaproteobacteria; order Nitrosomonadales; family Methylophilaceae; genus Methylobacillus; species Methylobacillus sp. Next base: position 162,599 of record NZ_DAIUFW010000004.1, read on the forward strand.
GCGCCGCTTCCATCAAGGTACCTGTAGTCACTATTGATGAGGCCACTAACCTCGAAGCCACTTTCATCAAATTCGAAATTGAGGGTGCCGAACTGCAAGCCTTGCATGGCGCCCGTGCAACAATTGAACGCAATCGCCCCAAGATGGCTGTATCTATTTATCACAAGCCGGAAGACTTGGTGACATTGACCGAGTTTGTTATCGCAACAGGGCAAGGCTATAAACTCGGCTTTCGCCAGCATAACTCCTTATGCCCAGACGCCATGGTGCTTTATTGTTATTAGGCGATGAACACGATGTGTAACGGATTACTGAACCCTGCCCAATATCGAGAACCGCAAGCCCTGGCGGATGAGCATGCCTTGATTTTTGCACGCACCTGGAACTTCGTCGGCCTGCTATTTGAGCAAGAGGCCGGACAGCACCGTGGCGTCAAGCTTGGCGCTACCAGCCTCATCATTCAGTGCGACAAGCAAGGCCGGCCGCGCGCCTTCCTCAACGTCTGCTCGCACCGGCACGCCCAACTCTGCGAGCAGGGTGTGCATCGCGGCCCGATCCGCTGCCCTTACCATAGCTGGACCTATGACCGGGAAGGCATACCAGCGGGTATCCCGCAACCTCAAGCCTTTCCCGAAGTCATTGCAGATAAATCCGCCCACAGACTCAAGGAGTTCGCCTGCGAAACCGTCGGGCAATTCATCTTCGTGCGCCTGAGCACGGATGGCCCCAGCCTGCGGGACTACCTCGGCCCGGAATACGATTTTCTGTTGCATGCTTCCGCCGGCATGAATGGCTTGATCGACGAGTTCCGCCAGGACGTACATGCAAATTGGAAAGCCGTCATCGAGAACTCGCTGGAGGGCTACCATGTGCCTGCAGTACACAACCAGACATTTATGAAGGTCGAAGGAATGGAGCGTGGCCACCAGGCTCCTGTCGATACCGTGCAGCATCCCCTGCACAGCAGTATAGATCACCCAGCCGCCGCGGACTGGCTTGTCACCTTTGAGCGCAAGATAGCGCCCAAAATAGGCAGTTGGGCATGGCGTTTCCCGCATTACACCCATCACCTGATTTTCCCTAACCTCACCGTGACCTCGTTCCTGGGCTATAGCTTTCACATCCAGCGTTTCGAGCCCAGTGCTGTAGGCATTACCACAGTGCATTCCCGCACGGTCAGTGTCGGCTTCACCGGCCAAAGCCCGGTCGGGGCCAAGATGGTCGAACAGATCTATGCGGAAAGTAAAAGCTTCACCGAGCGCGTATTTGCTGAAGATGCCGCCATCTGCCGCGCCGTGCAACAAGGCCTTGAGTGCGCCGAACGCCCCGCTGTCATCGGCAACGGTATTGAAGACCGCGTGCTGCATTTCCAGCGCGCCTATCAGCGCTGTATGAACCCAACCAGCCCTCCGCCACCAACATGATCGTTTGCTTACCTGATCTATTACGCGACACCACAGCATTTCCGCATGGTTTCTTCGACCTCGTGCGTGAGCCAATCTTACAAGGGTGTGGTCTCGATATTGCTTACCCTCCAGATAGCAGGCAACCCAGCAACCTCATCCCCGGTTTCGAACTGGAAACATTCTACCGACTGATCAACAACAGCAACGAGCGTCCAGCATGGGAGCCATATTTCCATGCGATACCGGAAGCTGCTGCGGCATACCTGCAGCAGCACATCCCGCCCGGCAGCCTGGTGCTGTCATTTGAAATGCCGCCCTGGCTAGCACAGTTATGCAACTCTGCTGGCATTGATTTCATTGATATACGCCCCTCTCCCTTACGGTTTGGGCGCGACCTCTACATTGCGCTGAGAACAAATAACTTATCTCTCTACCAGCACATCAGCAGCCACCATGTGTTACCAGAAGAGCTGCGCTTAGAGGCAGCAGAACTCGCAGCCAGCATGCGCATGCACCAGCAACGCCTTGAAGAAAGCAACCGCTATCCGTTCGATCTTGATGGCAGCCTGATATTCATCGGCCAAGCACCTTACGATGCCTCCTTACTGGGCCCAGGCAAGGCCAACCCACTGAACTGCTCGGATTTTGCCAATCAGTTGCGTCAACTGGCACATGGTCGCCGCGTGTTGCATAAACCGCATCCCTTTGCCGTTGACCATGCCCAGCTGGAGCAGGATATGCTGCAGCACATTCTTCAAACCGAAGTCCGGCCCTGCCGGCAGAATGCATACCAAATCCTGAGCTGCCATCATGATGTCGTATTGGCTGGCATCTCTTCGGGCATGCTGCAAGAAGCGGCATGGTTCGGCAAACCCGCGCATATCCTGTTTCAACCGTTTACGCCACTTGCCGATAGCGCCGAGCCAGATCTCAACGCATATCAGCAAGTGCATTTCGATACCTGGCTTTCTCCTGGTTTTTGGCACGCGGTATTCACCCCTGAGCAGCCAGCGCCAAGAATAGCCAGACTGCCGCCGCGCCAACATCACCATGCCCGTCATCTGCTGGATCAATGGTGGGATTACGCCAAGGTGATGACCTGGGAAAAGTCGCTACCTATCGAATCCTTTGAGCGTTCCGGCGGCATTGTGCTCAGGCAGCGTATCGAGGCATTGGAACATGCATCATTGCAAAGCGGCGGCCTCACCCTGGATTGCGATGAGGGCAACAGCCTGCAATGGCCGCCGGGTTCCAATATCCGTGGCAAGATCAGCATCCGGGGCCAGGGCAATCGCATCACCATCGCCGAGGGTGCGGATATCAATGTTCTGGTCAGCATTACCGGCGACAATAACGTCATTCAGATCGACCCCCATGTGCGTCTTGCAGGAAAAATCTATTTCTGGGGCTCCGGCGGCAGCTTGCAGATTGGCCGTAATTCGACATTTGCGCGGGCCGATTTCAAATGCCATGAAGGAAGAAGCATCATCATCGGCAAAGATGCCATGTTCTCCTACGATGTCGAGCTGCGCACCACCGATGGTCATTCCATTGTGGATCCTGATAACGGCTGCCGCCTCAATCTGCCCGAAGACATTCTCATCGGCGATCACGTCTGGGTCGGAAAAGGCGCCTTCTTCCTCAAAGGCGCGCAGGTGGCGAACAACAGCATCGTGGGTGCCCATACCTTGGTCAACCGCGCTTTTCTGCAGGAGCAAATCATCCTCGCGGGCAATCCTGCAAAAATAATCAAGGAAGGAATCACCTGGCACCGTGATGCCAAAGATGTATTCACCCAAGCAGAATTGGACACCTGGAAGCACTTGAGCAGTGCGAGAAACATTAAGGCACAATCGCTGGATGATGCATCCGCCACACGCTGGTCACAGTGTCTGGACGATATTCAGCAGAAAATTCAGGCCCATCCGCAACAGTTCGGGCGGGGAGCGCTATATCAGGGTCATGAAACATGGGGAGTGCCAGGACAAAGGCCCACGCTCCAGCGTATCGGCGAATACCAGCTGGAGAGATGGCTGCTCGCGCAAACCAGGGTGCTGGATATAGGCTGCAATATTGGTATGTTCGGGCTGGCCTTGTCCTCGCGGATCAAACACTACCGCGGCTTTGACAACAACCCATTGTTGATCGACATTGCCCGGCAGATGGCCAATGTTCGCCAGATTGACAACTGCCTGTTCACATGTGAAAGCTTCCAGGAATTCATCGCGCGCAACCAGGGGGCCAGATTCGATACCGTGCTTTCCTTCGCCGTGCATGTCTGGATCGACATGCCGCTTGCCGACTATGCGCGCACCTTGCATGCGCTGCTTGAACCTGGCGGTATCCTGGTATGGGAAAGCAACCGGCTGGATACCAACGACCCGGATTTCTTCCAGAATGTGCGCCATTTCATTGATGCAGGATTTTCGATCCGCTTCTGCGGCAGGGTGAAGGATGACGGCATCATCGAGCGCGGGTTTTATATTCTCGCCAAGGATGGGTAATGACAGACCCAGCCCTGGCATACGCGCACCATGCCATGCAACTGCTGCGTCAGGGTTTGCATCGGCAAGCGGAAGCATGCCTGGGCGAGGCAATTTCCCTTGATCCGGCTAACGCGCAATGGCACTTGGAGCTCGCGCGTCTTCAACGGACATATAATACGGCTCTGGCCCGAACAGCCTATGATGCCGCGCAGTCATTGGGCAGCCCCAACGCCATATTGGAAGCCTCCTCCCTGTATGCCGAGGCCAGCCATATTGAACATCTTCCCCCGCATGCGCTATGGCGTCCAGACCGCCTGGATATCAGCGTGAAATTGCTGCTTGCCCGGCATTTTCTTGGCTCATCCCCTGATGAAAGGGCAGATGTACATGCCCTTTATCGCAAGCACATACTCCAGCGCACAAAAGGGAAAGAGCCGGAAACACTCGCCAAATCGTCACTGGAAGATTACGAAACCTGCTTCATGAAGCTGATCGAGTCGATCAAAATGGAAGGCTTCAAGGATGAATTTGCCATTCCAGTCGATGCGTCGGGCAGAATCCTCGGTGGCGCGCACCGGCTCTCTGCCGCCTTGGCGCTACGACTTGAATCAGTGCCGGTCATACGTATGCCGGCACCGTGGGAAGGGTTGGAGTGGGGTATGGCCTGGTTTCTCCACCATGGGTTTAGCCCTTTTGAAATCAATCATTTGCTTCAGCTCTGGATTGAAGCACACCCTGACCAGATCGGACTACTCATCATGGAACACGATGGTTCGGGCGTTCCAGCCGAATTGATGCTTGAATTAAAACAACACTTTTCAGTGCTGGCATGGCGCGATCTTCACCCCGCCATTTCTCTTCCTTACTCTTTGCAGCAACAAGGCTCGCCGCTGCCGCAAGGACCATGGCGATACGTGCTGGTGGACGCAAATCCAGACGCCTTGCAGGCGTTCAGCATCTGCCAGAACGAGCAGTACGCCTACCGCCTGAATTGCAGCGCAATATCCGGTGCGGCCTGCCTGACATGGACATCCTATCTTCTGGATGAGGCAATGATAGCGTCCTGGCACGCGTCATACGCCCATCTTCGAGGTGATGCGTCATCCATTGCATCATGGACGCGCTATGCTCTTCAGTCGCAATGAATGTTTGCAGTTGTCAGCATGCGCTGACACATAATTCATCCTTGCCCCGACTGCCTGATCAGTCCGTATTTCCTATGATGAGCACCAGATCAATCGCCATGCGATTTCTATCCGACTCACTCACAAAAGGAGTTCACCATGAATTGGGATCAAGTAGAAGGCAACTGGAAACAACTGAAGGGCAAGGTACGCCAGCAATGGGGCAAGCTGACCGACGACCAGTTCGATCAGATCAAGGGCAACCGCGAAATGCTCTCTGGCAAATTGCAGGAGCTATACGGCATTTCAAAAGAAGAAGCTGAGAAGCAGATTGAATCTTTCAATAAGAATTGCGACTGTCATTAGCCAACGCTATCGATATATTCTTCTCCAATAGCTCTCCCTTGATAACCGGCCCGCGGGCCGGTTTTTTATTAACGGCTCATGGGTTGTCCGCGTTATCATCAGCAGAAAAATTGAGTCGCTTTCGCATGTTCTTACCCAGTTTCAGTTATATCGCATGCAATTTCGCCGGCCTGGATTTCACCGTGCGTATCGAATCCAGCCTGCTTGCGCCCGCGCTGCTTGCCAGCAACCGAGTCATCCACACCATGCCAGCGCCTGCCTTCTCCCAAAAAATTCCACCGGCATCACTGGCTGCCATCGAGGGCAACAAGCTGTATAAACTGGCGTATTACCTGGAAAACCTCTCTGCGCTACCGCCCGTACGGCGCATCTGGAGCCATGGCTCGGCACAATCGAACGCCATGTTGGCATTAAGCGCGATGGCACAGCTCTTGCAGGCTGAATTTCATTATGTCGTGCCATATCTGCCGGATACGCTGCAAACACAGCCTGCCGGCAATCTGGCATTGGCACTCGAACGTGGCATGCAATTGCATATAGACAGCACACTATATCGCCGCATGGCGCAGCACGCCTTGGTAGTGAAAGAGGATGAATGGATATTCGGGGAGGGCGCCAGCCATGCGTATCTGCGCCATGGCTTCGCCATACTGGGCAAGGAATTAGTGGAGAGTGGCAAGGAGTTGTCGTTGAACCGCGTGCTCCTGCCTTCCGGCACGGGAGCAAGCGCCTGCCATCTCGCAGCTTCGTTGCCTGAAATGGAAGTAATGACCATGCCGGTCTATGGCGATACGGACTATCTGCAAAACGCAGTGGCCTCAATGCAGCAACCAGACGAAGCCATACCTGTCATCCTGCCGCCGAAGCATGCTTACCGTTTTGGCGCTTTATATCGGGAGTTGTGGGAACTGCAAGCAGAACTGCTGGCGCACACCGGCATCCCGTTCGACCTGCTTTACGACTTGCCCGCCTGGGCCAGCATCCTGCATCAGCGCGAACGATTCAAACAGCCCTGGCTTTACCTGCACCAGGGCGGCCTGAGAGGAAGCGCCACCATGCGCGAGCGCTATCTGCGCATGGTGGGTGTGGAGTAGTGCCTCAGATTAAAAATCCAGCGTTAGCCCTACATTGACGGAGCGGCCCATGCCTGCGACCGGCCCCATGGCACCGACCGAGCCATTGGCTTTCCAATCGGCGAACGCCACGCCGCCAGTCGGCAAGGCATAGTAGCGATCGAACAGGTTGGTCACGCTGAAATCCAGCCTGGCCTTGCTCCATTGATAGCTGCTGCGCAAATCTACCAAAGTATAGCCGCCGGTTTCCGGCTCCAGCCGGGTGTCATCGACGCGCGTCTTGCGGTCGACGAACTGCACATCAATGCCGTTGGCCCATGCGCCTTTCTTTTGCTCCAAGCTGATACGCGCATTGAGCGGCATGATCTGATAGAGCGAATCGCCATTGGTACGCTCGCCGCGCGTCCAGGCCAGGCTGGCCTTCATGCGCCCCTCACCCCAAGGGGTGTCATGCCAAAGCTGTTTCGCGCCTTCCATATTGATGCCATAGAAACGGGCATCCTGGTTGTCGAAGATCAAGTGAGTTCTGGGCGCATTACCAGGTGCGCTAGGATCACGCTCCACGCCAATGTAATCCTGCACATATGTAAAGTAAGGCGTCACCTTGGCCTGCCAGGATTTACCCTCGGCGTCATGCCAATCCAGCGTGGCGCTGATGGTATTGGCCTTTTCAGGGCGTAAATCAGGATTGCCAAGATAACCGTTGGCATCGCCGAACCAGCCTATCATGTTGCGCGCCATTGGCCCTTTCCCCCAGGAATATAGTTCATACAGGCTGGGAGAACGCGTCTTGCGCGCATAGCCAAATTCCAGGCTGGTGGTATCGGAAAACTCGTATTTACCGGTGGCCGTCAGATCAAGATGGTTGTTGCTGTCAGAACGGCTACTTGCATTGAAGATGTTTGCGGCTGTCACGTCTGCCATATTCATCATGTTGTTGCCGTACGGCTGCACTCTGCCTGCACTGCTACGCACATGATCCACGCGCGCACCCAGCAATGAACTCCAACGGCTATCCCATTGCGATTCCACTTCCGCAAATATCCCGATACGGTCCCGGCGGCCATCGTTGATATTCACAAAGGTATTCGGACTCATCATGTTCATTGGGTTATTGGAGACAGGCGGCCATTCATCATCCAGCGTCTGGCGGTGGAACTCATTGCCGATGCGCAGGAGATGCGCGTCATTCAGCGGGATGGTCGCCTTGATGTTGTAGCCCATATCCTTGCCATGCGTATTCATCGGCATCATGCCGGGCTTTTCCGAGGAGAAAAATCCCATCTCATGGCTGACTTCCTGCCAATATATGCGCGTATCCAGATCGCCCCAGCCGAACTGGCGGCTGTAGCTCGCGTTGATGGAATCCGCCTTGTTGCCGACCAGGTCCATCCGCTGATTGGGGAAGCCCTGGTGCGGCACTTCCTGGTGACTCAATCGCAGCACGAAATCTTCATTATCGCCCTTGGCGCCTATCGTCAATGTCTGGATATGGCGCTCAAACTGCGTTGACCTGACCTTGCGGCCATTGCCGTCCTCATAACTCTGCGCCCGGTCCATGGTGCTGGTGAAATTCAGGCTCAGGTTGTCGCTGGCGGCAGTCGCGCTCAATGCCGTGCTCAGGCCGTTATTGTTGCTGCGGTACACCGTAGAGAAACTGCCCTGGTACAGCCATGCATCGGCACTATCGGCATACACCGGCTTGGCGGAATCCACAGTGATCGTCCCGGCAATGCTGTCGCCGCCCATGCTCACCGGCGTGATGCCCGCCAGCACGCTGACATTGGCTACGGCAGCGGGGGAAATGTAAGTCAGCGGCGCGTTCATGCTGTTGGCGCATGCCGCCGTCAACTCCGTGCCGTCCACCAGCACGCGGATGCGGTTGTCGTTCATGCCGCGGATGTTCGGCAGGGCGGAAATACCTCCCGCCTGATAGGAATATGCGCCGATATAGTCCTGCAGCATCTCCGAGGTATCAGCGCTATTTACCATGCGCTGGTGCAAATGCCCGCTACTGTCATGCGCATGCGCTGTCACCTCAACTGCCGGCAGCTCATGCGTATGGTCATGATCCGCCTGCGCCACGCCGCTGAACAATGGCGCCAACGCCAGCACCGCCCACTTGAAACGCATGCCGTTTCTCGCCATTCCTGAAATCCTCATTGCTGTATCCATTATTGTTTCATCCCGCCACTCACACCGCACACTCACGCAGGCGCTGATCAAAAGGCTGAATTGTAATGGCACAGCTCATCTACAAGGATGCGTCATAATGTCGCACCTGGCGCATGGTGCATGGATAAGAAACAGGTATAATTGCCGCCAGCGCGGGCGTAGTTCAATGGTAGAACGCCAGCTTCCCAAGCTTGATACGCGGGTTCGATTCCCGTCGCCCGCTCCAATTCAGCCTGACTGGAATCCCTTCTGACCATCTGTTCAAACTGAAACATCGCCCCGCATCAAAGCCGGCAGTGATTGAAAAAACCAGGCCACCAAAATGAACGGTTGGAGCAACTCACTCGGACTGCTCCAACCTTTGATGATATTTACGCCATTCTTTCCCACACCCGGTCACGCTTGACCGTCCGGTGCCAAAGCGCCATGACTATGTGTCCTGCAATGAGTGCCAGCAACAGCCAGGCCAGTTCGCCATGGAACATATCGCCAAGATCGACCATCCATTCGATTTTCTCGCTGGCATCCCAGAATGGAATGCCGAAAGGAACAAATGCGCGACCCGAGCCGTAGCTACGTATCAAGGCCAGGGTAGGGATAATCAGCACCAAGCCATACAGGGCGAGATGTCCCAGCTGCGCCATGATGTTGATAGCTGCTGGACGGCGGCTGGCATTGCTGAGTGCCCATATCGCGCGCAGCACGATCAAGGTCAGCAACAGTACGCCGATATTGCCGTGCGTGCCGAGAAAGAATTTGACCAATGGCGTCTTGCCCAGGATCGCCAGCAGGATCATGCCAGTAAATTGCCAAGCGAAGAGCGCGGCCATGCCCCAGTGCAATAGCCGTGATACCAATCCATATTTTTCTTTTCCATCCAGTAATACCATTTCTTTCTCCAGTTTATTTATTGTTGACTTCTATTGATATGGCGCTTTACGCCGCCCGGCTTATCCCAGTTGCTGCCTCAACCGGGACAATAGTTGCTCTGCGCTCACATAGCCCACGGCGAGAGGGATGAATTGCCCATCCCGTTCCAGCAGCAATGTCGGAAAAGAACGGACGCCCCATTCGCGGCTGCGCATGAAGTGCTGTTGCGTTTGCTGTTTTGCCGCAGCCGATTCGAATGCTTCGTGGAATTCAGCGGCATCCAGCCCCAGACTGGCGCATATCTCCACATAGAAACGCATCTCGCCAGGATCTTGGCCATCCACATAAAACTTGTGTTGCAGGGCTGCGAGAAATTCCAGCGCCATGGTTGGCGGGAGATGGTGCCGAGCCTGTAGCAGTTGCGCCACCACCACGGCGCGGCAGGCGGGCTCAGTGTCGTAATTAAAAGCCGGAGCATCCAGCAGGGTAAAGCCAAAGGGCTGGCCTGTCATTTGCGCAATCTTGCTCCATTCCTGCCGCAAAAATGCCTTGAACTCCGCGTTCCATAAATCACCGCCGCCAGCACGTAATCCGCCCATGGTTATCCTGAACGTAACACCTGCTGCAGTGCAAAAATCTGCCACTGCCTTGATTGCCGGGGCGATGCCCCAGCACCAGGAGCACATGGGATCGCCAATGTAATGTACCACCCGGCCCGAGGCTGTTGGACTCACTCGTTTATCCGTCGTTGCGGGAGTTGATGACAAACACGCGCCTGTCTCAGGGTCACAATGCATCATGCAATCCATACCGTTTCCGCTCGATATTGAGCTGTTCAATTTAGCTTATATATTAATTGTCATTGAATTTTTAATATATACCTGACAATATAATTATTTATTAAATTTTATTTAACAATATCATGGATAAACTTGCTGCCATGACCACCTTTGCCGCAGTGGTTGAAACTGGTAGTTTCACCAAAGCTGCCGACCTGTTGGCACTGCCCAAGCCCCGTGTTTCTCAGCGTGTTTCCGACCTGGAGCATCATTTGGGCGTCAGGTTGCTGCAACGCACCACCCGCGCATTGAATCTGACCGAGGACGGGCGGGCCTACTTTGCCAAATGTCAGCTCATTCTCCAGGATATCCACGAACTGGAAGATGCGCTCACCGGTAAAAACACTGCCCCATGCGGCAAACTGCGGGTAGATTCGCTGGTCTCCATCGCGCGCTGGATATTGGCGCCTGCCTTGCCTGAATTCCAGGCGCGCTATCCCGATATAGCATTACGGCTGGACAGCAGCGACCGCATCAGCCAATTGCTGGAAGAAGGCATAGATTGCGCCATTCGCGGCGGACAATTGGAAAACTCCAGCCAGATCGCACGCCATATCTGCGACATCACGCCCGGCCTATATGCTGCACCTGCCTATCTGGCGGCAGCAGGCGCGATCAGCCACCCTGCGGAATTGACGCAACACCGCTGCCTGACATGGTTCACCAATCAGCGCAATCCCGGCGCATGGCAACTGCAATGCGCTACGGAGTCCTGTGAAATTAACCTGGAATCCGCCATGCAATTCGATAACTCCGAGGTGGCAACCACTGTCTGTATCGCGGGAAGCGGAATCTGTCCCGGCATACCCTTTGCCGTCGAGCATTGGGTGCGAAGCGGGGCGCTGGTACCAGTGCTGCCGCACTGGCATTTTCCCTCGCGTCCCATCCATATTCTCTATCCCAGCAACAAACACCTTTCCGCGCGGGTGCGCTGTTTTGTGGATTGGGCGTTTGCGCTCATGCAATCCACTCCCAGCCTGCACATGTCGCCGCAGCAATTGGCAGAACAACATCAGGCGTTCTCCCCTGACCCATAATCGGTCGCAACATTTCAGACGCAGGACGGTCTTTCACCACCGATTCCCTTATAATCCCTACCCCATACGATATGGCAAGCCATCACCCTCCATCGCCAAATATGCCCGCATTCTCTGCTTCCCGCCTCTTTTGAGCGACTTATCCCCCATGCTTGATTCCCCATTGCAGCGCCGCCGTGCCTTGTTCGTGTTTTTCCTGTTGACCGGGCTGGCTGTGGCTTCCTGGGTCACACGCACGCCTGCGATTCGTGATCAGCTAGGCGTGTCGATTGCGGAAATGGGGATGATCCTGTTCAGCATCTCGGTTGGTGCCATGACCGGCATCCTGAGTTCCGGCAGGCTGGTGCAGCGCTGGGGTACCAAGCCAGTGATCCGCAGCGGCATACTGCTGATGTTATCCGGCCTGGGCGTGCTGGCGGTGGGGCTGGGCGCCCCAATGGTATTCCTGGCGGCATTGGGCCTCATGCTGTTCGGCCTGGGCATTGGGGTAGGGGAGATCGCGCTCAATGTCGAGGGCGCGGAAGTCGAGCGTATTACAGCAAAGCCCGCGCTGGCTATGCTGCACGCAGGCTTCAGCCTGGGAACCTTCCTCGGTGGCGTAGTGGGCATCTACTTGGCTAGCATTGCCTTTCCCGTCACATGGCACATCGGCCTGACTGCATTGCTGGGCGTGCCACTCACCTTGTGGGGGCTACAGGCAATTCCACCAGACGTGGGCATTGAGACAGACTCCACAGCAGATACTTCTGCTGAGCCTGGCCCGCCGTTCAAGCCATGGCAGGACGGGCAATTGTTGTGCATCAGCCTGATCGTGCTCGGCATGGCCTTGGCCGAAGGTTCGGCCACCGACTGGATTCCCATCCTCATGGTGGACGAGCACGGCTTCAACGCTGCCCTCGGCTCCATGGTCTATACCGGCTTTGCTGGCATGATGGCGCTAGGACGTTTCAGCGGTCATTTTTTCCTCAAGCATTTCAGCAGGGTAGCTGTTGTACGCACCAGCGCACTATTGGGTGTCATCGGCATCAGCCTGGTCATTTTTTCCGCCAACCCTTACGTGGCCGCCACGGCGGTGCTGTTCTGGGGACTGGGCACGTCATTGGGCTTTCCGCTCACCATTTCCGCCGCAGGCGACACAGGCAACCACCCCACTGCACGCGTCAGCGTTGTCGCCACCGCAGGCTACATTGCTTTCCTCGCAGGCCCGCCATTGCTGGGTTTCCTCGGTGAACATTTCTCCTTGCGCCAGGCGCTGCTGGTGGTATTGTTTTTTGTAGCGTTGGCATTTTTCCTTGCCCGTGCTGTCTCACCACGCATCAAATAATGATCGGACCCATTGCCAAACAACTTTTACATTTTTTTACAACATGGTTTTCCCATGAGGACCGCATTTAATTCGGTATCGCTCATAACCATCTGCAAGGCATTCCTAATGTTTTGTTTCTTGCTGCCGATTGATATATCAATACTTCAATTTCGGGACCAGCTGTACGATAATGAAACGTACTCTCCATTGTATTGGCGATAAATTCACCCCTTAATCGAGATGGTAAAACCGGACTCAACTCCACTGGATTAAGCATTGTTAGGTAATTATGAAAACTCTCAACCTCGTTGATACCGCCAAGGTATTAATTCTGGATGATCAGGCCGTCAGCCGTTCCATTCTGTCGAAAATCGTCAGAAACCTGGGCCGCGGTATCAAGACTTATGAATTCTCATCACCTACCGAAGCATTGGTATGGGCGCAGGACAATACCGCAGACCTGTTGCTGGTGGATTATGAGATGCCGGGTATGAATGGACTGTGCTTCATCAACGAGATCACCCGCATGCCGCGGTATCAGTCCGTTCCCACCATCATGATCACCATCAAGCACGATGTGGAAATCCGCTACGCAGCGCTGGATGCAGGCGTTACCGACTTTCTCACCAAGCCTGTGGACATGCATGAATGCATGGCGCGCTGCAAAAACCTGATCACGCTGCGCCAGCAACGACTGACCCTGGAAGACAAGAGCCGCTTGCTGGAAAGCATGGTGCGCGAAGCAACGGAAAACATCCTGATGCGCGAGAAGGAAACGCTGATGCATCTGGCGCGTGCTGGAGAATATCGCGACTATGATACCGCACAGCATTTGCTGCGCATGTCGTTATATAGCCGCGTCCTGGCAGAGGCAATGGGATTTCCTGATGAAGAGGCTGAGCTGATCGAACTAGCCTCACCTTTGCATGATATCGGCAAGATCGGCATCCCGGATAGCGTGCTGCTCAAGCAAGGCCCTTTTACGCCTGAAGAAAAAAAGATCATGCAACGCCACCCCTTGATTGGTTATGAAATTCTGCAGGGTAGCCCTTCCAAATATCTGCAGAAAGGTAGTGAAATCGCCTTGGCTCACCATGAGAAATTCGATGGCTCCGGCTACCCCTACGGCATCTCGGGCCAGGAAATTCCCTTGTCCGCCCGCATCGTGGCAGTTGCGGATGTATTCGACGCACTCACCAGCCGCCGGCCTTATAAAGAAGCCTGGAGCGTCGAAAGCACGGTGGAATACCTGCATGCTGAAAGCGGCAAGCATTTCGACCCCGAATTGATCAAGCTGATCCCCGATGTGCGCATGCTATTCGAGGAAATCCATCACCGCTATTCTTCCTGAAAGTTGTAAAAACCCCCGCTCGGGGCTTGAATATAACTTTATCTGGGCGCAACCTTACAAGTGCTTCAGAGAAGAACAAGACGCTGCAATTGCATTGCAGCGGTTTCCGTCCCCAATATACTGACTAAGCACGATGGCACTTATGCAATCTTTCAGGCGAGCCAGACAATACTGGCAGTCGTTACGCAGGCACTGCGACCCGCTTGAATTAGAGCAGGCGTTGATCCGCATCGCGCTGGGCATCATCTTTATTTCGTTCCTGATTTATCAGGAACTCACCAGCCTCACGCCGCTCAGCGAGAGCTTCCCTCATGCTATCCCGATGACGCTGATTTTTCAGCTGTTGTCCTTCGTCCTGCTTGGACTGATCCTGTTAACGCATACGCACGCCAGGCTGCGCAGGTTATCATGCGCTTGGCTGGACATCGGCCTGCCCACCATGTTCATGGCAATGACAGGCGAACTGGGCGTTATCCTGGTCGGGGTTTATCTTTGGGTGACTTTCGGCAACGGCTTCCGCTATGGAAAAAACTACCTGTTCCATTCGCAGGCGCTCAGCTTGATCGGGTTCTTCTACACCATCAACGTCAATCCCTTCTGGCTGCAACACAAAGCCATCAGTTATAGCCTGCTGCTCATGCTGGCGGCGCTGCCACTCTATGTCGCCACCCTCATCACCCGCATCGAGGAAGCCAGGCAAAAGGCCGAGGTCGCCAACCACGCCAAAACACGCTTTGTCGCCAATATGAGCCATGAAATCCGCACCCCGCTCAACGGCATCATCGGCATCAGCACATTGCTGCGCAACACGCCGCTCAACAGCGACCAGGAAGAATTGCTGCAAACGCTGGAAAGCTCGTCCAAGCTGTTGCTGGCACAGCTCAACAACGTGCTGGACTTTGCCAAGATCGAGCAGGACAAGCTACAAATCGAGCATACCGAGTTTTCCCTGCATCAACTGGCAGCGCAAACCATAGAGGTATTCCGTGGGCAAGCGCTCAACAAGCGCATCAGCCTGGAAAGCAGCATAGAGCTTGACGATATCCGCGTGCACAGCGATCCCTACATATTGCAGCAGGTACTCGCCAACCTGGTCGGCAACGCCGTCAAATTCACCGAGCGCGGCTCAGTCACGCTGGCTATGCATGTGCTGGAATCAACCATTGACCATGGCATATTCCGCATCGAGGTCATCGATACCGGCATCGGCATTTCCGAGGAGCAACGCAGCCGTATTTTTGAGAGTTTTACCCAGGCCGATATTTCCACCACGCGCAAATATGGCGGCAGCGGCCTGGGCCTCACCATTGCCAAGCGATTGGTCGAGGCGCTGGGCAGCAAACTGCACCTGAACAGTTCTCCCAATCTCGGCAGCCGTTTCTGGTTCGACCTTTCCCTGGGATTCAATACGCCAGCCCCTGCCATCGCGCCGGAATCAATAGAAATCGCCCAACAGTCTGCAACCTCACCACTCAAGATATTGGTGTGCGAGGACAATGCTACCAACCAGACCATCCTCGTCAAATTGCTGCAATTGCCCGGGCATGAGGTGGCTGTAGCCAACAATGCCGACGAATTGCTGGATAAACTGGAAGCCGAACAGTTTGACCTGGTCATTTCCGATCTCAACATGGCCGGCATGACGGGAATCGACGCCTTGAAGCTATACCGCTTCCTCCGCCCCGATGACCATGACACCAAATTCATTCTGTTCACTGCCGACGCCACCATAGAAACCAAGACCGCAGCGGAAATCGCCGGGTTTGACGCTTACCTGACCAAACCCATCGAAACCAAGTTATTGTTCGACACCATTGCCAGCCTCAAGGGCGACCTGTCGATTCCCAACCAGGTAGCACAGCTTTACGCCAACGCAAGCGAAGCATCTCCAGCAGAAGCAGGTCCCACCATCAATGAGGTCTTATCCTCCCTGACATTATCGGAGCTGGAATTCCTGGGAGGGCAGGACAATATGTTCGTACCGCGCTTGCTGAGTAAATATGTGACCGACTGCGGCGCGCTGGTAAAAGTAATCAAGCAGAACTTGTCTGCAAAGCGCTATGGCGAGTTGCATGAATTCTGCCATGCGCTCAAAGGCAATAGTCTGAGCGTGGGCGCCATGGCAGTCAGCAAACAGGCGGAACTGCTGGACAAGGCGAGCCCCGAGGAGCTGCGTTTCCGCGGCACCATCATGTTCGACCAACTGGAAAAAGAATTCGAGGCAGCCAAGCAGGCTATCAATGATTACTTGAGTAGCCGCAAGGCAGCCTCGAGCTGACACTCATCCTGCCGCCCTGATTGCCTCCTCCTGCTCGTTCACCTTGACATTCTGGGCGCGCACCAGACGTTCCATCACCTTAAGGTTACGCTCGGTCAGGCGCAATGCAGCATCCACCCAGATTTCCGTAATGTCCAGCAATTCCTGCTTGGTCAGCGGGTTGACGCGATGCTTGGCTTTCTGGATAGCCTGGAAGGAGTTCAGCGACTTATGAGTCTTGCGCACCCAATCCTGCAAGGCTTTTTCACCTTCACCAGCTTCAGCCAGCACGTCCACCACGCCCATGTCATACAACTCCTCGGCGGTATATACCTTGCCTGAGCGGATCATTTTTTCCGCAGCGGGCAAGCCAATGCGGCGGGCAAGGAAACTCATCGCCCCCATGCCGGGGAACAGGTTGAACAGCACTTCAGGCAAGCCCATGAGCGAGCCTTTCTCGGCCACCAGCACATGTGCGGACAAGGCAGCCTCGAAGCCACCCCCCATTGCCTGTCCTTGCACCAGCGCAATCGTAGTGATTGGTGCCTGCATATTATAGAAAGTCCACAGGTTTTCTATGCACAGATAGGCATAGTCGAGCAGCTTGCTGCGCTCGCGTTTTTCGATGGCTTCCTTGAAAGTGGCCAGGTCTCCACCCAGATTGAACACACCTTCAACATCAGATGCCAGCACCAGGTAATTGGTTGCCAGGTGCGGACGGTGTTGAGGGTCAAGATGTGCTGCCTCGATCTGCGTCTGGTTCAGCAGCAATTCGCGCATACATATCCGGTTAAAGCATGGACGCGGGCTAGGCTGCATGAACAGCCAGCTGATACCAAACTCGGCGTCATAGCGCGTGCGCACTTGCTCAAATTGAACGGAATTTAAAGGATTGAAATCGACGATGGCATTCATGATGGATTCCCCATTAAGTTAAGAATAAAAAAGCACTACAGGTACACACGTAACACAATTGTGTGGCAAGGTAAATGTCTGATTGATTATTGAAAATTCAACAATCGCCAGGATTTGCCGTTAATATTCAGGCTTAATCAAGATACCACCCCCGGAAAACAAACAAATGATGAAACAGCTAGGCTTTTTAGTGATTGCAGGGATCGGCAGCGGAGTCGCCCTGTCATCGCAAGCGGCAGGGTTTGCCCTGATTGAACAAAGCGCCTCCGGCCTCGGAAATGCTTATGCAGGCATGGCGGCGCGCGCAGATGATGCCAGCGCGCAATTTTTCAACCCTGCCAGCCTTTCGTGGCTGCCTGCGGGGAAACAGATAGTACTCGGAGGCAGTGCCATCCTGCCCAGCGCCAAGCTCAAGGATTCCAACGCTACTTATGCCGGTACTGGCATTTCGGTCCCTGGCAATAATGGGGGCGATGCTGGTTCGCTGGAACTCGTGCCTAACTTTTACTTTGCAACGGACGTGAGCCCGGATATCAAGTTCGGCCTGGGCATCACCGTGCCCTATGGGTTGACTTCGGAGTACAACAATGGATGGAAAGGACGTTATCAGGCACTCAAGTCAGAACTGATTACCGTCAATATCAATCCAGCCTTTTCGTTCAAACCTTCGGAACAATGGTCTATCGGCGGCGGTATCAGCCTGCAGTACATCAAGGCGGAACTCACCAATGCTATAGATGCTTCTGCTATCACTTCGGGCGCCGTTACAAAAGACAGTCACAGCAAAGTGTCAGGAGACGACCTAAGCTGGGGTTTCAACCTGGGCGCAATCTATAAGCCATGGGAAGGCACCACCCTGGGCGTAAATTATCGCTCACATATCAAGCATTCTTTGGACGGTGAAGCGCGTTTCAAACATGCTTCTCCTGCCTTGGCAACTCGTCTGCCCAATTCTGATGCCAGCGCGAGTGTATCACTGCCAGAAACCGTGTCCTTGAGTCTTGCTCAATCCCTAACTGACAAATTCGAACTGCTTGCCGATGTCACCTGGACCAACTGGAGCCGTTTCAAGGAACTGCGCGTCAAATTTAATAGCGCTCTGGACGACAATGTGACAACCACGAAATGGGATGACACTTACCGGGTATCGTTGGGCGGCAATTACCGGTATAGCGACAGGCTTACCTTGCGCGCGGGCGTTGCCTACGACCAGACGCCTATCCCAGATGCCAGCCGCCGCACGCCACGCATCCCCGATGCCGACCGCATCTGGTTCGCCGTGGGCGCAAGCTGGAAAGTCGACCCATCCAACACCGTGGATATTGGCTATGCCTATCTGCGCCTAAGGGACTCGGCAACCAATCACTCCAGCGAAGGAGCGCTGCGTCACAACATTGAGGGGGAATTTAATTCCAAGGTCAATCTCCTCAGCGCCCAATGGGTGTATTCGTTCTGATCATCCTTGCCTTGTTCAGCCTCGCTGCTCATCAGCATGAGGTTGATCAGGCAGAGGCTTGGTGAACCATTGCTGCATGGCTTCTTCGTGAGGCCGATCCAACTTGATTTCGGCATTGTCCGTGGCCGCAACCCAGCTCACAGGAATGAAGTGATGCTGGCCGTTCTCGTCCTTCTTGAGCTTGATCTGATTGCTGCCTTCCATATGGTCAACAGTGGCAAATTGCATGCCTTCAGAACAAATAACTGGCATGCCGGGTAGAATTCCGTGGGAGAGACTCATGATAGTGCTCTTTGTCAATAATGAGTCTCCAGCCTAACCGGCATCTTGAAGCAGCAGTATCAGACTGTTGCTGACAATCTTGTCAGAATTTTCTAAAAGTCTCTTGCACAGTATCGTATCGTTATATCTCTCAACTCCGCACGATCAATACATCACAGGCTACGCTGTCCAGGATGCGCGTAGCCACGCTGCCCAGCAGCAGGCCCAATAGCCCGCTGCGGCCACGGGTTGCCACCACGACCAGGTCCACGCGCTTATCCTGCACATATTGCTCCAGCAGCAAATCCGGTTCGCCATACTCCACGACTACTTCTATCCTGTCCGCCGCTTCCTGGCCCACGACATCCAGGATAAAGTCGCGACAATTCTGGATGACGTCACCGCGCAATTCGCTTTCATAGGCGACCCTGTCATCCATGCGGCTGGCAAAGTGGGCAAAGGCAGCATGGAACAACACTAGGTTCTCGGGGCCGAACATGTCCATCGCGCGGGCCAGCGCCACACGTGACGACTCTGAAAGATCCGTTGTCACGACAATCTTGCCATAGGGTTTGCGCGCGCGCTTTTTCACCACCAGCACCGGCACGCGGGATTGCCGCGCCAATTCGGTCACCGTATCGCCCAGCAATGCTTTTTCGAATGCACCATCGCGCTTGACGCCAGTGAGGATCAACTCGGCCTGCACATCCTCCGCCAGCTGCAATATCGCGGCGCTCGGCTTACCCCGCACCACACGTGCGCTGATACCAGCCATGCCTGTCTCGCCCAGCACTTCCTCCAACTCAGACTGGATAGCCAGCACCGCATTCTGGGGCTGCCGCCAGGATGGCTCTTCGGCGATCGGCACAATGGGTTGCTCAAACGCATGTGCAACAGTCAAATCAGCATGCCATTGGCGGGCAAGCTGCACTGACCTATCCAATGCCCGGTCACAACGCGCGCCAAGGTCAGTCGCCAGCACCAGCCGGCTCGGTTGTTTGGTCTTGAACTCTGTCACCACCGGGTTTCCTTTCCTGTTATTACGCCAGCACTTTGATCTTGATGTATTTCCGTATCAGCATTTTCTCGCACTCCAGCACCAGCATGAACACAATGCCGATCAATATGACCACGAGACCATCCATCCAGTCAATTGGCGTGCTGGAAAACAGGGCATGCAAAGGCGGCGCATACGTGAACGCCAGTTGTGCCACGATCACCGCGGCGAGCGCGACCAGCAGAATGGGCGTGCCAAGCACACCGCGCCAGGTAAAAGAACGAGAATTGAGATAGCGCACATTGAAGAGGTAGAAAATTTCCAGCACCACCAGGGTATTCACTACCAGAGTGCGCGCTGCCGTTTCTCCCAACCCACGTTGCATGGCATAGGCAAAAATAATGAATACGCCTATCGTGAATAGTACGGAAACAAAACCCACACGCCAGAGCAGGAAGGGAGAAAGCAGGGCAGCATTACGCGAGCGTGGCGGACGCTGCATGACATCGGGCTCTGCGGGTTCAAATGCCAGCACCAGCCCCAGCGTCACAGTCAGCACCATGTTGATCCAGAGAATCTGCGCGGGCGTCATCGGCAGCGTCATGCCCAGCATCAGCGCCACCACCACCGCCAACGCCTCGCCGCCATTGGTAGGCAAGGTCCAGGCAATCACCTTACGCACATTGTCATACACGGTGCGTCCGGCATGCACGGCGGAGACAATGGTGGCGAAATTGTCATCCGCGAGCACCATTTTCGCCGACTGCTTGGCTGCTTCCGTACCCTTCCTGCCCATGGCAATGCCAACGTCAGCCTGCTTCAGCGAAGGCGCATCGTTGACACCGTCACCAGTCATGGCGACTACCTCGCCCTGTTGCTGCAATGCCTTGACGATGCGCAGCTTGTGTTCCGGTGTCGTGCGCGCGAATACGCCGGTTCTTGCCAGCACAGCACCCAATTCGTCATCAGAGACCTTGTCCAGTTCCGCGCCGGTCATGACGCCCGGCTCATCGGCCAAGCGCAACTGCTGCGCAATGGCCTTGGCCGTCGCCGCATGGTCGCCAGTGATCATTTTGACCTTGACCCCGGCAGAGCGGCAGCGCGCAATCGCCTCCGGCACTTCCGGGCGCGGCGGGTCAATAAAGCCCATGATGCCGAGGAACTCAAAGCCGCTCTCCACATCCTGAAATGCCAAGTGTTGCTGGGACTCTTCACAGCGCTTGGCGGCAAACCCGAGAACACGCTCGCCATGCTGTGCCGCTTCGCTGATGCATTGCGCCCAATCGTCGTGGTTTACATCATGGCAGCGAGCCAGCACACTTTCCGGCGCGCCCTTGATGAAAATCCAGTAGCCCTGCTCCTGATGGTAATGCAACGTCGCCATGAATTTGTGCTTGCTGTCGAACGGCACCTCATCCAGCCGTTGCCAGCGCTGACGTTCCTGCTGCACATCCTTGCCCGCCTTCATCGCCAACGCCACCAGCGCGCCTTCCATCGGGTCGCCCAGCACTTGCCATTGTTCCGCTTGCTGCTTGAGCTTGGCGTCATTACAAAGCAGGCCAGCTCGCACCAATGCCTCCCAGCCGTCCTGCGGCGCGCCATCTTGCGGAATAATGCCGCCTTCGGGCGCGTAGCCGCTGCCTTCCACCAGATAAAGCTCCCGGCCCGCGACCAGCCGTTTAACCGTCATTTCATTGCAAGTCAGCGTCCCTGTCTTGTCAGAGCAGATGACGGAAGTTGCGCCCAGCGTTTCCACAGCGGGCAGACGGCGGATAATGGCATGTTGCCTGGCCATGCGCTGCACGCCGATGGCGAGCGTGATGGTGATTACCGCAGGCAGTCCTTCCGGCACCAATCCGACCGAGATGGCCACCACGATCATGAAGCCATCTATCCAGTCATAGTTCTGCACAAGCCGGGCGAATATCAGCAGCGACAAGGCCAAGCCGATGGCGAACCAGGTGAAGCGACGGCCGAAATGGTTGATTTGCTGCAGCAGCGGTGTTTCCAGGGTTTCCACCCGCGAAATCAGGCTGCTGATCCGGCCTATCTCGGTGCCGCTGCCGGTTTCCACCACCACTGCGCGCGCTTGGCCAGTCGCGACGATGGTGCCGGAATACAGCATGGAATACCGGTCGCCCAGGCTAGCATCCGCGGCCACTGCCTGCTCCTGCTTCTGGCTGGGCAGGGATTCCCCGGTGAGGATGGCTTCCTCGCTGGCAAGCTGTCTGGCCTTGAGCACGCGCGCATCCGCCGGGACGCTGTCACCGGCTTCCAGCACCACCACATCGCCCGGCACCAGCTCTCCCATGTCCAGGTGCCGCCTGTGTCCATCGCGCAACACCGTGACCTGCGTCGTCATCATATTGCGGATAGCGTCCAGCGCCTGCTCCGCCTTGCCTTCCTGGATATAACCGACGATCGCATTGATCAGCACCACGGCAAAAATCACCGCAGAGTCAATCCTGTGGTCGAGGAAAAAGGCGATCACTGCCCCGGAGAGCATGAAATAGATCAAGGCATTGTTGAACTGCGACAGAAAGCGCATGACCGGATGCTGGCGGCGCGGCGCGGGCAATTCGTTGCGCCCGTGTTGCTGCAAACGACGCGCGGCTTCCTCACTGCTGAGCCCCGCAGGGGTGGATTGCACGCATTCAAGCGTTTCACCTATAGCAAGCGCATGCCAGAGCGGGCTGGTTTTGTTCAGAGCTGTCTCGCTGGATGGCAGCATGGGCATGAGCTTTCGGTGATCAATATCTTTTATTTTAAGGGTATAGGGATTTAATGGTTGATGGGGCACCTTCACCCCACCAACCTGATACCACCCTCAGATGGTTGATAGATCGACACCGTAGTTGAGTTCCACTGCGAAGTCCGGCAGTCCGTAACCGATGGTTTTCTTGTAGAACGGAGAGACCTTCGCAGTCGGAGCCTTCTTCTTGTGCTTCGTAGTGTAGAGCATTCGTGCCCGCATCACCTCGAAGGAGTAACCTCGCCCTTCACGGTTCTTGTCCTTGGCCAGTCGGTTGATGGACTCCGTGTAAGCATTGGTGACGGGCATGTCCGTCTCGAAGTAGGTCATGATCTCTTCGCGCCAGTTGCCCACAGCCCTGACCAGATCGCTCCAGACTTCCTTCTGGCCCTTCGGAATGGTGGCTATCCAGTTGTCCAGGGCGGTTTCTGCCTGGGGTCGTGTGGTGGCGTCCCAGATGCCGTAAAAGCGTTCCTTGTGCTCGTAGGCGGCCAGCAGTTGCGGGAATGCGCCTGTCCAGGTCTCCATGATGAAGCGTTCCCGGTCTGAGACTTCGTGAGCGCGTTTCAGCAGGATTTTCCGGTCTCCCTTGAGAGTCCGGCTCTGGGACGGTTTCAGCTCCTTTCTGAGGCCCTTGCGCACTCTCTCTAGGGCATCGTTGGCCATGCGCACCACATGGAACTTATCGACCACGATACGGGCCTGGGGCAGCACAGCCTTGACCGCTGCCCGGTAGGGGTTCCACATGTCCATGCTGACGATCTCGACCTTCTGCCGGTCTTTCAGCTTCATCAGGTAGTTGGTCACCACGTCCTGACGGCGGGTGGCCAGCAGGTCAAGCAGGGTTCGCTCCTCGATGTTGGTCAGGATGCAGCGGTAGCGCTTGTTCAGGTACAGCTCGTCGATGCCCAGAATGCGGGGCGTCTCGAAGCGGTGCCAACGCCCCAGGAACTCGGCACGGGCGTTGAAGATGTCGCGCACCGTCTTCTCGTCCAGGCCGGTCTGTGCCGCCACAAAGGTGTAGGGGTGGTTGAAGGATTCCTTCTCCACGTACTCATGCAGCCGCAGTGTCATACGGAATCCGTCCACCATCTCCGGTAGCTGGGGCCTGAATGTTGTCTTGCAGGCCCGGCAGGTGTATCGGCGGCGGACCACCCAGAGAGTGACCCGCTTGCCGTGGATGGGCAGATCACGATAGGGAACGTCACGCTTGCCGAACCGTACGAACTCACCCTGCACGCCGCATTCCTCGCAGGCGATGGGATCGGGCACGTCCACCTGGAAGTGCATTTCGTCGTCGGTGGATTTGCAGCCCAGTACTTGGTATTGCGGCAGGTGAAGGATGTTGTCGGGAAGTTCGGTCATGGTGTTGTATAGGCGTAGTGTCAGTCAGATCCATCCGGCTCGGCATTGGTGTTTGCTTTTTTACCCAACAAGCTGCTGGAAACGAAAAGTAAGGCACCGAGGACAATTGCAATATCAGCCAGGTTGAAGGCCGGCCAATGCCAGTCTCGCCAATAGAAATCAAAGGAATCCACAACATAGCCGCGAAAGACCCGGTCAATCAGGTTGCCCATGGCGCCACCGAGGATAAGACTGTAAGCGATGGCTTCTCCTTTATGACGATTTTCAAGGATCAGCTTGATCAGAAAAATCGAGACCACTACCGCGATTCCGATAAAAAAGTAGCGCTGCCAGCCTCCACCATTCGCAAAAAGACTGAATGCGGCACCGGCGACCAATTTCATTGAATTAGGCACTTAATTTCCAAGAGAAATGCTCACCTTGATCCCCCTGATTGCTCAGTTATGTTTTATATTGCATAGTGATGGTGGTCATTGCGAAATGCGCATACAGCTCACGCCTAAAACTCTATATTTACCTGTAGTTGAACTCTAGGTTCTTGAGTGCATGCGGGACTAGTGGGTAAAAACGATTCCTTGATTTTTTAACTTCGATTTCTCAGTGATTTGGCTGTCAGTTAATTTTCTGCCATCGCTCAATATATAGATGGTAACTGGTATCTCGTTACCTTTTATTTTTCTTGTAGCCTTGAGTACCTGACTCAGTCGATCCATTTTCCAGTCGTTTGAATTATTGAGATACACAGGCGTTACTACGTGTGCCTGTGTGATTTTAATATCCGATCTAGAAGATATTTCGTCTAAGTGATCCAGAGTGTTTAATAGCAATATCGATTTAGGCTTCCAATCACCATAATCAATTTCGTATTCAACATAAAACCATGGGGCATAGATGCTGTTTGAGCATACCTCCACAGTGGTTCACCCTTTAACGCTGTTGTTTCTGACCTATACCAATTTAGAAAAAAATAGAGATTTGAATGAGCTTATCAATATGGTTCAAAGTCAGATTCAAGAAATTGAACAGCAAAATTTGAAATAGATTTTGCCGTCAACCCATAGTGAACTGGTCTATGTGAGTATTGCTGAATCGATAGAATTGTTTAGTTAAGTGCTTCTTGGCGCGAACATGATAATTGCCATGCCAAGTAATGCTACCGAGGCTCCCAAGAAATCCCAGTTGCTTGGTATAATGTCATCCACTACCCATAACCAGAAGATAGCTACAAATATATACACACCACCATAAGCTGCATAAACCCTGCCTGCTGCAGACGGGTGAAGCGTCAATAACCATGCAAATAATGCCAATGAGATTGCTGCTGGAATCAGGAGAAGTGGGCTTTTGTTTTGATTTAGCCACAAATAAGGCAGATAACAGCCAATGATTTCCGCCAGAGCAGTGATCACAAATAGTGCGACAGTCTTAAGTTCAAACATCTTTTTTCCTTGCTTGAAAGTCATTGTATAGGATATTTCTTTTGGTGCACGCTCGAGAAGCGTACAATTTCGCTAGGTCACAAGTTTTCGTCCCGCCCCCGGTCTTTATAGTCGGTAAATGCCGTGAAAAATTGTGGCCTTTGTCGTTTTCCCAACCAAGCCTTTCATAATCTTGTTGGTTTACCTAAATAAGCATAGACTATGCTTATGGTTCGGTTGATACTCAGATTGATAATCCTTATATTCCTGATGGAGTCCACATGGGCTGCAGCAGCGCAATATTGCCGTCATGAGCTTGGGCTAACCGGCCAACATTTTGGCCATCATACGCATCAGCATAAGGATGGCGATCCAGCCGCATTTGATCAGACCATCCTCAAAGTCGATAGCAAACCCATGCCAAGTGTGGATAGTGATTGCCCCTACTGTCACTTGGGTGCCATGAAATCAATGTTGCCGGTACCGACTATTACGCCTTCGGCTAACGCGCCACCGCATATCATCGAGATACTACAGTCCTTTCCTCAAGTGATCCCGCTCCAGCCGGAACGCCCCAATTGGCTCATCGCTGCCTAGTTCAGCGAGACGCCAGCCTGTTAACACTTTAAATACCCTAGCTGTTCACGCTCGCTGAATTCCGCCCATCTTTTTGGAGAATTCAATGCGTCATTTATTCCTATGGATCAGTTTGATCCTGATAGCACTTCCGGCTTTCGCAGCCGATACCAGTTATTCTGCGCCTGGCCAAAATGAGCCTGCTGCGGCATTACGATTGCAGGATGCACTCAAACTGGCTCTGCAAGCTAATCCTGAAATCGCAGTTGCAATGCGGGAGCGTGAAGCCGTCGAGGGCATGCGTGTGCAAGCTGGATTGCGCCCCAACCCATCCATATCGACATCGGTCGAAACTACTCGAAACTCCGCACAAAAAACGGCTGTGATGCTTAACCAACCATTCGAGCTAGGTAACAAGCGCGCGGCACGCTTGGGTGCAGCAGAGGCACGTTATAACGCAGCCTCTGCTGCGATAGAGGCCAAGCAGGCCGAGATTCGTGCCAACGTCTTGAATGCGTTCTATAACTTGCTGGCAGCTCAGGAGCGGCTGAAACTGGCTCAAGCCTCGCTGGGGATTGCCAGTCAGGCACGTGATGCTGCAGCCAAGCGAGTTCAGGCTGGCAAGATTTCGCCTGTAGAGGAAACCAGGTCGCGCGTAGCTGAATCCGCTGCCAAGATCGAGGCCAATCAGGCAGTTTCCGAATTGAATGCTGCCCGCAAGCGACTGGCTGCTTTATGGGGTAATGCCCTTCCACGATTTACTGAAGCTGATGGTGATATTGAGAGCATCTCGCCATTGGTAGCATACGAATACCTATCATCGAAACTAGAACAGGCCCCAGCCATCAAGCAGGCCAAGCTGGAAATCGAGACGCGCCAAGCGTTGGCCACCATCGAATCCACGCGCAGGACGCCAGACATTACCGTCAGCGTAGGTGCGCAACGCAATGAGGAACTGGGTGCCAACCAAGCGCTGCTCGGGCTCACGGTACCGATTCCGGTATTTGACCGTAACCAGGGCAATCTGCAAGAGGCGCTGAGCCGCACCGATAAGGCCCGTGACGAGTTGACTGCTCTGCAGGTTCAGCTTGAGGCTCAACTGGCTGAGAGCTATGAACGCTTGCGCGCCGCAATTGATGCGAAGCAGACGTTGAAGAGCGAAATTTTGCCAGGTGCCCAGAGTGCTTTCGAGGCTGCCAGCAAGGGGTTCGCCTATGGCAAGTTCAGCTATCTCGAAGTGCTGGACGCACAACGCACACTATTCCAGGCCAGGAACCAATATCTCAACGCACTTGTGGAAGCGCATCAGGCATCCGCAGAAATTGAACGCATTCTGGGTGATGCAATGCCGCACCCGGACAAACAGCCTTAGGAGGCTTACATGTCACTCGATAATCTCAAAAAAAAATTACCGCTGAAGCAGCTACCGATCATCCTAAATATTGTGCTTGTCGGTGTGCTGCTCGCCGTGCTGATTCTGCGTAATGGACAGCCCCAGCGGCAGGAGTTTGATGAAGCCAAGGCTGAAGCCGCTGCCGATAAAACCGTTGCCCAGCATGAGCATGGTAATGAGGGGGCTGAGGTCAAAGGTCGCGTGACCATGAGCGACAGGCAGGTCAAGCTCAATGGAATCGAACTCCTGAAGGCGGAACCTGCGCGTATACGAACCAGCTTGCGATTGATCGGCGAAATCCGCGTTAATTCTGATCGCAACGTGCAGGTCGTTCCCAGATTACCGGGAATAGTCGAAACGGTTTCGGCGAATGCTGGCGAGAAGGTCAGGAAAGGCCAATTGCTCGCCGTCATTTCCAGCCAGTCGATAGCTGATCAGCGCAGTGAATTATTGGCTGCAGAGAAGCGCCTAGCACTGGCGCAACTGACTTATGCCAGAGAGAAGAAGCTGTGGGAAGAGAAGATATCCGCAGAGCAGGATTACCAGCAAGCAAGGCAAGTTCAGCAGGAAGCTGAAATCGCTGTGCAACAGGCGAGACAGAAGCTACAGGCGATAGGAGCAAGTACTGGCAGCAGCAACCTGACTCGTTACGAGATACGCTCGCCTATCGATGGCATCATTACCGAAAAACAGGTCGCCACTGGTCAGGTACTCGTCGGCACCGAGAATCTATTTCTGATTTCCGACCTATCTACTGTCTGGGCCGAGATGCGCATTTACGCCAAGGATATCAATACCGTCAAGGTTGGCCAGCAGGTTGTGGTCAAGTCTACAGCCTTTGAAGCAGAGGCCCAAGGCACAGTGACCTATGTCGGCGCCCTTGTTGGCCAGGAATCCAGAACGGCCATGGCGCGTGTTGTGCTGCAAAATCCTGACCGCACCTGGTTGCCAGGGCTACCTGTGAATATTGACCTGAAAGCGCAGGAAATCGAAGTGGCGGTAGCGGTCTCGACGGAAGCACTGCAAGAGCTGGATGGTGAAACGGTGATATTTCGTCGTGAAGGAGAGTACTTCCAGACCCAGCCAGTCAAACTGGGGCACAAGGATGAGCGTTATGCCGAGGTGGTCGAAGGTATATCGGCCGGTGATACTTATGCGTCCGAAAACAGCTATCTGGTCAAAGCCGAGCTTGGCAAGGCTCACGCTGAGCATGAGGAGTAGCCATCATGTTCGATAAATTGATCCGTTTATCCATCACCCAGCGCTGGCTCATGATGATACTAGCGCTGGCGATCGCGGCTATTGGCCTCTATAGCTACCAGAAGTTGCCTATCGATGCCGTACCCGATATCACCAACGTTCAGGTACAGATCAATACAGTGGCACCTGGCTACTCGCCACTAGAGGTCGAACAACGTATCACCTATCCCATAGAAACAGCAATGGCTGGATTGCCCGGGCTTGAATCGACACGTTCGATCTCGCGCTATGGCCTCTCGCAAGTCACGGTGGTATTCAAGGAACGCACTGATATCTATTTTGCACGGCAGCTGGTCAATGAGCGTATTGGTCAGGCCAGGGAGAAATTGCCAACAGGGATAATCCCCGCCATGGGGCCGACATCGACCGGCCTGGGCGAAATATACATGTGGACAGTGGAAGCAAGGGAAGGCGCACTCAAAGCTGATGGCACGCCTTACACTCCCATGGATCTGCGCGAGATTCAGGACTGGATCGTAAAACCCCAGCTCAGGAATGTACCTGGCGTGAACGAGATCAACACCATCGGGGGTTATACCAAGCAGTATCAGGTTTCCCCGTTTCCTGATCGCCTGGTTGCGCAAGGCCTGGCTTTGACCGACCTCGTGGAGGCGCTGGAACGCAATAATGCCAATATTGGTGCCGGTTATATCGAGAGGTCAGGCGAACAATACCTGATCCGTGTACCGGGCCAGGTCAGCAGTTTCAACGATATCGGCAACATCGTGGTCGCCAGTAAAAGCGGCATACCAGTACGAATCAAGGATGTGGCGGAGGTTGGTTTCGGCAATGAGCTGCGTACCGGTGCTGCTATGGAAAATGGTGAGGAGGTCGTGATCGGCACCGTATTCATGCTGATTGGGGAAAACAGTCGTGAAGTCTCAGCGGCTGTGGATAAGCGCCTGTCCGAGATCAACAAGACATTACCACCCGGAATCTTGACCAAAACCGTCTACGACCGCACCCATCTGATCGACAAGGCTATCAACACGGTAAAGAAGAACCTGGTCGAAGGCGCTTTGCTGGTTATTGCTGTGCTATTTGTGTTTCTCGGCAATATGCGGGCCGCCATCATTACCATGCTGATTATCCCGCTATCCATGCTGTTCACCTTTACCGGCATGGTAAGCAACAAAGTTAGTGCCAACCTGATGAGCTTGGGAGCACTCGATTTCGGCATCATCATCGATGGTGCTGTCGTTATCGTGGAAAACTGCATGCGCCGGCTGGCCCACGCACAGCAGACTAGTGGACGGCTGCTGACGCAGGAGGAGCGTTTCACGGCAGTGTTTCAGGCAGCCAGCGAAGCGCGCAGACCGCTGATCTTCGGGCAGCTCATCATTATGGTGGTTTACTTGCCCATCTTTGCCCTGACCGGAACAGAAGGCAAGATGTTCCATCCCATGGCCTTTACCGTGGTGACGGCCTTGATCGGTGCCATGTTGCTATCAGTGACTTTTATCCCGGCAGCCATCGCGCTTTTCATTACGGGTCACGTCTCAGAAAAAGAGAATCGTCTTATTGCATGGGCCAAGCGTCTTTATCACCCTGTATTCAACTGGACGATGGCCAACAAGGCGATTGTGCTCACGGCAGCGCTTGTCACCGTGCTGCTTAGCGGATTGATGGCCACACGCATGGGCAGTGAATTCATCCCCAGCCTCAACGAGGGAGATATGCTCATTCAACCAATACGCATCCCGGGAACCAGCCTCACGCAATCCCTTAAAATGCAGCGCGAGATCGAGCATACGATCATGCAATTTAAGGAAGTTGAGCGCGTCTTCTCCAAACTGGGGACGGCTGAGATTGCCAGCGACCCCATGCCGCCGAATATGGGCGATACCTACATCATGCTCAAGCCCAAAGCGGAATGGCCGAATCCTGCATTAAGCCGTAACGAGCTCATTGCGCGTATCGAGCATGCCGTGCAGGAAGTGCCAGGACATAACTTTGAAGTCACGCAGCCTATTCAGATGCGCTTCAATGAGTTGATTTCCGGGGTGCGTAGCGATGTCGGTATCAAGGTCTTTGGAGACGACATGAACGTCATGAACCAGACGGCTGGCAAGATCGCTGAGGTATTGAACCGCATACCAGGTGGGCAGGATATCAAGATCGAGCAGACCTCGGGCTTGCCCATCATGACCGTCAGAATCGACCGCGACAAGATTGCAAGGCTGGGGGTCAATGTTGCCGATGTGCAACAAGCTGTGGCAACCGCTACCAATGGGCAGGAGGCGGGCATGGTGTTTCAGGGTGATCGCCGCTTTGAACTGGTCGTCAGGTTGCCTGAAACCATGCGTACCGATGTGGAAGCGCTCAAGCGCTTGCCTATCCGCCTGCCATCGACAACCACAGGCAATCCTGTCTATCTGCAGTTGGGCGAAGTAGCCGAGCTTGATATAGCGCCCGGGCCCAACCAGTTCAGCCGTGAGAATGGCAAAAGGCGGGTGGTCGTCACAGCGAATGTACGTGATCGCGACATTGGTTCATTTGTAGCCGAAGCCCAGCAGCGCATCGATGGACAGGTCAAAGTACCAACTGGTTACTGGTTGAGCTGGGGTGGCACATTTGAACAACTACAATCGGCCACAGAGCGACTCAAGATCGTCATTCCGATCTCGTTGTTGCTGGTCTTCATGCTGCTCTATGCCGTGTTCGGCAATATGAAAGACGGACTTATCGTGTTTACAGGAATCCCGTTTGCTCTGACTGGCGGATTAATCGCTTTATGGTTACGTGGTATCCCGCTCTCAATCTCGGCGGGAGTCGGTTTCATTGCCTTGTCGGGCGTAGCGGTACTCAATGGTTTGGTAATGATCAGCTTCATTCGCGCTTTGAGAGACGAAGGTAAGCCGTTGATGGAAGCGATAGAAGAAGGTGCGCTCACCAGGTTGCGGCCTATTCTGATGACAGCCTTGGTCGCTTCACTAGGCTTTATTCCTATGGCGATTGCGACAGGTACTGGTGCCGAGGTGCAACGGCCACTGGCAACTGTAGTGATTGGTGGCATCTTATCGTCCACACTACTGACCTTGCTGGTGTTGCCAGTGCTTTATCAAATGATTTATCGATCCAAGAGTTGATCGTCTACCTGCTAAGGCAGGTAGCTCTGAAATAAGCGCTTATCAAGGAAAACATCATGACGTCGGACCAGGAACACCAATGTTGCAATCACGCTAATCCGTCAAATTCACAGCCCACAGTGGCTAAACCTGACATGGGGCCAGCGATAGAGACTCCGCATGGCAGCAGTTCGCAAAGCATCTTCACTATTGACAACATGGATTGTCCGACCGAAGAGGCCTTGATTCGCAGCAAACTGTTACCCATGGATGGGATTGAAAAACTGGATTTCAATCTAATGCAGCGCAAACTCACCGTTACACATACGCTAGATCAGCCAGAGCTAATCCAGCAGGCACTGATAGCCATCAGCATGCATGCGGTGCCGATAGCCAGGACCTTGGGGTCAAGCGCATCCGCAGAAATGCCAGCGCCAAACTCGCACAAAAGATGGTGGTTATTAGGCCTCGGCGGCGTAGCCGCAATACTTGCTGAAGTTATTGCCTGGAGCACTGGCACGGACAAATCCTGGCCAGTAATTGCCCTCTCCCTGTGTGCAATTGCAAGCAGTGGCACCGGCACCTATATTAAAGGCTGGATCGCGCTCAAAAACCGCAATCTGAACATCAATGCACTGATGGCGATTGCTGTTACCGGTGCGGTGATTATCGGGCAATGGCCGGAAGCCGCCATGGTGATGGTGCTTTTTACATTGGCCGAGATGATAGAAGCGCTATCCCTAGACCGTGCACGCAATGCCATACGCGGTTTGCTGGAAATGACCCCTGACAAAGCCCATGTATTACAGGAAGACGGTACATGGAAAGAAATGGAGGCGGCAACGATAATGGTCGGATCAATAGCGCGCGTGGGACCAGGCGAGCGGATAGCGTTGGATGGTGAATTGACCAAAGGACAATCTGCCGTCAATCAGGCACCGATCACTGGAGAAAGCATGCCGGTTTCTAAAGCGATCGGTGACAAGGTGTTTGCAGGCACCATCAATGAAACCGGTTCTTTTGAGTATCGCATCACTGCTGCACAAACTGACTCTACTTTGTCACGCATCATCCGTGCGGTTGAAGACGCGCAAGGTGGCCGAGCCCCCACGCAACGCTTTGTGGACGATTTTTCCAAGATATATACGCCTATTGTATTTATCCTTGCACTAAGTATCGCCATCGTACCACCGCTCGCATTCTCACTGCCTTGGCTGCCATGGGTATATAAGGCGCTAATACTATTAGTCATTGCTTGCCCTTGTGCATTAGTGATTTCAACGCCGGTGACGATTGTGAGCGGACTGGCAGCGGCGGCTAAAGTGGGTATTCTGATTAAGGGCGGCGTCTATCTTGAAGAAGGACGCAAGCTGAAATCGTTGGCTCTGGATAAAACCGGCACCATCACCCAAGGAAAACCGGTGGTCACTGACCTAGTGGCATTGAGCGGCGAGCAGAAAGACAGCCTGAAATTGGCAGCCGCATTGGCAGAACGCTCCGACCATCCGGTTTCAACCGCCGTCAGTGTCTACTGGAAAGCACAAGCAGACGCGGTTGTACTGGACGAAGTCAGCGACTTCGAAGCCATCACCGGCCGCGGTGTAAAAGGCCGAATTGCAGATCAATGGTTTTACCTGGGTAACCACCGTCTAGTCGAAGAGCTGGGCATATGCAATGCTACGACGGAGAGTGTATTGAGCAGACTGGAAAGCGAAGGCAAAACCGCTGTCGTCATTTGCAGCGAAACAGCCCCGCTTGCGGTGATTGGTGTGGCGGATACAATTCGCGAAACCAGCCGCCAGGCCATTATAGAGTTGCACGCACTGGCTATACGTACCCTGATGCTGACTGGTGACAATGACCTGACGGCAAATGTGATCGCCAAATCAGTGGGTATAGACGACGCGCGAGGCAATTTACTGCCCGAAGATAAGCTGGCTGTCATTAATGCTGAGCTGGCAAGTTATGAAACGGTAGGTATGGTAGGCGACGGTATCAACGATGCGCCTGCATTAGCCAAATCCAGTATCGGTTTTGCCATGGGTGCTGCCGGCACCGATACAGCACTGGAAACAGCAGATGTGGCATTAATGGATGACGATTTACGCAAGATTCCACAGTTTATTCGACTGAGCATGAAAACCGCCGCTATTCTGAAACAGAACATTTTCATTGCCTTGAGTATCAAGGTTGTGTTTCTGGTGCTTGCTGTAATAGGAGCAGCCACACTATGGATGGCCGTATTTGCCGACATGGGCACAAGTCTGATCGTGGTATTTAATGGACTTCGTCTGCTACGCAGCAGCAGCCAGAACTGACCCTGAATCTCCACTGTAAGTCACCACCAACTCAAAATGTGTGAATTCTTTATGTAGCTACAGAAATTTGACACATCAATAGCTGGTATGGTTTTCTTCCTTCCCGCCTTCATTCTCTGCCCACCCCAATTGTCATGTCGCTCCTGCCTGGCGACCAACCAAGCCTCTGCACGCAGCAGCATCGGCCAAATCAGGATGGGGTTATTGCTGAACATGGCATTTGCCTGATCATAAGCTTGCTGTACCGAGAATGCCATTCTGCCCGGGTTATGCAGGGCTTTTATTAAAATATCAATCACGGTCTCATCTGTTGCCGATGCCCATTCAAGCGCAAGCGCGGCTCGCAGATGCGGTCTGCGCAATGCTAGCCAGTCCTTGATTCCTGCCGCTAGCAACAAAATCTGTGCAGTGAAATTGCTATCATGAAATTCCATGACCTCCCGCGTCAGGATATCGTTTACGGCTGCATCGAAACGTTCTCGTTGGCGCTTACCTTCCTTATATTCCAGAAACCCCAGATCACTATGATGGTTTGTTTCCGAATGAGGCCCGATACCACTGACATGATTGCTGCCCAATGTATGCACGGGACAGATAGATCGCCCAGGCACCGGTCGGCGCCAGCAGTATTTGCAGAATCGGAACAGGTCAAAAGATGTGCCATGCTGGTAACGCAAGTGCTTCACCGGAATCTTAAGAGCACAGGTGAAAGAAGTGACTGACTTCAATCAAGTCTGATATCACAACATCACGGGGCGGCGATTTCGTATACGTCCAGATTGCATTAATCGCGCTTGCTACCTCGGTCAGTATTCCCTTCTGTCCTTCGCTACGGAAAACCAATGTCGGGTAGGCATGTGCAATGTCATCCCAACTGGGGGCTTTGCCGGGGGTGAACATATCACGATGCTCAAGCGCAATGAGCGGCAATAGATGATCCTTAATGAGGCGTGCAGCTAAGCTTGGCGTTGCGGGCTTGCCGTCCATGGCAGCTTTGATTGCCAACAGGGCTTCCGCCACCGGCTCACTGAAACTAGCTTCGATCACAGACGAATCAAGATATAGAGGCATTTGGAATCAAGTGTCCAAAACAGAGACTAGCGACACCTTATCAAAATTTCCTAGTATGTCCCATCGTGATGTTTCGGGTTTTTTATGGAGAAGCCATTGTGGAAACCATGACTTTGAATGACGTTTGCAGGATTCTGAAGATAAACGAAAACACCGGCCGCAACCGGTTGAGCCTGGGCTTGCCAATGCCTCCCTCATTTCGTGTGGGAAGGTGCCGCTTATTCCTATCCACCGAAGTGGAGAAATGGCTATCGGAACGCGCCGGGCTTGCAAGCCACGCTAACAGTGGCAGTAATGATCAAGATAAAAACATTGCAAATCAATAATGATGAGAAGGAAATCATGATGGGACCATAGCAGCAAGCTTTAGTCAGGCCCAGAAGCGCAAAAGGCTTGGGTTATGTGGACCCAAGCCTTTCGGCAAAACCTCAAGAATTGCACCCTTGATGACTTTATTGTCTACGCTACTAAATCGGCTGTCAAGGCCGAGGCCTCAGTTTATCCGAACACCAACCACACTCTTTAATCATGCAGCTGATCGCATCCATGCTGGCAGCTGTGAGGAGTAGTCATGGCAATACCCATTTTCAAGCGCCGTGAAATCGTGCGCCTATTATGCGTAAACAGCAATTTATCGAACCGCCAGATCGCTAACATGCTTGAGGTTGCATCCGGCTCTGTCAACAAGATCGCATCTCAACTGCCGATGTTGGGAATGTCCTGGGATGAGCTTAAAACACTAGACGACGATGACTTTCTGGCCGCCTTTATCAACAAACCAAAACCAATACAGTCAAATCGACCTTATCCAGATTGCCTGCTATGGCATATGGAAATGGAGCGCGACAAGGATGTGACGTTACGTTTGTTGTGGGAAGAATGGCATACAGACCATCGTGATGGCGTTTCCTACCCACAGGCAACACGCATCTATCGTAAATGGCTGAAAAAGCAGCGCGTCAGTATGCGCAAAATCCATTATCCCGGTGAGTCCATATTTGTCGATTTTGCCGGACGCACTTTACCGATTTATAACCCCGATAACCATGAGGTACGACGTGCCCAGGTATTCGTGGCTACGTTGGGTGCCTCAAGCTACTCTTTCTCTATGGCAGTTTGGTCCCAAACCATCCCAGACTGGATACTCTGCAACGTCAAGATGCTGGAATATTTCGGCGGGGTACCGCGCATCATCACCCCGGACAACCTCAAGTCCGCCGTGACCAAAATCACCCGCAGCGGACCACTGATCAATCCTACCTATGCCGAGTTTGCCGAGCATTACGGTACCGCAATACTGCCGGCACGCTCGCGCAAACCGGATGATAAGGGCTCAGTAGAAGTATCGGTGCAGATCGTCCAGCGCTGGATTCTGGCGGCACTTCGTCATCGGCAATTCTTCTCACTGGAAGAAGCCAATGCCGAAATCCTGAGGCTATTGGAAATACTCAACCATCGGGAAATGAAAGCATACAAAGCTTCGCGTCAGCAGCGTTACGAAATGCTGGACAAGTCTGCGTTAAAGCCGCTACCTGATACTGCCTATGAATATGCCGCCTGGCGGCTCAAGGTGCGGGTCGGTGATAACTACCACGTACTCCATGATGGACATTACTACTCAGTGCCGTATGCACTTGCTCATAGCTTTGTAGATATCCGTGCCAGCTCGAAAACCATAGAGATCATTCATAACGGGATGCGGGTGGCGTCACATGTATTATCCAATCTCCCTGGCGTTTATACCACCCATCCGCAACATAGGTCACCAAACCATATTGCCTATCTTGAAGGTGGTCCGGATCAATTGCTGCAATGGTCAAAAAGTGTTGGCACGGCAACCGAAAAGGTATTCCAACAGCATCTGCTGGAAAGTCGCCATCTGGCGAATGGAATACGCACCGCATGTGCAATCCAGAAGTTAGGCCGTCAATACGGTGTGGAGAGGCTGGAGGCAGTATGCGAGTACGCCATCCGGATCAACTCTGTTACCCACTCCAGCATCCTGTCTATTTTCCGTAGCAAGGTGGATCAACGCCCGGAGAAACCCTCAAAAACTGAAGCACAAGCTAGCCACGCCAATTTACGTGGTGGTGATTACTACAAACAAAGTATCGGAGAAAAGGAATGATGACACAACAAACTCTATCGAAATTGAAAGAACTGAAGCTACTGGGTATGGCAGATGCGTTGCAAGCCAACCTTGGGCAGCCGGCGTTCCGTAGCCTGTCATTTGAGGAGCAGATAGGTATCCTCGTTGACAGTGAAGTGTCCTCTCGCGAAAGTCGGCGGTTGAATCGGCTGTTGAAGGTTGCCAAGTTGCGGTACCCCTCTGCTTGTCTCGAGGATGTAGATTTCCGCGAATCCCGTGGGTTGGAGAAGGGACTGTTTGCAGTGCTGACCATTTGCGACTGGGTACGTCAATGCAGGCACATTATCTTTACCGGTGCCACAGGTACCGGTAAGAGTTGGGTCGCATGCGCATTAGCTGTTCAGGGGTGCCGTCTGGGTTTATCGGCAATCTACCGCTCTTCCAGTCAAATTGCTGAAGAAATTATCATTGCAGAGGCAACTGGCTCATTGCCGCAACTGAAAGGGAGATTGGTCAAGGCTGCTATCCTTGTCATTGATGACTTAGGGTTAATGCCATTTGACGCTCTGGTAGCCAGAACACTATTTTCAATTGTCGATGAACGTGACCGGTTGCGCACAGGCCCTCTGGTTATTACCAGCCAATATCCGACTGATAACTGGTATTCATTACTGGGGGATCCTACGGTTGCCGATGCGATACTGGATCGCATTGTACATTCTGCGCACCATATTCATTTGAATGGAGACTCTATGCGAAAGAGTAGAGCAAAGGACTGATGGGGTAAGACGCTAGGGCGGTGTGTCTTGGCGTCACTTAAAAATTCACTGATTACTCGGGTGCTGCTGAGCACTATGATGCAATTGCTGAGCAGCCACATGCAATTGGTGAATAGTAAAGATGAAATCGATGCGCATTACCTTATGCAATTACTGAGAAGTATGGAATGAAATTAGGTGAGCAGTGGGGATGCAATTTCGCGACCGGTGTTCCATAGGTGCACCCAGTTAAAGAACGGGGTCACCGAAACATACTCGCCATAGGCCATTGATTGCTGCACCAGCCACTTTACAGCCTGATCAGACGCTGCCAGCAGGCCCGATATGGACAATAGGGCATACGGCGAGAGCTTTTTGCCAATAATGAGCATTATTTAACCCTTCAACGCCAAAATGCGTCTGGCACCGTTAAGTACAATGCCCCCCGCGATGGTGCCGATAATCAGATCCGGATAATTGGAACCGGTCCACGCGACCAGGGCGCCGGCGGTGATGACCCCCAGGTTGATCACCACGTCGTTGGCCGAGAATATCCAGCTTGCCTTCATGTGCGCCCCGCCTTCCCGATGTTTGGATATGAGCAGCAGACAACTGGTATTGGCAATCAATGCGACGAATGCGATAGCCATCATCACCAGCGATTCAGGCTCACTACCGAATACAAAGCGTCTCACCACCTCTACGAGCACGCCCACAGCCAAGATCAGTTGCAGTACACCAGCAAGATGCGCGGCACGTACCTGCATTTTCACGCTATGTCCAACCGCATAAAGGGCGAGCCCGTACACCGCCGCATCGGCAAAATTGTCCAGGGATTCTCCAATCAGGCCGGTGGACTGGGCGATCAGACCGGCAGTCATTTCCACCACGAACAGAAGTGCATTGATGCCGAGCAACCAGCGCAGGGTCCCGGATTCTTGCTTAGCAGAAGCTGCCGAAAACTCGGCGGCCTTGATGGTCTCCGGATTTGCAGCGACGGTTTCCTGAAGCGAGGCGCCTAGCCCCAAGGTCTTCAGTTTCGAGGTGACGGGCTCGACCTCGCCGTCATGCACGACCTTCAGCCGGCGGTTCGACAAGTCGAAGGACAGCGCCCGAATCTCCTCAAAGCCGTTCAGGGCTAGGCGAATCATTCGTTCTTCTGATGGACAGTCCATCTTCGGCACGGCATAAACACTGACCCATCTCCCTGGCGCCTCGGAGGAGGCCTGTATATCGGTATCCGCTGCGGACGTTGCATCACCGCCACAGGCGCCACCACAGGATTTGCTCATGATACGACTCCACTTGAACAATGTTGTGGTACCATTTAAAACTATAAAGCTACTATAAGGTCAATAGAGTAAAGAATCCGTTGGGGAGGAGGCTGATGCGCATTGGTCAGTTGGCGCAGTTGGTAGGGGTCGAAACACAGACGATCCGCTTCTATGAACAGCAGGGCTTGTTGCCGCCGCCTGATCGGCAGGACAACGGTTACCGTGTCTATACCGAGAAGCATGGTGAGGGGCTGGCCTTCATCCGTCGCTGCAGAATCCTGGGCCTGTCACTGGCTGAGATTCACGAACTACAGAGCTATCAGGACGACCCTCATCAGCCTTGTACCGCCGTCAACGCCTTGCTCGATGATCACATCTCTCATGTGCGGTCGCAGATAACCGCTCTGCAAGCGCTTGAGAAACAACTCGTTTCGCTGAGAGCGGGTTGTAGCGATGGCCGGGAAGTTGAGGCTTGTGGGGTTCTTGCTGGAATCGGCAAGGGAAGTGCGCATAAGCAGTAGGTTGAAGCATCAACCAGATAATCCGATGGGATCTTAGCTTGCCTCATTGTAATGCAGAGTAAAATCAACCACTAAATCCGAATACCCTATTTTAAGAGCCTTTGTCAGAATGAGGCAAAACCATTTCCTGGATATGGCCTAATTAGGCGTCCACATCACAGCGTAGCCAGCTGTTGCCAGCGGCATCAAGTATCGGAAACCGCTACAACTTCATCCGTGGACAAGGCAAGCCTCTCTTTTCAAGCATGATTAGGCTAAAATAGACCTCTTTACGCTCCTGGTTCCGCCAGCATCTTGCCCGGCCCAGGCGTGTTTATCTCTTGACAGGACCGCCATGGAAACAATCAATCTCATGCCTCCCTGCGTGCTCACTTTTGCCGCCACCGACCCCAGCAGCGGCGCTGGCTTGCAGGCAGACCTGCTGGCGCTGGCAAGCATCGGCTGCCACCCCTTGTCAGTAGTCACGGCCATCACTGTGCAGGATACCGTGGGCGTAGAGAATGTCGTTCCCCTTGATGCCGAGCTGATCGACGACCAGGCGCGCACCATCCTGGAAGATATGCAGGTTTCCGCCTTCAAGCTGGGCATGCTGGGCAGCGTGGAAAACATTGCCGTCATCGCCGAGATCGTCGCCGATTATCCCGACGTGCCCCTGCTGATAGACCCGGTGCTCTCTTCAGGCCGTGGCGATGAACTGGCGAATGAAGCCATGCAGGAAGCCATGATAGACCTGCTGTTCCCGCAAGCGACCCTGATCACGCCGAATATTCTCGAAGCGCGGCGCCTGGCATTTACTGGCGACTTTACCGACGAAGTCGAAAACGCCTCCATGGATCAAATTGCCGAACGCCTGCTGGCGCTGGGTCCTGAATATGTGCTGATCACCGGCACGCACGAGCGCTCACCGCAAGTCGTCAACAACCTGTACGGCTCGCAGAAACTGCTGCGTTCCTATCCATGCGAACGCCTGCCCGGCAGCTACCATGGCTCAGGCTGCACCCTGACCTCTGCAATTGCCGCCTGCCTGGCACATGGCCTAGGTGTGGAAGAAGCCATTGCCGAGGCACAGGAATACACCTGGCACTCCTTGCAGAATGCTTTCCGCCCCGGCATGGGCCAATATATTCCCGACCGCCTGTTCTGGGCGCGTGAAGAAGCTGATGACGCGGAGTAATGCTCCATCCATTGCCGGGCTGTATGCCATCACCCCGGACGAAACCGATACCGGGAAACTGTTGACGGAATGCGAATCAGCGCTGGCAGGCGGCGCCAAGCTGATGCAATATCGCAACAAGCATGTCAGCGGCGAGATAGCCATGAGACAGGCCAGTGCGCTAGTGACCCTGTGCCATCGCTATCAAGCGCAACTCATCATCAACGATGACGTGCAGCTTGCCCTGCAACTGGATGCCGACGGCGTACACCTGGGCATTGATGACGGAGATATCGCCGCAGCCCGTCAGCAACTGGGCAGCGAAAAGATCATTGGCGCATCCTGTTACAACAACCTGGTGCTGGCACGTCAGGCCGCAAGGCTGGGTGCAGATTATATCGCCTTCGGCGCCTGCTTTCCCTCGACCACCAAGCCAGACGCGCCACGCGCAGAACTCACATTGTTCAACGCCGCGCATGAACTCAACCTGCCCATCGTTGCCATAGGCGGCATTACCCTTGAAAACGCCAGCAACATCATCGCAGCTGGCGCCGATGCCATTGCCGTCATCGGCGCCTTGTGGAACACCACGGACATCACGGCGCGAGTCAGACAATTCAACCAACTTTTCAGCTAGAGCAAGGCCATGAGCAGAAACCAGCAATTATTCGAGCAATCCCAAGCCCTGATTCCCGGTGGCGTCAATTCCCCCGTCCGCGCGTTTGGTTCGGTCGGCGGCACGCCGGTGTTCTTCAAGCGCGGCCTGGGCTCCAGGTTATGGGATGAGGATGGCAAGGAATACATCGACTACGTCGGCTCATGGGGCCCGATGATCCTCGGCCATGCGCAGCCCGATGTGGTTGCCGCCGTGCAAGCCGCCGCCGCCAACAGCCTGTCTTTCGGCGCGCCGACCTCGCTGGAGCTGGAAATGGCGCGACTAATCACGCAACTCGTCCCCAGTATGGAGCAAGTGCGGCTGGTCAGCTCAGGGACGGAAGCCACCATGAGCGCCATCCGACTGGCGCGCGGCTTCACTAGCCGCAGCAAGATACTCAAGTTCGAGGGCTGCTACCACGGCCATGCCGACTCCCTGCTGGTCAAGGCAGGTTCGGGAGCGCTCACTTTCGGCCAGCCCAGCTCTGCTGGCGTTCCGCCGGAACTTGCAGCCCACACCCTGACCTTGCCCTATAACGATGTTGCAGCGCTGGAGCAATTGTTCACGCAGGCCGGTAATGAGATAGCCTGCGTCATCCTGGAGCCGGTAGCCGGCAATATGAACCTCGTGAAGCCCACGCCTGAATTCCTCGTGGCCTTGCGTGCGCTCTGTACCCAATCCGGCGCTTTGCTGATTTTCGATGAAGTCATGACCGGCTTCCGCGTCGCCCTTGGCGGCGCGCAGCAATTATTCGGCACCAAACCAGACCTCACCACACTGGGCAAAGTCATCGGCGGCGGCCTGCCGGTCGGCGCGTTCGGCGGCCGTGCCGATGTCATGGCCTTTCTCGCGCCGCTGGGGCCGGTCTACCAGGCGGGCACGCTGTCCGGCAACCCGGTCGCCGTTGCCGCAGGCCTGGCGACATTGAAGCAATTGCAGCGTCCCGGCTTCCATGACGAGCTCGCCGCCAGAACCCACCAGCTTACCGATGGCCTGACCCAGGCCGCACGTGATGCTGGCATCATGTTCAGCGCCCAAAGCGTAGGCGGCATGTTCGGCGTATATTTCAGCGCCAACTGTCCCGGCAGCTTTGACGAAGTGATGCAGGCCAACAAACAGGCTTTCAACCGCTTCTTCCATGCCATGCTGGAAGAGGGTGTGTATCTCGCGCCATCCGCCTTTGAAGCCGGATTTGTCTCAATCGCCCACAGCCAGGACGATATTGCCCAGACCGTCGCCGCCGCGCGCAAGGCATTTGCCAGCCTGCAGGCTTGAGACACTAAAGAATTTACTGACAGGACAATCGTCATGACCGCCTTGAAAAACGATATTTTCCTCCGCGCGCTGCAACGCCAGCCCACGCCTTACACTCCGGTCTGGATGATGCGCCAGGCCGGGCGCTACCTGCCCGAGTACCGCGCCAGCCGCAAGAATGCGGGCAGCTTCATGAGCCTATGTCAAAGCCCGGATTTCGCCACGGAAGTCACCCTGCAGCCGCTGGACCGTTATCCGCTGGATGCTGCCATCCTGTTCTCGGACATCCTGACAATTCCCGACGCGATGGGTTTAGGGCTGTATTTCGAGGAGGGCGAGGGCCCCAAGTTTGAGCGCACGCTGCGCGAGGAAGCAGATATCCGCAAGCTGACCGCACCCGATGTAGGCGTATCGCTGAAATATGTCACCGATGCCGTCAGCCAGATACGCCGCGCGCTGGATGGACGGGTGCCGTTGATCGGTTTTTCCGGCAGCCCGTGGACATTGGCCACCTATATGGTCGAAGGCAGAGGAGGCACGGACTTCCTCACCATCAAGCAGATGGCCTACGCCCGGCCCGACCTGCTGCACCACATTCTCGACATTACCGCGCAAACGGTGATTGCCTACCTCAATGCGCAAATCGCCGCAGGCGCGCAAGCCGTGATGATTTTCGATTCCTGGGGCGGCGCATTGTCGCACCATGCCTATGAGGAATTCTCGCTGCAATATATGCGCCGTATCGTCAGCGGACTGACCAAGCAAAACGAGGGCCGCGCCGTGCCCAGCATCGTCTTCACCAAAGGCGGCGGATTGTGGCTGGAAGCGCAAGCAGAAACCGGTGCGGATGCACTGGGGCTGGACTGGACAGTTTCCCTGGGCGAAGCACGCAAACGCGTAGGCGGCAAAGTGGCGCTGCAAGGCAATATGGATCCGGCTATCCTGCTATCCACGCCAGCAGCAGTGGAAAAGGAAGTCGAGCGCATCCTGGCTGATTTCGGCGCTGGCAACGGCCATGTGTTCAACCTTGGCCACGGCATCACACAATTCACGCCGCCCGAAAATGCCGGCGCCATGATCCAGGCCGTGCACGACCTCAGCCGTCAGTATCACGCCTGATGCGGATGCGTTTTCAAACGCAACACCGCTGGCAGGGGTAATTGACAAAAAAATCACAATCGCTGCCGCCAGCCCTGGCAATATCGTTGTAAGATAAACGACTGATACATTTCGTTTGTCACAGCTTCATCACAACAAGGAGATTAGCAAATGAGTTTGATTTCTTTCATCAAGGATGCGGGCGAAAAGCTATTCGGTACTCATCCCGCCGCTGCTGAAGCCAAAACCGAAAATCCAGTCGCTTCTGCCAATGCCGAAGCAGGCAAAGCTATCCTTAATTACATTCACAAGATGGAGTTAGATGCGGATGGCCTGCAAGTGGATTTTGATGGGGCAAGCGGCAAGGTCACCGTAGCCGGCACCGCAGCCACGCAGGAAATCAAGGAAAAGATTCTGCTGTGCTGCGGCAACATCCATGGTGTCAGCGAAGTGGTGGACAACCTCAAGGTGACAGCAGCTGAA
This sequence comes from Methylobacillus sp., assembly GCF_036844465.1. Lineage (NCBI taxonomy): Bacteria > Pseudomonadati > Pseudomonadota > Betaproteobacteria > Nitrosomonadales > Methylophilaceae > Methylobacillus > Methylobacillus sp. Next base: position 207,024 of record NZ_DAIUFW010000004.1, read on the forward strand.
TCCGCGCCAGTGTTCTACACCGTAGTACGCGGCGATACACTTTCCAAGATTGCCAAGGATCATTATGGCAATGCCAACTCCTACATGAAAATCTTTGAAGCCAACAAGCCCATGCTGACGCACCCTGATAAAATCTATCCGGGCCAGACCTTACGTATCCCTAAATAACCCCCCTGTACAGGAGATTACACATGAAACAACTACTCTCGACTTCCGCCCTTGCCATTTTCCTTGCCAGCCTCATGTTGGGTGGTTGTAGCAATAAAGAAGAAGAAAATGTTGAAGCCGCTGCTGCCCAAGCAGTACAACAGGCAGAAGAGCACGCCGAACAAGCGGCTGAATCCATCAAGGAATCCGCAGAAGATGCCAAGGAAGCGGCTGAGGATGCCATCAGCAAGGCGCACGATGCCGCTGCCCAACACGACGAATAATCTCGCAAAAGCAGCAAACGTTCTCAACAATACCCGGATTTATATCCGGGTATTTTTTACGCCCTGTCCATATGCGATCCTTGTTTCATTGCAGGCAATGATGCGCGAAAGTGGGCTATCACGCGCTAGAACTCCTGTGGATCCACATCTACTGCCCAGCGTATCCGGTTACCCAGCGGATGCGCGCGCAATTGCGGGGTGAGCTGTCTCAGGACTACCTGCAGAGCTTGTCGGGTCGCTGCCTGGAACAATAACTGCCCGCGCTCCATGCCTTTCAAACGCTCCATCTGTGGTCTGACCGGGTCATAGACCAATGCATCGCTGCCTAGCCCGCGCGCGGTATCGGCGGCAAATTGCAGGAATTGCTGCACCGGCGCGTAATCATTCGCCTCAGCCTTGATAAGCGCCAGAAACTCGTAGGGCGGGAACTGCGCGACCTCGCGCTCCTGCATCAGTGCCTGGGCATAAGCGGCGTAATCCTGGCTGCGTAGCGCGTTGAACAACTGATGCTCGGGAAAGGTTGTCTGTATCAGCACCTCACCGGGCTTATCCGCACGTCCGGCGCGTCCGGCCACTTGCATCAGTTGGGCGAACAGGCGCTCGGCGGCGCGGAAATCCGGGCTGAACAAGGCACTGTCGGTATCCAGCACGCCAACCAGCGTCAGGTTGGGAAAATCATGGCCTTTGGCCAGCATCTGTGTGCCAATCAGAATATCCACCTCTCCCGCATGCACGGCGGCCAGCATCTCGCTCAACGCATGCTTGCGCCGCGTACTGTCGCGATCGACGCGCAATATGCGCGCATCCGGCAGCAATTTGACCAAGGTTTCTTCCAGCCGCTGCGTGCCATGTCCGGTAGGGTGCAGATCGGGATTGCCGCAGCTCGGACATTGGCGCGCAATCTTCTGCTCATGCCCACAATGGTGGCAGCGCAGGCGCCCCTGGCGCAGGTGTACCACCAGCCGGCTGCTGCAACGCATACAAGGCGCGATCCAGTGGCAGGCATTGCATAACAGCACCGGCGCATAGCCGCGCCGGTTGATGAACAACAGGCTTTGTTCACCGCGTTCCAGGCGCTTTCTTAGTGCCTTGAGCAATGGCGGCGACAATCCGTCCTGTATCTGCACCCGGCTCACATCCACGCAATTCACCTGCGGCAGTTGAGACTGGCTCACCGCTCGCTGCTGCATGGTCAGCAGGCCATAACGCCCACTCTGCGCGTTGTACCAGGTTTCCAGCGCCGGAGTGGCTGAACCAAGCACGATAGGAATATTGCGACGCTGCGCGCGCACCAGCGCCACGTCGCGCGCATGGTAGCGCATACTATCCTGCTGTTTATAGGAAGTATCGTGCTCCTCATCCACGATCATGAACTTGAGCTTAGGCATGGGCGTGAATACGGACAGACGCGTACCGATAACGATGCGTGCATCACCGCTTTGCGCCAGTCGCCAGTTTTGCAAGCGCTCACTTTCACTAAGATTGCTGTGTAACGTGACCAGCGGATATTGCGGCAAGCGGCTGCGAAAGCGTGCTTCCAGCTGTGGCGTGAGGTTGATCTCGGGCACCAGCACCAGCGCCTGGCCATCGTTGTCTTCAAGCACTGCTTGCAACAAGCGGATGTAGACCTCGGTTTTGCCGCTGCCAGTGATGCCATGCAACAGCCACGGCTGGAATGTGTCGCGCTGCAGCAGGATACTCTGCACGGCATGTGCTTGCTCAGCATTCAGCTCCGGCTCCACATTGGAAGCCTGTAAGCTTGCGCGTAGTCCGGCATAAACCTGTTCCTCCTCCAGCCAGCCTTTTTCGCACAGCGCGGCAATACCTTTGCGCCAGCTGGGACTGAGCTCAGCCAGCTCGGCCTCATCCAGCCTGCCACGCTCGCGCAATGTGGCAAAAATTCGCCGCTGCACCACCTGTCGAGGCGGCAGGTCAGCCACACCCGCCGCCAGCCCGGCAGCATTGAGCCGATAGCGGAACTGCTGCCGGGCCTGCGCTGGTTCCGTCTGCCGCAATCGTGCAGGCAGAGCGGAGAGCAGTGCCTGCCCATAAGGGTACTGGTAGTAATCAGCGCAGAATTTCAGCAATGAGAAAAATTCGGCGTCCAGCACCGGCTCTTGGTCGAAATGACGGATGATGGCCTTGAGCTTGCTGGGCTCCAGCTCACTTTCACTGGCAGTCGCCACCACAATCCCGACCTGCTGGCGCGAGCCAAAAGGCACGAGCACGCGCTGACCAGCCTGGAGCATAGTATCGGCACGGTAATCGAACACGCCGTCGAGCGGCACATCCAATGCCACCTTGAGGATATGCAAGGGCTGGCTATGCGCTTGTTCCGTCATGCCAGTTGCCTCGTTGGCGCTTTTTCCCGGGATTTCTGCTGGTTGATGATCGGCGTCCGTGATGAAGTTCGACAATTGCATATCAGCGCGGGCTTGCAGTAGGTTAAAATAATGCTTTTATTCACGTTTCGTAGCCCTGCCTTGAAAGCACATCTTACCGAATTACTACAGGCGGCCGCAAACAGCCTGAACGCCGATGCAGGCGTGATCGCCATCCAGCTGGAGCGCCCCAAGAACGCGCAGCACGGAGATTTCTCCACCAACCTCGCCATGATGCTGGCTAAACCGCTGCGCCAGAATCCGCGCGCGATTGCCGAATCCCTCATCAAGGCGCTGCCTGCCTCGGAATATGTCGCCAAGGTGGAAATCGCTGGTGCCGGTTTCATCAATTTCCACCTCAGTCCGACGGCCAGGCAGGCAGTGGTACGCGAAATTGAGCGCCTGGGCGCGCAATATGGCCACAACAATATCGGTCAGTCGCGCAAGGTGCAGGTGGAATTCGTCTCTGCCAACCCGACCGGCCCGCTGCATGTCGGTCATGGCCGCGGCGCGGCGGTGGGCGACTGTCTCGCGCGGCTGCTCGCCGCCAACGGCTGGGCGGTCACACGCGAGTTCTACTACAACGATGCCGGCGCGCAGATCGACAATCTCACCATCTCCGTGCAATCGCGCTGCAAAGGCATCACGCCTGACGATGCCGCCTGGCCGGAAGACGGCTACCGCGGCGACTACATCGCCGATGTCGCGGCCGCCTACATGGCGAAGGAAACCGTCACCGCCGACGACCAGGCCGTTACCGGCAAAGGCGACGCCGAAGACGCCGAGGCGATCCGCCAGTTTGCAGTGGCCTACCTGCGCCACGAGCAGGATCTCGACCTCAAGGCGTTCAAGATCAATTTCGACGTGTTCTCGCTCGAATCCGCGCTCTATCGCGACGGCAAGGTGGAAAGCACTGTCGGCAACCTCGTCAAGAGCGGCCACACCTACGAGCAGGACGACGCCCTCTGGCTGCGCACCACCGATTTCGGCGACGACAAGGATCGCGTCATGCGCAAGCGCGAGGGCGGCTATACTTACTTCGTCCCCGACGTGGCCTACCACCTCGACAAATGGCAGCGCGGCTTCGAACGCGTGATCAACGAGCAGGGCGCCGACCATCACAGCACCATCACCCGCGTGCGCGCCGGCTTACAGGCGCTTGATGTCGGCATCCCCAAGGGCTGGCCGGAATACGTGCTGCACCAGATGGTCACCGTGATGCGCGGCGGCGAGGAGGTGAAAATTTCCAAGCGTGCCGGCAGCTACGTCACGCTGCGCGACCTGATCGAGGAAGTCGGCTGCGATGCCACGCGCTACTTCCTGGCCGCGCGCCGCGCCGATTCGCAACTGGTGTTCGACATCGACCTCGCCCGCGCCCAGAGCAACGACAACCCGGTCTATTACATCCAGTATGCCCATGCGCGCATCTGCAGCGTATTGAACGAATGGGGCGGCGACATCGCCAGCCTGGCGCAGGCCGACCTCAGTCCATTGGATACCGAGCACGAAGCCGTGCTGATGCAACGTCTAAACGAGTTCCCGGAACTGGTCGCCAACGCCGCACAGGAACTGGCACCGCACATGGTGGCGACCTATCTCAAGGATTTGGCAGGCGACCTGCACAGCTACTACAACGCACACAAATTCCTGGTTGAGGACAGCAAGCTGGTCAGGGCACGCATGGCCTTGATCCATGCGACTCGCCAGGTCTTGCGCAACGGGTTGACTCTACTCGGGGTCAGTGCGCCAGAAAAGATGTAAACCTATATCTCGGGGAACCATGCAACCTGAATCAAGTCCTCAGCTAGTTCTCTACAAAACCAGCGGGGCATGAATGTGAAAGAGGAAAAGGAATTATCGTGAGTCGAGATTACAAGCCTGCACAGCGCAAATCCAGCGCCAGCAGCAGTAACAAAGGCAGTTCATTTTTTACCGGCCTGCTGGTTGGCCTGCTGCTGGGCGTCGGCATTTCCGTCGCCGTCGCCATCGTCGTCATGAAGAGCGACAGCCCCTTCTCCGACAAGGCAGGCAAGCCCAAAGAGCTGGAGCCTGGCGAAATTGTGCTGCCCAAGGCAGAACCCAAACCCAACAATGCCGCCACTGAACCCAGCAGCGAGCGCCCGCGTTTCGACTTCTATACCATTCTGCCAGGGACAGAAAGCCAGGTAACGGAACAGGAGGTCCAGCAGAAAGAGGCCGACCCGGCACCGGCGCAAAGCCAAGAAAGCTATTTTCTGCAGGTTGGCGCGTTTCAGACTGAGCAAGAAGCCGACAACATGAAAGCCAGCCTCGCCTTGCTGGGCATGGAAGCCATCGTGCAGACCGCCACCATTCCTGATAAGGGTGTTTGGCACCGCGTGCGCGTCGGCCCGTTCACCGAACTGAGCCAGATCAACAGCGCAAAAGCCGACCTGGCACAGAACGGATTCAAGGCAGACCTGATCAAAGTCAACTCCACAACGCCGTAACGCGGTGTCATCCTGCCAGCGATACAGCACGTTAACCATTCAACTTAACAAAGGACACAACCACCATGAAGAAACTGTTTGCCGCCTTGCTGCTGTTGGCCTCCGCAACCGCCATGGCTGCGCCCCAGCTTGGCAATGAATTCCTCCAGACCGCCAAAACCATCAAGACCGACAATCCGGCCAAGATCGAAGTCATGGAAATCTTCTGGTATGGCTGCGGCCACTGCCACACGCTGGATCCCTTACTGACCACTTGGGTGAAAAAACTGCCGCAAGATGTGTATTTCAAACGCGTGCCAGGCGTGCCCAACCCCAATTGGGCGCCTGCGGGTAAGGCATTCTATGCACTGGAAGCATTGGGCCTGACAGACAAACTACATGCGCAATTGTTTGACGCCATCCACAAGGAGCGCAGCGTTAACCCGACTGTGGAAGCGCAACTGATCGACTGGATCACGAAAAAAGGCGGTCAGGACCGCAAGAAAGTAGAAGAAGCATTCAACTCCTTCTCCAACAATAACAACATGGTACGTGCCATGAATACTTTCCGTGATTCGGGTGCCACCGGCGTGCCTGCGCTCATCATCGATGGCCGCTACCTGACTTCCAGCTCTATGGCAGGCGGCAACCAGGCGGTATTGCAGACAGCGGATTACATCATTGAAAACGTCCGCAAGGAAAAAAGCGGTGGCGCCAAGTAAATCCGGCCATCGCTGATATGTTCTTAAATATCAAACCCGCTGCCAGCCAGCGGGTTTTTATTACCGGCGCATCCAGTGGTATCGGGCTGGCCTTGGCACGACATTATCTGAAAAAGGGAGCCATCGTCGGCACTACCGCACGCCGATTGGCGCCGTTACAAGCGCTGGCAGCGGAATTTCCTGCTGGTCGTTGTCTGGCATATCAAGTCGATGTACGCGATGCAGAAGCCATGCGTCGCTGTGCTGAACAATTTATCTCCGCTGCTGGTATTCCGGATATCGTCATCGCCAACGCCGGGGTCAGTCGCGGCACATTAACAGCAGAAGCAGAGGATATCACTGCTTTTCACAGCGTGTTTGAGATCAATGTATTTGGTATGGTGCATACCTTCCAGCCCTTCATTCATGCCATGCGGCAATCGCGCACGCCAGGACAGCTAGTCGGTATCGCCAGCGTCGCAGGCATACGCGGCCTGCCTGGCGCGGGCGCTTACAGCGCCTCCAAATCCGCCGCCATCACCTATCTCGAAAGCCTGCGCACGGAAATGCAGCATGATGGCATTGCCGTTACCACGATTGCCCCCGGCTATATCCGCACTCCCATGACCGACGTCAACGGCTACCGCATGCCTTTTCTCATGGATGTTGATATTGCTGCAGCAAAATTTGTCCATGCTATTGCCAAGCGCAAACGCTTTGTCGTCATCCCTTGGCAAATGGCTTGGGTAGCTCGCATATTGCGCGTTATCCCGCGATGGCTGTGGGACAGAGCGACAAAGAACGCGCCACACAAGCCCAGAATAGTGTCAGATCACGACAACACATCAAAAAAGAATCCGCGCTAGGATTACGCCTGATCAGCCAAATCTCAAGCGGACCGCAATGCGCTGTTCAATTGGTCGATAATTTCGGCCCAGTCGGCATCCTTCAACCACTCTTCACGCAGAAAAGCGGATTGTGATGGTGTCCAGAAAGGTGCGTCATGCAATGCGACCGCGTGAGGCAAAGGGGAATGAATGATGATGAATCCACGAATATCCGATTCTCTATTCGGCAAGCCCAGTTGGGCAAACAGCTCGGAAAATCGATGGAAATTCTGGCTCATGACAACCTCCTCTCAATGGATCAGGCTATATAGGTGGAATGCATCCAAGCAGCTTCCAGCAAAAAGTCGGATTTCAGACGCAGGAACGCGTGTGATTGCCAAATTATAGGGCAATAGTAGCTTGAATAAGCTCGGAAGATAAAATAGAAGGTCAGTCACCCATCTCCGGGTCACTGGCTTCGGGAATGACATTATTGGCGGAGAAAGTTGGGTGCCAGTAATGTATGGCTTCCACTATATTTTTATCGATAATGATTGTCAATATCATTATTATATCTATTGCCAATATCTGCTAACCAACAATCCTCAAACCAGGCTGATAAAAAGGGAAACTTCCTGCCGGGCCTGCATATGTCCCTGGTATGCTGCCCAACGCATCCACCAGCGCCCGACGGAACGGCTAACAATATCACCTTGGCTCAACATAAACTCTGCATAAGCATAAGCATCATCCACATTGCCTTGGTGCGCGCATTTGTGCAGAGCTTCCATGCTTAGCTGACGTAACGCCGGCTGCGGGTGATTTCGCAAATTGATGGCCATGGTGCGAGAAAATGCCAGATGCGCATTTTTCAGCGCTTCGCGCATCCAATAACGTGCTTGCTCTATTTGACCGCGCTCCGACAACATGAGGGCATAGTTGTATTGACCACGGAAATCACCCGCCTCAGCCGAGCGGCGGTAATAATCGAACGCCTTTTCCTGATCTTGCTCGCCTAGCCAGCCTTCCTCGAAAAACCTGCCGACCACGCCCAACGCCTTGGCATGCCCCAGCTCTGCAGCTTTGTTATACCAATCGAATGCCTGCGGTTCGTCTTTCGCCACACCTTGCCCGTGCAATAACAGATGCGCATAGTTGTACATGCCCCAATCCAGCCCTTGATTGGCGGCCATGCGAAACCAATAAGCAGCGCTGTCATGATCCACTGGCCCACCCCAGCCTTGATCATAGGCACGTCCGAGCATGTTCATGCCCAGCAAGTGGCTCGCCTCCGCTGCTTTACGGAACCAGATTCTGGCTTGCTTGGGGTCTGGCTCCAAGCCATGGCCATCCAGATAAGCCTGCCCCAACAATACCTGCGCCTCCGGCTCTCCTTGTTCAGCCAATGCCTGTATCCACTGCACAGCTTCGCGCGGATCGCCTGCAAGGCGGCGCTTCAACTCTTCCTCGGTGATGTTGTTCAGGTGTTCAGGGGTAATGAGTGGTGTGCTGTCAGACATGCTGATTGAGAACAGGAATTAATCAGGTGGTGACTATACAACAAATCCTGTTTGGTAATTCTATTGGATTTTGGGATCAACTTGATGAAACGGGGCCGAAGCCCCATTGCGCCGCAAAAATATCTATTCGCCTAATAAACATCGCGCAGATAGCGCTTCTCGCGCTTGAGCTGGTTGACGTAGGCCGTGGCACTCTCCACATCCATGCCGCCGTGCTCGGCAACCACGTCGTGCAGGGCCTGATCGACATCCTTCGCCATGCGGCTGGCATCGCCACAAACATAGAAATGGCCGCCATCCTGCAACCAGGCATACAGCTCCTTGCCGTTTTCCCTCATGCGGGTCTGCACGTAGATTTTCTCGGCCTGGTCGCGCGAGAAGGCCAGATCGAGGCGGTTGAGCACACCGTCCTTCATCATTGCGGTGAGCTCGTCTTCATAGATGAAGTCGCTGGCACGGGTCTGGTCGCCAAAAAACAGCCAGTTGCGGCCAGAAGCTGCAGATTCCCGGCGCTCCTGCAGGAAAGCGCGGAAGGGCGCAATACCGGTGCCAGGCCCTACCATGATGACAGGCGCTTGCTTGTCGGCAGGCACGCGGAAGGATTTGTTGCTGCTGAGAAAAATACCTGCGTGGCCGCCTTCCGCCACGCGGTCGGCCAGATAGGTGGAACACACGCCGCCGCGCTGCCTGCCACCAGCCGCATAGCGCACGCTCGCGACAGTGAGATGGATGCGCCCTGGATGCGTCAGCGAACTGGAGGAAATCGAGTAGGCGCGATGCTGTAAAGGCTTGAGCAGGCCAACGAACTCATCCACGCCCAGATTCAGCGTGGGATTAAGTTGCAGCAGGTCGAGAATATCCTTGCCCCAGAGCCAATGTTCCAGCGCGGCCTTGTCGCCACCTTGCACCAACCGGCTCAAGTCTTCGTTGCCGGCCCGTTGCGCTATCGCCGCAATCAACTCGCGCGAAGGTGTGGAAATCTCGAAACTGCTGGTCAGTAGTTCAGCCAGCGGCTGGTCATGACTGGCGACGGCTGCATCCGCAGCAGCACCCAGACGCGCCAGGAGCAATTGCACCAGTTCAGGATTGTTTTCCGGTACTACATTCAGCGCGTCACCTGCTTCGTAGTGGATGCCGCTGTCGCCCAAATCGAACTCATAGTGGCGGATTTCCTTGGCGGAATCATTGCCGGACAGGCGACGGTTCACCGCCAGCGCCGATGTATAAGGGTTCTTGCGATTGTAGAGGGAAGCTGTTGTTGCAGGTGCCTCCGCCGCTGCCGGAATAGCTGCCAGCTCGTCTGCGCCGCCGGGAACTTCAGCAAACAAGGGCAGGGCGGCTTCCAGCCAGGCATTGGCGGCAGCCTCAAAATCCACGTCGCAGTCCACCCGCGCCAGCAAACGCTTGGCGCCCAGCTGTTCAAACCGTGTATCCAGGCTCTTGCCTGCTTCGCAAAAGCCATCGTAGCCAGTGTCGCCGAGCGCGAGCACGGCGAAGCGCGTGTCTTCGATACGCGCCGCATCGCCTGCTGACAAGGCTTCCCAGAACAACTGGGCATTGTCGGGCATTTCGCCCTCACCATAGGTGGAAGTCACGATGAGCACGCGGCGCATGCCGCCCAGCGCCGCCACCTCCACTTCATCCAGTGCTTTGACCACAGGCTCCAGGCCATGCTGCCTGGCGTCTGCCGCAGCGGTGCGGGCCAGCCCTTCGGCATTCCCGGTCTGGGAGCCGTAGAGGATGTAAAGCGGCGGCTTGGCAGCGGCAGAAACATTCCCGGTATCCAGCAAGCGGGTTTGCAGACCGGCCATGAAACCGCCCAACCAGGATTTCTGGTCCTGGTTGAACGGCGCGTCGTCAGGGATATAAGGTATTTTCATATTGTTCTTCACGAATATCTGTCATGCATCCGCACGCCATAAGGTGTTGGAGAAAATCATGCGTGCGCCTTGAGCGTCGCTGCCAGGTCCTGCATGGCCGCCCTGGCGAACAGGGCTTCCAGGCTGGGCAGATCGCCAAGCTGCGCGCGGTTGCGGGCATCCTGGTACAGAATCCAGCCATAGGTGCCCGGACTGTCCATGGAGAGGATATTGCGCTGGCTCAACGCCTCCTTGTAGTCGCGCAGGCGCTTGGCGGCAATCAGCACAGCCAGTTGCTGGTCGCTGTAGCCCTCGATCGCTTCGCGCGCATAGCGCTGCAGCTTTTGCATGAGCATGAAATCCTCGGTCAGCAACAGGTTGCGCACCGCTTTCTGTACTGTGGGGTCGGTCGCAGATTGGGCGTTGGGCACCTTGGCCATCGCCACCTGTTGCGCCATATTGAGCACCGTGTAGTTGTTGAGCAGCTCGAACATCTGCTCGCCATCCACCTCATCCTGCCCCGGCACTTTACCGCCCAGCACTGGCTTGCCGTCGCGGTAGGCCAACTTGAACTTGCGCACCTGGAAAGTCGCCAACGCAGTGGACAACTCTTCCAGCAATTCCTTGCGCGGCTTGGCCTTGAGGATTTCCTCGCTATCCTGATAGAGCAGCAGGGCGCGCGGCATGACAAATACGAAGTGCTGCCGCTCGGTTTCCCAATGCTGCAACAACCAGGCAGCACGCTTGGAACCGGTAGCCTCCAGATGCCATTGCAGCAATTGCTGGACTGACTGGCTGTGAACGCGCGCCATGTCGTTGTCATCGCTGATATTGCCGAGCAGCACGGAATCGTCCGTGACGTTGCCCGCCAGCTCGCCATAGGGATCGTACTGGTAGGCGAAACCGCCGCTCATGCCGTTGCCGAAGCCCTTGCCGAACGCACCCAGGTTGAGCACCGCGCCATTGGTCATGTATTCGCAGGCAAAGTCGCCCACGCCTTCCACCACCGCAGTCGCGCCGGAGTTGCGCACGGCAAACCGGTCACCAGCCTGGCCTTCGACGAACAGGCGGCCGCCCGTCGCGCCGAACAACGCGAAATTGCCCACCAGCACATTGCCGCCGGCCTGCTCGGAACCACCGCCGGGCGAAGTGACAATAATGGTACCGCCGCACTGACCCTTGCCCACGCCATCGTTGCAGGTGCCGCTATGCTGCATCACCATACCGTCGTTGCAAAACGCGCCATAGGATTGACCAGCAGAACCAGTGGTGCTGACCTTGACGCTCTCGGGCTTGAGGAAGCGGCGGCCACGCTGGTCCGCGACAACAGCAGGCAGACGCAATGCCTCTTCTGCGCTCATCTCATGGTTGAGCATGCGTTCGATATCAATCGCCAGCTGGCCGCCCACAGTCTTGTTGCAATTGTTCAGCGTACGGCCTTCACCCAACTGCACTTCACGCTGACCGCCATTCACCAGCGCCTCGCACAGTACATCAATAAATGCATCATCCAGCGCGAAATCCTTTTCCATATAAACCGGATTTTCGATTTTAACTTCAGGCACCACGGTCAGCATGGCGCGCAAGTCGAGCTGCCCTACAGTAGCCGGATGATTCAGCAACTGCAGCAAATCGCTGCGGCCACGTGCTTCCCTCAAAGAGCGCAGGCCGACAGCAGCCAACACCTCGCGGGTTTCATGCGCCACGTTGAGCAAGTATTGCGCCAGCGCACGCGGATCGCCGTCAAACACTTCCGCATTGGTAGTCAGTCCGGCAGGGCATTTGACATTGCAGTTCTTCGCCATCACGCATTTGAGCATCATGAGCGCGGTAGTGCCGAACTCGAAACTATCGCCACCCAGCATGGCGGATTTCACGACATCGCTGCCGGTCTGGTGCGCGCCGGAGCAGCGCAGTATCACCTTGTCGCGCAGACCGTTGGCGCACAAAGCCTGATGCACCTCGGCAATGCCGATTTCGGCCACGCGGCCCGTGTACTTGAGACTGGTGACGGAAGCCGCACCCGTGCCGCCGGTATTGCCTGCAACATTGATGACATCCGCGCCTGCCTTGGCGACACCCACGGCAATCGTGCCTATGCCCTCGGAAGACACCAGCTTGACGATGACTCTTACCCGCGCTGCTTTGCAGTCATGGATTAGCTGCGCCAGATCCTCAATTGAATAGGTATCATGATGCGGCGGCGGGGACACCAGCTCCACACCTGGCGTGCCGCCACGCGCGGCGGCAATTTCCACCGTGACCTTGGGCGCAGGCAATTGGCCGCCTTCACCCGGCTTGGCGCCCTGGCCAATCTTGATTTCCAGCTCCTCCAGCATCGGATCGGCCAAGTAACCCGCCCATACGCCGAAACGGCCGGATGCAAGCTGTTTAATCCGAGAGGCACGAATAGTCCCGTAGCGGGAGATATGCTCGCCACCCTCGCCGGAGTTGGACATGCCGCCTACCATATTGGTACCGTGCGCCACCGCTTCATGCGCAGGCGCCACCAATGCGCCATGGCTCATCGCGCCGGACGCGAAGCAGCGGGTGATTTCACTGGCTGGCTGCACTTCGGCCAGTGGCACGCTGGCAGGCGCTGGGCGCAACAATCTCAGATATTCGGCAGCCTTGCCGCTGGCTTCCACCGCCAATGCCTGGCTTTCCAGCCAATGGCCATTGATCTCCTTGCCAAAATGCGCCACCAGCGCCTGGCCCAACGCGGAAAGGCGGGAGAGGTCGCCATCTGCCAGTGTCAGGCTGAAACGCTGATCTGCCACCTCTCGCGCTTCCAGGCCACGTACAGCGATATTATTGTTGCCAGTGACAGCATCGCGCGCCAGCACGGCACGGAACTCATCCGCAGTCTTGCAAGCGTTCATCTCTGCCGGGAAAGCCAGCACATCGCGCAATGCCGCAGGACGCTTGGCGCGCTCATCCGCCATCATGTGGGAGAAGCTGCGATAGCTTTGGGTGATGGCAGCACTGTTGATTTCTTCCGCACTCAGGCGGTCGAAACTGCCGTTGAATACTTGCTTCTTGTTGAGCTGGAAAGCATCTTCAAGGCGCGATAGGGTCATGAGGCGCAGGAAGTCGTTTTCCGGCTGCTCGCTTGCCGGTTGCTCCTGTGACGAAGACTTGCCGCGCGGCTGGAACTGGATTTTTTCCTCCGTCATCTCGACAAAACCGCGCACGGCGATGGTGCCATAAGAGTGGCCAGCACCTTCGGAACGCTCCTTGAACAATCCCAGCAAAGGCACATCACCCTCATTTGCGATAGTGAGCGCTTCCTGATGCCAGTCCGCGACCATTTGCGCGATTTCCGCGAAGCCTGCGCCGCCCACCGGAGTTTTCAGATTGGGGAAATACTTCCTTAATACCGGGTCATTGGTATTGAGGAAATTGGGTTCAAAAAATTCGCCGCCGATGTAGCTTTCCACGGTACACAGCCCAACCTTGCCCATGGTCTTCATCAAGGCTTTTTCCGCCGCCTTGGCATATTTCTTGAATGCCTTGTCGGCATCAGCGCCGTATTTTTCCTCGGCACGCAACTGCACGCCGATCGGGTAAACGGCAGAAGCGCCAAAACCCAAGGTAGTAGCCACATGGTGCGAAGAAACGACCTGGCCGCTTTCCACCACCAGCGATACATCCAGGCGCAGCCCGGCGTCGATCAGGCGCTGGTTGACTGCAGACACCACCAGCAGCAAGGGCATGGCTGCCTGGCTGGAGGAAATATGACGGTCGGAAATCACGGCAATACCGCCCTGCTCGCGAGCGAAATCCACCACCGCTTCCGCCAGCGCATCTATGGCCTGTTCCAGCGCCTGTTGGTTCGCGGCTGCATCGTCGATGATTGGCGTATAAAGCGACTCGAAGCATTGGTACGGCGTTTCCTGCTGCTCACGCAGCCTGAGCATATCGAGATGGCTGAGAATAGGGGATGCAATAACGATCTGGCGGCGCTTGCCATTGCCCTCACGGCCCTTGTTCATGTTAGGCTTGGCGCCCAGAGCCACGCGCAATGTCATGCCGTCTGCCTCACGGATGGAATCCAGCGGCGGATTGGTCACCTGGGCGAAACGCTGCGAGAAATAGTGCGCCACGCCGCCTTCATGGCCGCTCAAGGCATTGATGGCGTTGCCGTAGCCCATGGCGGAAATCTTTTCCGCACCAGTCGCCAGCATCGGGTCCATCATGAACTTGAAGCTTTCCTGGTTGTAGTAATAGGCGACAAAGCGCTGATACAGCGCCAGATCGCCGTTATAGCGCAATGGAGAGCCCGCAACTTCGGCAGGCACTGCAGGCAATTGCTGCAACGTGGCGCGCGCCTGCGCCAGCAGGGCTGGGTAATCGCGCTTGGCCGCCAGCATTTCCAGAGTTTCCAGCGTGCCGCGCGCGCGTTTTTCATTGTGGTCGTAATAGAGCATGCCGCCAGCCTCGATACGGCCACGGCGCAACACGTTTTCCGGTGCGAAATTGATCTGGCCCGCCTCGGACATCACGCACAGGTATTCTTCCGTCTCCACGCTGCGCAAAGGACGCAGACCCAGACGGTCAAGCCGCGCGCCCACAACGCTGCCATTGCCGAAAATCAGCGCGGCAGGACCGTCGTTCTTTTCCTCATAGAGCGAGAAATACTCCAGCATGGCCTTGACGTTGTCCGGCAAGGTAGAGTCATTTTCCCAGGCGGGCGGCATCATGGATACCACTGCTGTAACCAAGTCCAGGCCGTCGTCCATCAGGCGGCTGTTCAATGTCTGGTCCAGGCGCGAGCTGTCCGATTGACCCTTGGGGCGGAAAATCCGGCTGTTGCGCGCGCGCGCCAGCGCTGCTTCCGCGATGCGGTTCTTGCGGTCGGTATTCAGTTCGCCGTTGTGCGCCATGAGACGGAATGGCTGCGCCATGCTGGGGTGCGGGTCGGTGTTGGTGGAAAACCGTGTATGGAAATACATGGTATGCACCGCCTGATCCTCCGCCATGAGGTCATGGAAATAGGGGATGACCTCGTTGGAATTCAGGCGGCCCTTGAGCACCTGGGTATGCGCGGACATGGATAACAGATACAGCCCGCTCAAGGCGGAATCGGTATAGGCCTGTTCCTCGATCGCCAGCAGCGCCTGGTAGATGGCATGATCGAATCCTTGTCCGTCCATGCTGGCAGGCGCGGCAAACACCCATTGCTGGATAGGAAGCTGATAGCGAATGGCCGCAGGGCGGATGACAGTGTTGTCCACAGGCACCTCGCGCACAAGCAGCACCTCGAACCCTTGATTCTGCAATGCATTGCGAATGACTTGCTCAGCGTGGGAGTAGCTCGCCTCATCATTGGGCAGAAAGAAATTGCCCACGCCAAAGCGGCCTGCTTCCAGCGCCTGGCCGGTCAGCCTGCGGAAAAACGCCAATGAAAGATCAATGGATACACCCGCACCATCGCCCACCCCTTCGGCAGACATGCCGCCACGATGGGGAATCGTGCACAGCGCCTCATGCCCCTTGACCAGCACGTCATGCGTTTGCACGCCATCCTTGCGGGTGATGAAACCAACACCGCAGTTATCCTTTTCCAGGGAGCTGTCATACAAGCCGAAAGCGCTTTCGTCCTGCGAACCATTGATTGTGCCCATGTGCTTCTCCAGCAATTCATTGATGTCCGGGGCTTGGCATCCATGTTCCATGTACATGATGTCTGATCGCCCGCCGCCTGCACCCTGCTGGTGCCGGGCTTTGATATATGCAATTGGCGTGCCAATGTGTGTTTCCCCACTCTGCATAAGGTCGTGCACCAGGCAACATTATTCATTAACAAACAATGGCTTATAAAAACATAGCTGGCTTTTCTTACATGAAACAGGCTGTTAATCGACCTGATAAAAGCACCAAAAATGTGCGCATGCATCTTTCAGGCACAATTTCCGTGCATGGAGAATAGCGATGGCATCAGGAGAAGATGGAAAGGAACGGCCGGGCTATATCTGGACGCAGCCCAGCAAGCAATTACAAATATAAAAAGGGAAACCGTAGGCACCTCAAAGGTGCATTACTGCATCAGGTTCTGCCCTTCAGACAGGATCAGCTCCAGATGGCTTAATAGCATGGGCTTGCCGAAGAAATATCCCTGCGCGATCGTGCATCCCTGCACCTTGAGGAGGTTGGCCTGCTGCTTGCTCTCTACGCCTTCGGCCACCAGTTCCAGCCGCAAGGCATGGGCAATGCGGATGATAGCGGTCACCAGCTCGAGCTTGTCCTGCTTGGCAGCAATATCGCGCACGAAGGAACGGTCTATCTTAACCTGGCTAATGGGGAACTGGCCCAGGTAGCTCATGGCGGAATAACCGGTACAGAAATCATCAATCGAGATAGTGATACCCATGGCCTTGAACATGCTGAGGGTATGGATGATTTCCTGACTATCCTCCAGCAGCAGGCTTTCCGTAATTTCCAGCTTCAGCCATTCCGGCTTGCAACCCGTTTCAGCCAACATCTGCTTCACCGAGGCAAGCAGGTCGTTGTAGAGGAACTGGCGCGAGGACAGGTTGACTGCCATGCTGAGCGGACTGTCTGCAGGGCGGTCACGGTTCAGACGCACCACGGCATTGCATGCTTCCCGCAACACCCATTCCCCGATTTCCACGATCAGCCCACTTTCCTCCGCCACCCTGATAAAGCGATCGGGTGCCACCAGGCCCAGCTGGGGGTTGCGCCAGCGCAACAGCGCTTCAGCCCCGACAATCTGGCCCGTGATGAGGTCTACCTGTGGCTGGTAGAACAGCTCGAATTCCGCATTCTTGAGCGCTTGGCGGATGGAAGCGCCCAGCATGATGTATTCCGAAGCCTTGAAGCCCAGCTCGCGCGAATAGAACTGGTAGTTGTTACGGCCATAGTTCTTGGCATGGTACATCGCGACATCTGCGCTCTTGTACAGCGCCGCGCGGTCACGGCCATCCTCGGGATAAATGGCGATACCGATACTGGTAGAAATGAAGAGTTCTTTTTTATGGATCAGGAACGGCTTGGCAATTTCCTCATTGATCTTGCGGGCAATGGTCGCCAAGTCATCGGAACTGCGCAACTCGGGCAGCAATATCGCAAACTCATCCCCGCTCAAGCGGGCAATCGTGTCATAGCTGCGCACCGACGCATTGAGCCGCTGGGCGACGGCAACCAGCAGATCATCTCCCGCCTGGTGTCCCAGCGTATCATTTACTTCCTTAAAGCGGTCCAGGTCCAGCATCATGATGCCAAAACACTGCTCATGCCAGCTTGCATCCGCCAGCACCTGGTTCACGCGATCCGCAAACAGGGTGCGATTAGGCAAGCCGGTCAATGCATCGTAATAAGCCAAATGGTGGATGCGCTCGCGGTACTCCATCAGCTCGGTAATATCACGCTCTACCGCTAGCACGCCAATGACCCGGCCATCATCGCCAAATTCTGGCACGATGCGCACATGGATGAACCAGTTACTGCCATCATCGGCCTTGCCGTGCAGCTCCAGAAAGTCCGGCATGGCGCTTTCAATGACGCCCTTAATCTTTTCCTCATATTTAACAGAGGCATCGTCACCAGGAAGCTCCGAGGGAGTGGTACCGATCAATTTGTTGGTTTCAATACCAACACGTTTCAGTTTGGGTGTGTTGATGTATAACCGGCGGGCGTTGAGATCATAACGGATGATGGTATCTGGGGTATTGTCAATCAGTGATTGCAACTCACGCTCACGCTGCAACAGTTTTTCTTCATTCTGCTTGATATCGGTCACATCGCGAAAGAACCCTACCGTACCGAGCAACTTGCCATCCATTTCTATCGGTGACTTGTAAGTTTCTATCCAAGCATGTTCATTATTGGGCGTGATCATGGAGTCAATGGAAAGATATGGCATACCACTCTGCAACACCCGCCTATCCCCTTCAACATAAGCTATGGCATGCTCTGGCAGGAATAACTCCATATCAGTCTTTCCCTCCAACTCCTCTTTGGTAGCTACCCTGGCAAATTGGGCATAGGCGCTATTGGCGATCAGTATCCTGCCATCCAGATCCTTGAGCCAGACCACGAACGGAAAATTCTCGATCAACGCACTCAGATATTTCTCGCGCTTCCTCAACTCCCGCTCCACGCGGCGGATATGAGAGATATCACGCGTGATGATCAGGACACCCGTCAACTCGCCTTTGACATTCCACTCAGGGGTAGCATGCATGGACTGACAAATATATTGCCCGTCCGCCATCCAATCGAGTTCAATCTCCTGTGCTACGCCGGATTGCATAACCTCGCGTAACCATGCCTCATAATCCTCCGGACGCATCATCGGCCAACCCCAGGCTTCGGTGGGCTTCTTGCCAAAGGCCTCTACTGCAGGTAATCCAAATACACGCTCATAACGATCACTGAGAAAAATACGGCGGCAATCCTGATCATAACGAATAAAAATATCCGGGGAATTCTTCACCAGCTGGCGATATTGCAGCTCCTGCTCGCGCAGCTTTTCCAACATATCGATATAGGAAGTAAGGTTACGCATGAGCAAAACGCAATACTGCTGATCCGTATCCACAAAATAACTGGCCCGTATCTCGACAGGCACTTTCGTGCCCATGCTGGTGCGCAACCGGGCTTCACGCATACTAGTTTGCTGTTGCTGCAACAATTGCCATTCAGCATGCCATCGCCCAATCTCCAGGCCGTCAATCACGTCTGTTACCGACATCTGCAACAGTTCAACCTCGTGGTAACCGAGCTCCTCACAGCCAGCTCGGTTTACCAAACGTATCCTGGCATCCTGGTCGCAAATAAGAACTGCTTCCTGGACTCGATTCATCGCAAAACCCAGCATCTTGAGCTGCATATCCTCACTCAAGCCTTGCGCAAAAATATGTGGACCCATTATGTTGTGCTTCGCAATCTGTATATTATGTTTGCATCAGACCATAAATCTTGTTGTTGTGAACCCATCAATATTGGCAAGTACCAAAATCGTCTGCAACAACGAGCCTATGCACTTGTTAGCACGCTGGACAGGCGCAAGCCTCTGTCATTACTCCACGGTCACGGACTTAGCCAGATTACGCGGCTTGTCCACATCCGTGCCCTTGAGCAAGGCAGCATGATAGGCCAGTATCTGCACTGGAATAGTATGCAAAATAGGGGAGAGCACTCCTACATGGCGCGGAGTACGAATAACGTGCACACCTTCGCTGGCAGTAAAGTTACTATCAGCATCGGCGAATACAAATAACTCACCACCGCGCGCACTGACTTCCTGCATATTGGATTTTACTTTCTCCAGCAGAGCGTCATTGGGCGCAATCACCACAACTGGCATATTGCTATCTACCAGCGCCAATGGACCATGCTTAAGCTCACCAGCGGGATAGGCCTCGGCATGGATATAGGAAATCTCTTTGAGCTTGAGTGCTCCCTCAAGAGCGATGGGGTAATGCATGCCGCGACCAAGAAACAGGGCATGAGATTTGTTGCTGAATGCCTTGGCCCACTTTTGGATTTGTGGCTCAAGGTTGAGCGCATATTGCACCGTACCAGGTAAATGGCGCAGGTCCTCAATATACGCCTGCTCCTGTTCTTGGCTCAGCAAGCCGCGCTGCTTGGCGAACGTCGCGGCCAGCGTGAACAAGGCCACTAATTGGGTAGTGAACGCCTTGGTCGACGCCACGCCGATCTCGGCGCCTGCGCGGGTATACAAGACAAGGCGTGATGCCCGGGGAATGGCGCTTTCCTGCACGTTGCAGATCGCCAGCGTCAAATGCTGCCCCAGCGACTTGGCATGCTTGAGCGCTTCCATGGTATCCAGGGTCTCGCCGGACTGGGAGATGGTAATGATCAACTGCCTGGGGTTGGGCACGGATTTTCGGTAACGGTACTCGCTGGCAATTTCCACTGAAGTAGGTAATTGCGCGATGCTCTCCAGCCAGTACCTGGCCGTCAGGCCTGCGTAATAACTCGTGCCTGCCGCCAGGATCAGGATGCTGTCCACCTCGTTAAATACTGTTTCCGCCTCTGCGCCGAACAAGGCCGGGCTGAAGGCGTTGTCGTCAATGATGGCTTCCAGCGTGTCGGTCAATGCTCGCGGCTGCTCGTGGATTTCCTTCTGCATGAAGTGGGAGTAGGGGCCCAGTTCCAGAGAGGCCAGCGAGAGGTCGCTGCGGTGCACGGTACGCTCCACCAGCTGGTCAGCGGCATCGAATATCATCACCTTGTCCTTGGTGATATCCGCCACATCGCCATCCTCGAGATAGATCACGTTGCGGGTGACGGACAGCACGGCAGAAACGTCGGAAGCAATGAAGTTTTCGCCTTCCCCTAGGCCGATCAACAACGGACAGCCCTGGCGCGCGCAGATCATCTGGCCTGGATAGTGGATGGACACCACGCTGATCGCAAACGCGCCGGTCAGCTGCTTGACCGCATGCTTGACCGCGTCCAGCAATGCCAAATCCTGGGCAAGGTAATGATGGATCAGGTGCGCAATCACCTCGGTGTCGGTTTGCGACTCGAATTCGTAGCCCATCGCTTGCAGGCGTTGACGCTGCTCGTCATGGTTCTCGATGATGCCGTTATGCACCACGGCAATTTCCCCGCGCGAGATATGCGGGTGTGCGTTGGACTCCGTCACGCCGCCATGGGTGGCCCAGCGCGTATGGCCGATGCCGAGCATCCCGGTCAGGTTTTCCGCCTGGACCTTGCCCTGCATTTCCGCCACGCGGCCCACCGCGCGCACGCGGCGGATAGTACCCTCGCTGAGTACGGCAACCCCTGCTGAGTCATAACCGCGGTATTCCAGGCGGCTCAAGCCCTCGATCAATACCGGGACAATATTACGCGCGCCAACTGCGCCTACGATGCCACACATCTTATTTCTTCACTTTCTCAGGTCGTTTCCAGTTTTCTATCGTAAATTGACGCACGCGCGACATGGTCAGTTTGTCCGCGGGTGCTTCTTGCGTGATCGTGGATCCGGCCGCAATGGTCGCACCCGCCTTGACAGTCACAGGCGCCACCAATTGCGTATCGGAACCAATGAATACCCTGTCTTCAATAACAGTTCGGAATTTATTGGCACCATCATAATTGCAGGTGATAGTACCTGCGCCGATATTTACGTCCTTGCCTACGGTGGCATCACCTACATAGCTCAGGTGGTTGATTTTGCTGCCCATATCCACTAACGCATTCTTTAATTCGACAAAATTGCCAACATGGGTATGATCTGCCAGCTTAGTACCCGGCCGCAAACGCGCATAAGGGCCAATACGGCAATCTTCCGCCAAGCTGGCATCGTCGATATGGGTATAAGCTGCCAATACGGTGCCAGCACCGATCATGGCATTGCGAATCACGCAATAAGGGCCGACCTGTACATTGTCGGCCAGCGTCACCTCACCCTCGAACACACAGCCGACATCAATCTCGACATCACGTCCCGCAATCAATGTACCGCGTATATCAATCCGTGCGGGATCCGCCAGCGTCACGCCCTGCGCCAATAACCTGGCCGCATAGCGCTGCTGATAGACGCGCTCCAGCGTCGCCAAGTCCTGCTTGGAGTTGACGCCAGCCACCTGCCATTCATCATCGCTTTGCGTCGCCGCAACTGCCTGTCCATCCGCTACTGCCAATGCCACAATATCCGTCAGGTAGTACTCCTGCTGGGCATTGCGATTATCCAGGCGAGTCAGCCATTGCTGCAACCAGGCATTCTCCGCCGCCATGATGCCCGTATTCACTTCCTGGATCGCGCGTTGCGCTTCCGAGGCATCCTTGTGCTCGACGATTGCCTTCACCGAGGATTGTTCGCGCACGATGCGGCCATAGCCCGCAGGATTGTGCTTGATGACGGTAAGCAAAGCCAACGGAGCTTGCTCCGCGAGCAGCTTCTCGCAACTTGCCACTTCCAGCAGCGGCACGTCTCCGAGCAAGATCAATGTCCTCGCATCAGCCTCGAGGTGAGGCAGGGCTTGCTGCATGGCATGCCCTGTGCCCAATTGTTCGGCCTGTTCCACCCAGGTAATGTCATCGGCTGACAAGGCCTGCGGCACTGCATCGCCGCCGAAACCATAGATGACGATGATCTTGCTAGGCTTGAGCTGGCGTGCCGTATCCAGCACGTGTTGAAGGATGGGTTTACCAGCCAGCGCGTGCAGTACCTTGGGCTTGTTGGAATGCATGCGAGTACCTTTGCCCGCTGCGAGAATCACGATATTCAGCTTGGAAGATGAGGAGTGAGACAAATTCTGATCCAGTTTGAGCATTGAGAATGATTTGAAAGTATAAACAAAAAAGGCAGCCAAATGGCTGCCTTCTCACGCAAAACTTGCAGGTTTCAGTGCGTCGTCTTGCGTAACTGCTCAATTGTCTGCAATTGAGCAAGCGCCTCGGACAATTCAGCCTGGGCACGAGCATAGTCCACGCCTGCATTATTATTACGCAACGCTTCTTCCGCAACACGCTTGGCTTCGATCGCCTTGGCTTCATCCAGATCATGTCCGCGAATCGCAGTATCTGCCAGCACAGTAATGACGCCAGGCTGCACTTCTAGCAAACCGCCGGAAATGTAGATAGCCTGTTCTTCGCCGCTGTTGGCAACCTTGACTCGCAGCACGCCTGGCTTGATGGTAGTGATCAGCGGCGCATGGTTGGGATAAATACCCACTTCGCCCAGTTTCGCAGGCGCGGCGACAAACTCTGCCTCGCCCGAGAAAATAGACTCTTCAGCGCTAACCACGTCCAAGTGTATTGTTGATGCCATATCGTCCTATCCTTCGCTTCGCAGGAATTAGTTGAGTGTCTTGGCCTTTTCAACCGCTTCTTCAATCGCGCCTACCATATAAAACGCTTGTTCTGGCAGGTGATCGTATTCACCGTTGACGATAGCCTTAAAGCCCTTGATGGTGTCCTTCAACGAAACGTACTTGCCAGGTGCGCCGGTAAATACTTCGGCCACGTGGAACGGTTGGGACAGGAAGCGCTGAATTTTACGAGCCCGTGCTACAGACAGCTTGTCTTCCGGAGACAATTCATCCATACCCAAAATCGCAATGATGTCACGCAGTTCCTTGTAGCGCTGCAGTGTAGATTGAACAGCACGTGCCACGCTGTAGTGCTCTTCACCGACGATTTGTGGATCCAATTGACGGGAAGTGGAATCCAGCGGATCAACAGCTGGGTAGATACCCAGGGCTGCAATGTCACGGGACAGCACGACGGTGGAGTCCAAGTGCAGGAAAGTAGTCGCTGGAGAGGGGTCGGTCAAGTCATCTGCAGGAACGTAAACGGCCTGGATGGAAGTAATCGAACCCACCTTGGTCGAAGTAATCCGCTCTTGCAGGCGGCCCATTTCTTCAGCCAGTGTAGGCTGATAACCCACGGCGGAAGGCATACGGCCCAGCAGCGCGGATACTTCGGTACCTGCCAGGGTGTAACGGTAGATGTTGTCGACAAAGAACAGGATGTCACGGCCTTCGTCACGGAAACGCTCGGCCATGGTCAGGCCGGTCAACGCAACGCGCAGACGGTTGCCTGGCGGCTCGTTCATCTGGCCGAACACCATGCCTACCTTGTCGAGAACGTTGGAGTCTTTCATTTCGTGGTAGAAGTCGTTACCTTCGCGGGTACGCTCGCCCACGCCAGCAAACACGGACAAACCGCTGTGCTGCTTGGCGATGTTGTTGATCAGCTCCATCATGTTCACGGTCTTGCCCACACCGGCGCCGCCGAACAGACCAACCTTACCACCCTTGGCGAACGGGCAAACCAAGTCAATCACCTTGATGCCGGTTTCCAGCAGATCGACGGAAGGGGAGAGCTCCTCGAAAGTTGGCGCCTTCTGGTGAATGGAACGCTTTTCGTCGGCTTCGATCGGGCCTGCTTCGTCGATAGGACGTCCCAGCACGTCCATGATACGACCCAGTGTGCCGTGTCCCACGGGAACCTGGATCTGGTTACCGGTGTTCTTCACCTTCATGCCACGGGATAAACCGTCGCTCGAACCCATGGCAATGGTACGCACCACGCCATCACCCAACTGTTGCTGTACTTCCAAGGTCAGACCCGCTTCTGCTGTAGATGTATCTTCATCCAGAATCAGCGCGTCATATACCTTGGGCATCTGGTCACGTGGGAACTCTACGTCAACCACGGCACCAATACATTGAACAACCTTACCTTGACTCATCTTGGTATCCTCAATCTATACTTAAATTCTGCGGGATCGCGCCTTAAACAGCCGCTGCGCCACCAACAATTTCTGAAATTTCCTTGGTGATCGCAGCCTGTCGTGCCTTGTTGTACACCAGCTTCAACTCGCCGATCACATTCTTCGCATTATCCGAAGCCGCCTTCATCGCCACCATACGAGCACTTTGCTCAGACGCCATATTTTCAGCTACCGCATGATAAATGATGGTCTCGATATAACGGGTCATCAGTTCATCAATCACCACATTGGCCTCAGGCTCG
Source organism: Methylobacillus sp. (assembly GCF_036844465.1). Taxonomy (NCBI): domain Bacteria; kingdom Pseudomonadati; phylum Pseudomonadota; class Betaproteobacteria; order Nitrosomonadales; family Methylophilaceae; genus Methylobacillus; species Methylobacillus sp. The sequence continues at coordinate 231,671 of NZ_DAIUFW010000004.1, forward strand.
TAGATATAGTCCCAATGGCCTTTTGCCGTGGTAGCCGAAACATCCAGCTTGTCATCAGTCAATGGCAAGACCTGTTCGATCACGGCTTCCTGCTTCATTGTGTTGATAAAGCGGGTATAAGAGATATATAGCTGATCAATCTCGCCTGACATGTAAGCATCCAGCATGACCCTGATCGTGCCGATCAGCTTCTCCAGATGCGGCGTATCTCCCAGACCTGTTGCATGAGATTGCACATCAGCATTGATACGATTCAGGTAAGTGAACCCCTTGTTGCCAATGGCGCTGACCAAGGTTTTCTTGCCTTCACCTTCCCACTCCTTCATCTGGTTGATGGACAAACGCAGAACATTCGTATTGAGGCCACCGCACAAGCCCTTGTCCGAACTCACGACGATCAAGCCGACGTTGCCAACCTTTTCCCGCTTAACGACAAAAGGATGCTTGTATTCGGAATTGGCATGGGACAGGTGGGCTGTCACATTACGAATTTTTTCTGCGTAGGGGCGAGCCATGCGCATGCGTTCTTGCGCCTTGCGCATCTTGGATGCCGCGACCATTTCCATCGCTTTGGTGATCTTGCGCGTGTTTTCCACGCTCTTGATCTTGCTACGTATCTCTTTGCTACCAGCCATTGTCTAGTCTGCCTGTCTGTACTTAAGCTTAGTAAGCGTTAGTTGCCTTGAAGTCTTGAATTGCCGCTTCCAAGGCCTTCTCGTCGTCGCCACCAAGATCATTGGTGCTGTCGATCTTGTCCAGGATATTCTTGTACTTGGACTTTAGGAAGGAGTGCAGGGCAGATTCAAACGCCAACACGCGGGCAACCGGCACATCATCGAAATAACCCTTGTTGACTGCCAACAAGCTCACCGCCATATCGGAAGTAGACAATGGCGCATATTGCGCCTGCTTCATCAGTTCGGTAACCAGGCGGCCACGCTCCAACTGCTTGCGGGTAGCTTCGTCGAGGTCGGAAGCGAACTGCGCAAACGCAGCCAATTCACGGTACTGCGCGAGCGCCAGTCGAATACCGCCACCAAGCTTCTTGATGACTTTGGTCTGAGCTGCGCCACCAACGCGCGATACAGAAATACCGGCGTTGATCGCAGGGCGGATACCGGCGTTGAACAAGTCGGTTTCCAGGAAGATCTGGCCATCGGTAATCGAGATCACGTTGGTCGGAACGAACGCGGAAACGTCACCAGCAGCAGTTTCGATGATAGGTAATGCGGTCAAGGAACCAGTCTTGCCCTTCACTTCACCGTTGGTGAACTTCTCAACATACTCCTCGCTTACGCGAGCAGCACGCTCAAGCAAGCGCGAGTGGATGTAGAACACATCGCCTGGATAAGCTTCGCGGCCAGGTGGGCGGCGCAGCAACAGGGAAATCTGACGATAAGCCCAAGCTTGCTTGGTCAAGTCGTCATAGACGATCAATGCATCTTGGCCGCGATCACGGAAGTACTCACCCATAGTACAACCAGCATACGGTGCCAGGAATTGCAATGCGGCAGGGTCAGAAGCCGCTGCAGCCACGACGATGGTGTATTCCATCGCGCCATGCTCTTCCAGCTTACGTACCACGTTGGCGATAGTAGATGCCTTCTGGCCGATCGCAACATAGATACAGGTCATGTTCTGACCCTTCTGATTAATGATCGCGTCAACCGCAACTGCCGTCTTACCGGTTTGACGGTCGCCAATGATCAACTCACGCTGGCCACGGCCAACCGGTACCATGGAGTCAATCGCCTTGATACCAGTCTGCACAGGCTGGGACACGGACTTACGGGCGATTACGCCAGGTGCGACCTTTTCCAGCTTGTCTGTCAGCTTGGCATTGATCGGACCCTTGCCGTCGATAGGCTGGCCCAGCGCATTCACAACGCGACCAATCAGCTCAGGGCCAACAGGTACTTCCAGAATCTTGCCGGTACATTTGACGACGTCACCTTCGGTGATGTTTTCATAGTCACCCAGAACCACGGCACCTACGGAGTCGCGTTCCAGGTTAAGCGCCAAGCCATAAATATTGCCTGGGAATTCGATCATTTCACCAGCCATCACATTGGACAGCCCATGAATACGAACGATACCATCAGTCACCGAAATCACGGTACCCTGGGTACGCGCTTCAGCACTGGTGGAAAAACTCTCTAATCTGCTCTTAATCAGTTCACTGATTTCTGATGTGGATAATTGCATTACTTTTTCCTAACCTTTCAGCGTGTAGGCCATCTCTTGCAATTGGCCACGGACTGAAGCGTCAATGACCGTATCGCCGACTACAATTTTGATCCCGCCAATAATTTCCGGATCCACTTTTACGCTTGCTTCAACCTTTTTGCCGAACTTGGTTTCCAGACGCTTCACGATGGCTGCAATTTCAGCCTGGCTGGGTTGCACAGCAGCAATGATATCCGCCTCCAGCACACCTTCATCCTGCGCCTTCAGCTCTTCAAATGCAGCGGCGATTTCCGGCAGGATGGATAAGCGGTTGTACTCCACCAGCAACTTGATCAGGTTGATGCCCGCCTCGTTGAGCTTATCTCCACTTATGGAAAGGAATACGCGCTCCACATCAGCCGCGTCAACCTTGGGGTTGTCGATAAATGCCCGCATTTGCTCATCAGACGCGATAGCCGAAGCCAACGCGAGCATTTGCGACCAGTCTGTCAGCGCATTTTTTTCCTTCGCCAGGCGGTAAACCGCGACTGCATAAGGTCTTGCAATGGTGATCGCTTCAGCCATGTCGTGCCCCCATTCCTTAGAGCTCGCTTGCGATGCTGTTCAGCAAGTCAGCATGCGCCTTGGCATCGATTTCCTTGCGCAGAATCTTCTCCGCACCAGTCACGGCCAGCACAGAAACCTGCTGGCGCAAGCCTTCCTTGGCACGATTGACTTCCTGATCGATCTCGGCCTTGGCGCCGGCAATGATACGGTCACCTTCAGTCTTGGCATTCGCCTTGGCTTCTTCCACGATTTCGCTGGCGCGCTTTTCAGCCTGCGCAATGATGGAAGTCGCTTTTTGCTTGGCATCGTTGACGACTTCAGCGGAACGCTGAGTTGCCACTTCAAGCTCCTGCTTACCGCGCTCGGCTGCAGCCAAACCATCCGCGATGGTTTTCTGGCGTGTCTCGATTGCATTCAGGAGATATGGCCACACAAACTTTGTGGTGAACCAGATCAGAATGGCAAATGAGACCGCCTGCGCAATTAATGTCAGGTTGATATTCATATTTGCTCCCGAGCCGTTAAATCCAGTCAGATTTAAGTTTAATTCTTACACTTAATTCAGAACTGGCTCAGTTAAGCAACTACGCTCAGCAATGGGTTTGCAAAGGCGAACATCATAGCCAGACCAACACCGATAATGAAGGAAGCGTCGATCAGACCCAGCAGCAGGAATACCTTACCTTGCAGGGCAGGAATCAGTTCTGGTTGACGAGCTGCGCCATCCAGGAAGCTTGCACACATGATACCGATACCAATACAGGCACCAGCTGCGCCCAAACCGATGATCAAACCGATACCAACACCGGTGTAAGCTTGAATCATGGCCAACAATTGCAAATTCTCCATTTAATTTCCTTTCGGCTTTTAGAGAGTGTTAACGATAAAAAATCAAATATAAAAACAAAACTAATTTAGTGGCTTTCATGCGCCATGGCGATGTAGACAACTGTCAGCATCATAAAAATGAATGCCTGCAGACAGACGATCAGAATATGGAAGATCGCCCAGCCAGCACCCAGCAGCGCACCAAAGAAAGTGCCTGCCAAGCCAGTCGCCGCCCACATGCCGAGCAGCAGGAAAATGATCTCGCCTGCGTACATATTGCCGAACAAACGCAGGGAATGTGAAAGGGGCTTGGAAACGTATTCGATCAGGTTGAACGCGAAGTTGGCGGGCCAAACCAGCGGGTTGCTGCCAAACGGCGAGCAGAATAGTTCATGAATCCAGCCGCCCAGACCCTTGACCTTGATACTGAAGAAAATCATCAACAACCAAACAGATAGCGCCAGGGCAAAAGTAGCGTTGACATCGGAAGTCGGCACACTGCGCCACTCATGCAGACCCAGCCAGCCATAGATAATCGCCATAATGTCGATAGGCAGGAAATCCATCGCGTTCATCACCAGCACCCAGACAAATACGGTCAGAGCCAATGGCGCGAGGAAGGCATGGCGATCGCCATGGAAAATGCTCTTGACCTGGTTATCAATGAATTCGATCAATAATTCCACGAAAGCCTGGCGCTTGGTCGGCACGCCAGAAGTGGCACCGCGCACAACCCACCACAGCAGGCCAAATACCACAACACCCAGCACAATGGACATCATCAGAGTATCCATGTGCAATACCCAGAAACCGCCATCACCCACTACCTTTTCATTGAAGGAGAGGTGGTGCCCAATATATTCCGAAGGAGTTAATTGACCTGTCGCCATAACATCAAACCTTAAGCGTTGTTTTTTTCGTTAATTGCAAAAATTGCGGCGCCAGATACGACTGCCGCCGCTGCCAGCCCTGCAATCAGCGCAACAGGAACCAGCTTTTCATAAAACTTGAATACCAAGAGCAGTGATATTGCAATCACTGCGATCTTGATTGCCTCAGCAATCAAGATATTGACCAACACAGAACCCGCCCCGGTGCCGACTGCCTTATTCTGAAGTTTCATTTTGGCAGCCAGCCCTCCCAGTATGGCAGAGCAACCTCCCGCCAGCGCCGAAACTGCGCCATGCAAGCCAACACCAAACTGATTAAGAAAAATAAAGGCAAGCACTGCAACTACCAGCGTGGCAAAAACCTGTCTTTTTATCATTCTTGCCAGTAATGCTTCCATGCCGTGCGGAGTTCCCTGTTTCACAAATAATGGGCAAAAATAAAGCTAGGCAAATTTGCCCTACCCGTGAAAATCACGAGATTCTGTTGTTAAATCAGCATTAAGTCAAGTTTATTTGTTAATTTTCATTCTTAAACCGCTGAATCAGAGCATCTAATTCATCCAAACTGCTGTAATGGATTTTGACTTCGCCACGCTCCTTGCCCTTGGCCCGGATTTCAACAGTCGCCCCCAGCAGCTCTGACAAGCCCTCCTGCAGCCGCAATACATCACGATCAACCATCTTTGCGGGCTTGGATTGTGGTTCGGTACTCAACTGCTTAACCAGTTTTTCTGCCTCCCGAACAGAAAGCCGTTTCTGGAAAATCTGTTCCGCCGCCATGATTTGCTTAGCCTCTGGCAGGGCAAGAAGGGCGCGGGCATGCCCCATATCCAGCTGTCCTTTCATAAGCATGTCCTGCACATTTCTATTCAGATTCTGCAGCCTGAGCAGATTGGTGACCACGCTGCGTGACCGACCTACAGCATCTGCAGCAGCTTGGTGCGTCATATTGAATTCATTGATCAGCCGCTGAATGCCCTGTGCCTCCTCCAGCGGATTGAGGTTCTCGCGCTGGATGTTTTCGATCAAGGCCATTGCCAGCGCCGACTCATCAGGAATGTCGCGCAGCAGCACGGGCACCTCCGTCAGACCGGCGAGTTGTGATGCGCGCCAACGGCGTTCGCCAGCGATGATTTCATATTTGTTTTCTGCAATCTTGCGCACCAGAATAGGTTGCATGATGCCTTGGGCCTTGATGGAATCTGCCAGGCTGTTGAGCGATTCCTGGTCCATATGCGTGCGCGGCTGGTATTTCCCCGGTTGCAATTGCTCGATCGGCAGGGTATTGGGCGCATCGTTACCCGTCACACTCTCCATATCGCCTGCCAACAGAGCATCCAATCCGCGCCCCAATCCCTTCAACTTCACCATGCCTACTCCTAATTTGCCGCAGCTTGCCTATTGCTGACGAGATGCCGGTTAATGATTTCCCCCGCCAGCGCGAGATATGCTTTCGCCCCCTTGGACGCCTTGTCATACAGCAATACCGGCACGCCGTAGCTCGGCGCTTCTGCCAGGCGGATATTGCGTGGTATCACGGTGCGGTAAACCTTGTCTCCGAAATGCTGCGCCAGCTCGTTGGAAACCTGCTGCGCCAGAGTATTGCGGTTATCGAACAGGGTACGCAGCAAGCCTTCGATTTCCAAGTGCGGATTCAGGTGCGCGCGCACCTTCTTGATGGTGTTCACCAGATCGGACAAACCTTCCAGCGCGTAGTATTCGCATTGCATGGGAATCATGACCGCATGCGCCGCCGTCAAGGCGTTGACCGTGGTCAGGTTGAGGGCAGGGGGGCAATCGATCAGGATATAGTCATACCCATCCCCCAATTCCGCCAACGCGGTCTTGAGGCGCGTTTCACGCGCAAACTCGTTGACCAATTCCACCTCCGCGCCCGCCAGCTCACGATTGGCCGGCACCACATCGAACCGGCCCCGCTCCGAGCGTTGCATCACCTCGCGCAAGGTCTTGTCACCGATCAATACATGGTAGATGGTGTGCTTCATCTTGGATTTATCAATGCCACAACCCGTGGTGGCGTTCCCCTGTGGATCGAGGTCAATCACAAGCACCTTGCGCTTGGTGGCGGCCAGGCTGGCCGCCAGGTTGACGCATGTCGTGGTTTTCCCCACGCCGCCTTTCTGATTGGTAATTGCCAGAATCCTCATGATTTAAGCCATCCCATTAGTTGAATTCGTCAAAGTTGCCGCACCGGCAGGAAAACCAGGTGTCGCTGGGCATCCAGCCCTGGCACTTTCAGCTCTTCAATTCTCGAAGGCTTGAGCGCTATCGCCTCCAGTTCCTCCTGCGGCATTTGCCCCTTCATGGCCAGCCATAAGCCATCCTCCGCAATCAGGTGTCTGGTCAGCTTGATAAACAACGCAATCTCGGAAAACGCCCTGGAAATCACGATATTGAACGGCTCAACCGGCTTAAGTTGCTCAACACGGCCAGCTACCACCTGCAGGTTGGCTATCTGCAGCTCAGCCTTGGCCTGTCGCATGAAGCTGGCTTTCTTCTGCACGGCATCTATGGTCGTCACCTGCAGATCGGGACGACAGATAGCCAGCACGATTCCTGGCAAACCAGCGCCGCTGCCCACATCCAGCAATCGGCCCGCGGGCACATGCGGCAGAACGGACAAGCTATCCAGCAGGTGCAGCGTCACCATTTCCTCGGGGTCGCGCACCGCGGTCAGGTTATGCACCTTGTTCCATTTCACCAATAATGCGAGATAGGCCAGCAATTTATCTATGGTGGGTGGCGCCAGGTCGATATCTAGTTGACGCGCCCCGGCTTCCAGCTTTTCCTGCAAGCTCATGCGACGTGATCCGCCGCAGCGCCATGCTTGCGTTGCTTGCGCTTAAGATGCACCAGCAACAGGGAAATGGCTGCTGGCGTCACACCCGAAACGCGACCGGCCTGACCAATGGTTTCCGGCCTTTGCTTGTTGAGCTTTTGCTGCACTTCGATCGACAGTCCATGCACCTCGCCATAATCCATATCCATCGGCAGTTTGTAGTGCTCACTTTCTTTCAAACGCTCGATTTCCTCGGCCTGACGGTCAATATATCCCTGATACTTGGCAGCAATTTCCAATTGCTGACGCACTTGCGGATCTGCCTCGCCTTCACCGGCCCGAGGAAGAGAGAGCAGGGCTTCATAACTGATTTCCGGACGGCGCAACAACTCGAACATGGAATACTCTCGCTCCAACACCTTACCGAATATCTGCTGTAATTGCTCTGCTGGCACATGCTGCGGATGGATGAACGTCCGGCGCAGCCGCTGCTGCTCGCGCTCGATAGCTTCCTGTTTGCGCTGAAAAGCTTCCCAGCGCGCATCATCTACCAGGCCCAGCTTGCGGCCGATTTCCGTCAGTCGCATATCGGCATTATCCTCACGCAGCATAAGACGATACTCGGCACGGCTGGTAAACATGCGATAAGGCTCATTCACGCCGCGCGTAATAAGGTCATCCACCAGCACGCCCAGATAGGCTTGGTCGCGGCTAGGCCACCATGCTTCTTTTTCTTGGACATATAACGCCGCATTGGCACCCGCCAGCAAGCCCTGCGCGGCAGCCTCCTCATAGCCGGTAGTGCCGTTGATTTGTCCCGCAAAGAACAACCCTCGCACAGCTTTGGTTTCCAGAGATGCCTTCAGGCCACGTGGATCATAATAGTCATATTCAATAGCGTAGCCGGGACGCAGGATATGAGCATTTTCCAGTCCTTTGATCGAACGCACCAATTGATACTGGATGTCGAAAGGCAGGCTCGTGGAAATACCGTTCGGATATATCTCGTTGGTTGTCAGGCCCTCGGGCTCCAGGAAAATCTGGTGCGATTCCTTATCCGCGAAGCGGTGTATCTTGTCTTCCACGGAAGGGCAATAGCGAGGGCCAACCCCCTCAATCACGCCGGTATACATGGGCGAACGGTCCAGGCCGCTGCGGATGATGTCGTGGGTTCTCTCGTTAGTGAAGGTAATCCAGCAGGGGAGTTGCGCAGGATGCTGGTCGGCATTGCCGAGAAAGGAGAAGACCGGTACAGGGGTATCTCCCGGCTGCTCGGTCATGACGCTGTAATCAATCGTGCGGCCGTCAATACGCGGCGGCGTACCTGTTTTCAGTCGCCCTGCGGGCAGCCCGATTTCCCGCAATCGCACCGCCAATGATACTGAGGGCGGATCACCAGCACGCCCTGCCTGGTAATTTGCCAAGCCCACATGCACCAATCCCGCCAAGAAAGTGCCAGCCGTCAATACCACTGCCTTGGCTTCAAAACGCAATCCTAGTTGCGTCACTACGCCAGCAACGCGCTCACCATCAAGAATGATGTCATCAACGGCTTGCTGGAACAGCCAAAGATTGGGCTGATTTTCCAGCCGACGCCGTATGGCAGCTTTATACAATACTCGATCCGCCTGGGCGCGCGTCGCCCGCACTGCGGGACCTTTACTGGAGTTGAGAATGCGAAACTGGATACCTCCTTCATCGGTGGCAGCTGCCATGGCGCCGCCTAATGCATCCACTTCCTTTACCAGATGTCCTTTGCCTATTCCACCAATGGATGGATTACAGGACATCTGACCCAGTGTCTCGATATTGTGGGTCAACAACAGAGTTTTCCGCCCCATGCGAGCACTTGCTAACGCCGCTTCTGTGCCTGCATGACCGCCACCGACAACGATGACATCAAATTTTTCGGGATATTGCATGAAAAAAACCTAGATGTAACCAAGCGAATGATACTGCATTCGCCACTACCTGTCAGTCTCGATAACCAATGTTTCACGTGAAACGTATCAAGTTTGCCAAAAAAATCAGAAATCTGGTTTCACGTGAAACATTTGACGATTGTTAACACTTCCCAAGTATCTCCGTTATCCATTCGGACTATATAATCCTTACCAGCAATATGGTATTTTCCATAACATCATAATTGCAACCCTGCGAATGCCCAGACTTTTCTTTGTCGGACGGCAAGTGTTGCCGGGCGTTCCATTTAACTTACGGGGATAATCATGAAACTAACGCGTACCTTAGTATTACCAGCTCTTGTAGCAGCTACTTTCTATAGCATCGGCGCTCATGCTGCATTAGATGCCAATCAAACCTTGAACCAGTTCAATGCCATTGTCTTTGGCAATGTCGTATCAAATTCACACATTGACGGAAGATCCTGGATAGGTGGTAATGTTACTGGTGGCGATTATGTACAACACAGTTCCAATACTCCTGCTTCCAGCTACGCTGGCCTGACCGTAAAAGGCAACGCCAGCAATTTGCATGTGAACGGATTGGGTGCAGTCATTAGCGGTAATTTCAGTAATTCAATTGTCAATACCGGCAGCACTGCCGTTCTTGGCAATGTACTCAACAGCAACCTGAATGGGCCTGCCTATGTGCAAGGAACTACCAACAGTAGCAATTTCAATGGCGGCAAGCTTGCAACCCCTAGCAGCCTGATGCAAACCAATATGAATGCGGTTGACTCAACAGACTTCTATAGCGTGTTGAGCAATACCTCTGACTCCTTGCGCCAGTTGGGCAATACCAGCGATGTCATCGTGAATGGCAACAAGGCAACTTTCTCTGCCGTTGCAGACAATACAGGGTTAGCTGTTTTCAACCTGACCGATGCTCAAGCCGCTCAAATCTTTAGCTTGGGTGAATTTGATTTCCTGCTGAATGGCGCAACGACCATTGTTATCAATTCCGGCTTGCAAAACATCAATATCGGCGCCAATTTCCTCGGCGGCTCCGCGCAAGCCATCGGTAGCTCCGTCATCTGGAATTTTTATGATGCTTCCAGCATTACCCTGAATTCCCAGTTCGGCGGTTCGATCCTGGCAGTGGATGCAGCATTGTCCAATAACCAGAACATCGAAGGCGGTGTATTTGTGAAGAATCTCAACCAATATGGCGAGATTCATTTACAGCCCTTTACCGGTAATGTTGTCATTACCGCCGTTCCTGAACCTTCCAGCTATGCCATGTTCATGGTGGGCTTGGGTTTATTGGCGTTTGCCGCACGCCGTCGTACATAAACAAGCAGAGATTTAGCCAATAAAAAAGCCCGGAATTTCCGGGCTTTTTTATTGGCAGGACACGTATTGAGATATTACTTCCCGATGCAGAAGCGGCACTAATTCCGCATGTCGTTGATTTTCAAGCCAATTAAGGCGGTCCCGCAACGTGCTTGTACCTATTCTTGGACCCAAGCACCAAGTGTGTCCCTTGGTAGCGGCGGATGGCCCATCTTGGACGCTCCCCGCACTCTCGTCGCCGGTACAGCACGCCAGCAAGCGGTCTGATCAAGGACGGCGAACATGGCCACCGACGTTCAGCAACGTCCAATGACTGTAGCGGAGGCTCAGTTTCCCACCTCCTGATCCAGAACACCAAGGATGTTGCGCCCTGCTTCAGCCCGAAAAAACGGGAGGCGCGCAGTTCGGATTGATGGCTGCGGCAGCGGTGATGCCGAAGTGAGATGGCGGCTCCTTTGGCCAGTTGGCCGATACCGATGGGAGCCTCGCCATGTCACACCAAGCCTCAGACATCATCACCCCGAAAGCCCTGTTGCTCGATGAGCGACTGACGCCGCTGGAGCGCAATGCCTGGCTGACTTTCCGTGCGCTGGCCAGCAGCGACGGCACCGTGGTTCTCAGCTACGACGCGCTGCGCGGATACCTTCCCAGCGCACCGGGCAGCAAGAGGGCTGCCTTGGAAACCGTGTCCAGGGCCGTGCTGTGCCTGCGGCTGTCCACGTGGATTGCGCTGGTCGAGTACCGCCGCAACCCGATGACCGGCTTCTCGATGGCCAGCCGCTACGCGGTGCGGAATCAGCCCCTCGCGTTCGACGACGCCTGCATGGAGGACGAGGATTACCTGCCACTGCTGGAACGGGCACTCGGCCATGCCAGTGCGACGATTCGCCAACTGGCTCAGTCCATTCTCGATGAGGCCATGCGCCATCCGGACAGGTTGGAAAAGCTGCCTGCAACGATGCAAGAGCGGATCAGGCGCCTACAGCACCGTGGCGACGACCATGACCCGGGCAGTCCTGGTGGCTCAACTGCGCGCGATGCCCTCGTGCCCGAAGCCAGCGGCGGCATTCCGAAACCCGTTCCGGCATCTGCGACAGCAGTACGTACTGTAGAAAAAGAAGTATTAAAAGAAGTACGTACGTACCGCTCACAACCTGAAGTGCGGGTATCGGGGCCAGATATGCCAGTCCGCTTCCGGCAACTGCCGCAGGATCAGCAGCAGATTCTCACCGCTCGTCTCAGGGGCTTGCCTCTGGAGCAACGCCTGGCGGTGCTGGCCGAGTGGGACGTGCGCTGCGAATCAGGTGGCGTGCACAACGCCATCGCCTACCTCTACGGGTTGATCAAGAAGGCCGTGCAAGGCGTGTTCAAGCTCTGGGCGGCGCGCAAATCCACCCCGCAGCAGACACCCGTGCAGGCCGTCAGCAACAGCCAACATAGCTCGCCGCCTGCTCCTTCGCCATCGTCCAGCAGCCAAGCCGCAAAGCCTGCGTCGCGCGAGGTGGCGCAACGGCATCTGGATCAGATCAGGCGCATGTTGAAGACGCCATCGCTGCCCATCGGGCAGATCATCGGGTGCATGGCTGACAGCGGAATGCTGCCAACAGCCCCGGGAAATACGCCTGCTGCTGCAAGGCTGGGGCCACTGGGTTCGGCGTGAGACAGATGGGGCCGTCACTGCCCGCCGCAGTGACGGCCCGACGAACTGCAGCAGGAATGCGGGTTGGCACAGCATCGCATTGATGGCTGCGCACATGACGATGCCTCGGTACACTGGCCCAGCAACGACCTGCCGGTGGGTATGAGCACCGGAACCCTGGCGCAGGTTCCTGCAAGCGCCGACCCGGTTCACCGGGCGGAACCACCCCAGGCACACCCCGGCTCGCTCTGTGTGCCGCCCTACCCATGGGCAGAGCCTTCCTCATCCTCGGCGTGGTTCGTCCCGCCATCGTCGCGACACACGCTCGCCTTTCCAGGCTTCGTCGCTGCTCGCCCGACCTCATACGGCCCGCCGGCTCCTTTTCCACCACTGCATAACAGGGGGTATCCATCCCAGCACATCGCGTTGTCGTCCCTTGCAACTCTTCCGCCCGGCCTTCCCACAGGAAGCAAGGCGGACGCCTCATTCGAGGTCACAGGTGAACTGAGCGCCTGGCCCTTGCCCTTCGGGGATCTCGCCTTGGCGAGTTGGCAAAAACACTGACCGTTTGCTTCTCAGCCCCGACAACCGATGGAACAACACCGCGATGGACGATCTGACCTATACCCTGCGCCAGCTCTGCCTGCGCAACCGCGACGGCAGCCACGCCACCCAGGCCGACCGGCAACGGTCGCTGAGCCTGGCCGCTCGCCAACTGCGCGAGGCCGGATTCCGCCAGATGCGGGCCACCTCGCTCAAGGGCAAGCATGTCGAAACCCTGTTGCAGCGCTGGCAGGCCGAAGGCCTGTCGGCTGGCACGCTCAAGAACCGCATGGCCCACCTGCGCTGGTGGGCAGAGAAGGTCGGCAAGGCAGGCATCCTGCCAGCGGACAACACCAGGCTGGGCATCCCTGACCGCCGCTATGTGACCAACGATAGCAAGGCCAAGGAACTGGGCGATGGGCTGGCCAGGATCACCGATCCCTACGTTCGCATGAGCCTGCACCTACAAGCGGCCTTTGGCCTGCGACGGGAGGAGTCCATCAAGTTCCAACCCCACTATGCCGACCGTCGCGACCACATCGCCATCAAGGGATCATGGGCCAAGGGTGGGCGCGACCGGACGGTGCCGATCACGACGCCGGAACAGCGGGCGGTGCTGGACGAAGCGCATCGGTTAGCAGGTTTGGGCTCGCTGATCCCAGCGAACAAGACCTACATCCAGCAGCGGCACGTCTACGACGGGCAATGCAAGGCAGCGGGCCTGAGCAACATGCACGGGCTGCGGCATCGCTATGCCCAAGCGCGCTATCTGGTGCTGACAGGCTGGAAGGCTCCGGCGGCAGGCGGTTCTTCGACACAACAACTGACACCCGCACAACACAGCCAGGACCAGGTTGCGCGACAGACGATCAGCCGTGAATTGGGGCATGAGCGACTGCAAATCACGATGGTGTACCTGGGTCGATGAATTGATTCTCTTGATGCCGGGCTTGCGGCTGGGGAGCGAGCTATTGGCTCGGATGCCTTCGATGAAAAAATGCTCTTAAAGCATTAAACATAGTATACAATGCTTATTAAGCATATTTCCGCCACCGAGACACCCTATGGTCAACAGCGTCGCTGATCTCATTCGGACCGCCCGCAATGGGCGAACCCAGGCGGAGTTCGCCACTGTTCTGGGCGTTTCGCAGTCCCAGTTGAGCCGGTATGAGCGGGGGGAGTACGACCCGCCCGCCAAGGTGATCAATGCCTGTATGCGGGAGGCGCATATCGGCAATGGGATATCGGCGCCATCGGCTGACGACTTGGCCCAGAGGGTACGCACGACGTTGGCCAGCCCAGATAAGGAGCAGGCACGCTCCGCCATCGCCAGCCTGTTAGCGGTGCTTGCTCATGAATAGCGGTGGCAAAAAACTTCTGGTCGTACTGAGCGGCCCGGCACGCACATAGGACAGGAAACAATGGCACAGAACGACAACAACGGCGGCAACCTCGGCTTCGAAGCGGAGCTGTTCAAGGCCGCCGACAAGCTGCGCGGCAACATGGAACCCAGTGACTACAAGCACGTTGCACTGGGCCTGATCTTCCTCAAGTACATCTCTGATGCCTTCGAGTCCCGTCATGCTGAATTGCTGGCAGAGGACGCCGCCGCCGCCGAGGACAAGGACGAATACCTCGCCGACAACATCTTCTGGGTGCCCAAGGAAGCGCGCTGGTCGCATCTGCAAGCCAACGCCAAGCAAAGCAGCATCGGCACGCTGATCGATGACGCCATGCGCGCCATCGAGAAAGACAACGAATCGCTGAAAGGCGTGCTGCCCAAAGACTACGCCCGCCCCGCGCTCAACAAGGTGATGCTGGGCGAGTTGATCGACCTGATCTCCGGCATCACGCTGAACGAGGGTAACGACAAATCAAAAGACGTACTGGGTCGCGTCTATGAATACTTCCTTGGCCAATTTGCAGGTGCGGAAGGCAAGCGCGGTGGCGAGTTCTACACCCCACGTTCTGTGGTACGCACGCTGGTGGAAATGCTGGAGCCCTATAACGGGCGCGTGTATGACCCATGTTGCGGTAGCGGCGGCATGTTCGTGCAGAGCGAACGGTTCGTCACCGAACACGGCGGGCGCATCGGCGACATCGCCATTTATGGCCAGGAAAGCAACTACACCACTTGGCGCCTCGCCAAGATGAACCTGGCCGTGCGTGGCATAGACAGCGACATCCGCTGGAACAACGAAGGCAGCTTCCACAAGGACGAGCTGCGCGACCTCAAGGCCGACTTCATCCTCGCCAATCCTCCTTTCAATATCTCCGACTGGGGCGGCGAGCGTCTGCGTGAAGACGTGCGCTGGCAATTCGGCACTCCGCCCGTGGGCAACGCCAACTACGCGTGGTTGCAGCACATCTTCCATCACCTTGCACCGCATGGCGTTGCAGGCGTGGTGCTGGCCAATGGCTCGATGAGCTCGCAGCAGAGCGGCGAAGGCGAGATCCGAAAAGCCATGCTTGAAGCTGCTGATGGGGCAGGCGTGGTGGACTGCATGGTCGCCATGCCTGGCCAATTGTTCTATTCCACGCAGATTCCGGCTTGTCTATGGATTTTGGCGAAGGGCCGCAGCAACGGTTTGGTGAAGAAGACCAAGCTGCGTGACCGGCGTGGAGAGGTGCTGTTCATCGACGCACGCAAGATGGGCGTACTGGTGGATCGCACGCGGCGTGAACTGACCGACGAAGAAATTTCCCGCATCGCGGCCACATACCATGCGTGGCGTGGTGAAACCGACGCGGGTGAATATTCGGACATTCCCGGCTTCTGCAAATCCGCCACCCTCGAAGAAATCCGAGAACATGACTATGTATTGGCACCGGGTCGCTACGTCGGCGCGGAAGCACAGGAGGATAACGACGAAGCTTTTGACGACAAGATGCGGCGCCTGACTGCACAGTTGTCCAAGCAGACGGAGCGTGGCACCGAACTGGATTCACTCATCCGTGAAAAGTTGGAGGCGTTGGGCTATGGCCAAGCTGTCTGATGTAGCCGCCATCAACCCGACCCGCAAGGTCAAAAAAGGCGAATTCGTGCCATTTATCCAAATGGCTGCGTTGCCCTTGAGTGGGCGTGATATTTCGGTTTCAGATGTTGAAATTAGGGTTGCAAAGGCAGCTGGCGCACATTTTCAGAACGGCGATACGCTGCTTGCGCGGATTACGCCGTGCCTCGAAAACGGCAAGACGGCGCAGGTCAATGTGCTTGCAGATGGAGCCGTCGGCGAAGGCTCAACCGAGTTCATCGTGCTCTGTGGTCACGATTCGGAGGACAATGATTTCGTTTACTACTTGTGCAGGGAGCCGGAATTTCGCAAGTTCGCCATCTCTCGGATGGAAGGCACATCGGGGCGTCAGCGTGTTTCGTGGCAATCCATTGCAGAGTATCCCATCGAACTGCCGTCGCCTGACATTAGGCGTGATGCTGCCGGTTTTCTGGCAACCCTCGACGACCGCATCGCCAACCTGCGCCAGACCAACGCCACGCTGCTAGCCATCGCCGCCGGGCTGTTCAAGTCCCGCTTTGTGGACTTTGACGGTGTGCCGCCAGGGGATATGCAGGAATCGGAACTCGGATTGATTCCCAAGGGGTGGCGGGCGGAAGAAATCGGCAAGCTCGTGCAGTGCGTGGGCGGCGCAACACCCAGTACCAAGGACGAAGTCTTTTGGAATGGCGGCTTACACCACTGGGCCACACCGAAAGATTTATCCGGCCTACAAGCGCCCATACTGATAACCACCGAACGTCGTATCACCGATGCGGGCGTAGCACGCATCAGCAGTGGCTTGTTGCCCGCTGGCACGCTATTGATGTCGTCGCGTGCCCCCATCGGCTACCTCGCCATCGCCGCCGTGCCTGTCGCCATCAATCAGGGCTTCATCGCCATGCTGCCCGGCGGTGCCCTGTCGCCAGTGTGGCTACTGTTCTGGGCGCAGGTCAACATGGAAGCCATCAAGCAAAAGGCCAACGGCTCGACCTTCATGGAGATCAGCAAGGCCGCATTTCGCCCCATCAAGGTTGTGCAGCCGCCGACCGACGCGCTGGCTCAGTTCGACGAAGTGGCGGCACCAATGCTGGAACGCATCCAGAACAACGAGCGCCACATTGCCACCCTCGCAGCTATACGTGACGCACTGCTGCCACGCCTTCTCTCCGGCCAACTGCGGGTGCCCCAATGAGTCTGGATTGGTGCCCCGGTATTCGCGAAGCTTGCGTGCATTGGCGCGATGCGCCGATGTTGCAGCAGACCTTTGAGGCGCTGGAGCGTACCTTGGAGCAGGATAACGATGCGTGCATCGACTGTGCGAAATCCATCGTCGAAGTGTTCTGTCGCATCATCGTGGACGAACTGGATTCACCTACCCACCCCGTCAAGCCCAAGGCTGCGGCTCCGGACTTCGGCGAATGGGTCGGCGCAGCAGTGCGAGTGCTAAAGCTCGGCGAGAACCAGAACAACAAGTTCCTCAAGCTAGTATCGCAGCACCACAAGTTAACGACGGCCTTGGGCGATCTACGGAATGAATCCGGGCCAGTCAGCCACGGTCGGGACGGATTCCTGGCCAAGCTGTCTGTCCATCATCGGCGCTCGGCAGTTTTGTCGGCAGATGCGCTGGTGATGTTCCTACACCAAGCCTATCTGGAAACGCAGCGCGATCCCGTCAGTTCGCGTGAACCGTGGGAACGGTTCGAGGCATTCAATCAACTGATTGACGCAACTATCGGCTTGGAATTGGTAACGGACGATGACGGCAACTCGGAACTTCGGGTTCTGCTGCCCGGCGGCGAATATCTTTCCCTCAATATCCCTGTTAGTCGCTTGCTCTATCAGCTCGACCGAGGTGCCTACATCGAAGCCCTGAACGCCGCGCGTGGCGTTCCCGCGGCCATCATGGAACAAAACGAAGAACAAGGGGAAGCCTGATGGCCTTTCTATCCGAAGCCGCCGTCGAACAAGCCCTGCTCGATCAGTTGCGCGGGCTGGGCTACGCCATTGCCTCGGACGACACCATCGGCCCGGACGGCAGCGCGCCGGAACGCGACAGTCACGATGTCGTGATCCTGCAAAAGCGACTGGAAGCCGCCGTGCTACGGCTCAATCCGCAGCTTCCGCCGGAAGCGCGGGCGGATGCCACCCGCAAGCTCACCCAATCCGTCTTTCCCTCTCTGCTGGAAGAAAACCGTCGCATCCATACGCTGCTGACCGAAGGCGCAGATGTTGAGTACTACGGCGACGATGGCGTGCTGACGGCGGGCAAGGTTCAGCTTCTGGACTTCGATGCGCCTGAACGCAACGACTGGCTGGCGGTGCAGCAGTTTGTGGTCATCAACGGCCAGGTCAACCGCAGGCCGGACATCGTGCTGTTCGTCAACGGCTTGCCGCTGGCCGTGATCGAACTGAAAGCGCCGGGCAGCGCGGGTGCGCACCTGGCCGGCGCGTTCAATCAACTGCAAACCTACAAGCAGCAGATTCCGGCACTGTTCCACACCAATGCGCTGCTGGTCACGTCTGACGGCGTCGCGGCGCGGGTGGGTTCGTTGTCTGCCGATCTGGAACGTTTCATGCCGTGGCGCACCACGGATGGCAAGTCCATTCTGGAAAAGGGCCTGCCGGAACTGCCGACGCTGATCGAAGGCGTATTCGAGCAGCAGCGGTTCCTCGATCTGCTGCGCCACTTCACCGTGTTCGGCGAAACAGGCAGCGGCCTAGCGAAGATCGTGGCGGGCTATCACCAGTACCACGCCGTGAATCGCGCCGTCGAATCGACGATTCGCGCCGCCGACCCGTGGCAGGGGGTGCACGAGGAACCGGCGTCCTACGGTCTGCCCAGCGTGGCCACGCAATCCAAGGGTGATCGGCGTGCGGGCGTGATCTGGCACACACAGGGTTCCGGCAAAAGTTTGTTGATGGCCTTCTACGCCGGGCGACTAGTGAAACACCCGGCGATGGAGAACCCGACGCTTGTCGTGCTGACCGATCGCAACGACCTGGACGACCAGTTATTCGCCACCTTCTCGATGTGCCGCGACCTGATTCGCCAGACGCCGATCCAAGCCGAAAACCGCGAGCATTTGCAGCAACTGCTGGCCCGGGCTTCGGGCGGCGTGATCTTCACCACCTTGCAGAAGTTCGGAGAAGTGAATGAGCCGTTGACCACGCGCCGTAACGTGGTCGTCATCGCCGACGAAGCACACCGTTCGCAATATGGCTTTCGCGCCAAAGTGGATGCCAAGACCGGCGAAGTCTCCTACGGGTTCGCCAAGTACATGCGCGATGCGCTGCCCAATGCCTCCTTCATCGGCTTTACGGGCACGCCTATCGAGGCCACCGACGTGAACACCCCGGCGGTGTTCGGCAATTACATCGACATCTACGACATCAGCCGCGCGGTGGAGGACGGCGCGACGGTGCCGATCTACTACGAATCGCGGTTGGCGCGCATTGAACTGAATGAAGATGAGAAGCCCAAGCTCGACGCTGAGGTGGAAGCGCTGACTGAGGACGAGGCAGTCACCGAACAGGAAAAGCTGAAGGCGAAATGGGCGACCGTCGAAAAACTGGTCGGCAGCGAAAAACGCCTCGCACTCGTGGCTCAGGATTTGGTAGCCCATTTCGAAGACAGGCTGGCCGCGCTGGATGGCAAGGCGATGGTAGTGTGCATGAGCCGCCGCGTCTGCGTAGCGCTGTACAACGAGATCGTCAAGTTGCGCCCGGACTGGCACAGCGCCGATGACAATGCCGGAGCCATCAAAATCGTGATGACGGGCGCGGCTAGCGACCCACCCGAATGGCAGCAGCACATCGGCAACAAGACGCGACGCGACCTGCTTGCCAAACGCGCCCGCGATGCCAAAGACCCGCTCAAGCTGGTCATCGTGCGCGACATGTGGCTGACCGGCTTCGATGCTCCGTGCATGCACACGATGTATGTGGACAAGCCGATGCAGGGCCACGGACTGATGCAAGCCATCGCTCGCGTCAATCGCGTATTCCGCGACAAGCCTGCGGGTCTGATCGTGGACTACATCGGCATTGCTCAGAGTTTGAAGTCGGCACTGGCGCAGTATTCGGCGCGCGACCAGGCGACCACGGGCGTCGATGAAGCGCAGGCTGTGGCCGTGCTGCTGGAGAAGTACGAAGTGGTGCGCGACATGTACCACGGCTTCGATTACGCAACAGCTCTGAACGGCACACCCCATCAACGTTTGATGATGATGGCCGGAGCCATCGAGTGGATTCTGGACAAGCAGCAGCAATGGGCGGCGGCGAAGATCACCGAGGAAGGCAAGAAGAACGCTCAGCGGCGTTATCAGGACGCGGTTCTGGCTTTGTCGAAGGCGTATTCGCTGGCGTCAGCCTCCGACGAGGCGCGCGGCATCCGCGAGGAAGTCGGCTTCTTCCAAGCTATTCGCGCCGCGCTGGTCAAATCGAGCACTGGCTCTGGCGTGACCTCGCAAGAGCGTGACTTCGCCATCCAGCAGATCGTCAGCCGTGCCGTGGTCAGCACCGAGATCGTGGACATCCTGAAAGCGGCAGGCATCCAGTCGCCGGACATTTCCATCCTGTCCGACGAGTTTCTTGCCGAAGTGCAACAGATGCAGAAGAAGAACCTTGCGCTGGAAGCCTTGCGCAAGCTCATCAACGATGGCATCCGTTCGCGCAGCAAGGCCAACATCGTCGAAACGCGGACGTTTTCCGAACGACTTGAAGCCGCCGTAGCGCGCTACCACGCCAATGCCATCACCACTGCCGAGGTGTTGCAGGAGCTAATCCAGTTGGCGAAGGACATCCGCGCGGCACGGCAGCGTGGAGAGGAATCCGGCCTCAGCGACGAGGAAATCGCCTTCTACGATGCACTGGCCGAGAACGAATCGGCGGTGCAGGCAATGGGCGATGACAAGCTCAAGGTGATCGCTCATGAACTACTGGTCAGCCTGAAAGGCAACGTCTCGGTGGACTGGGCACACCGCGATTCGGCACGCGCCCGAATGCGTGTATTAGTCAAGCGCATCCTGCGCAAGTACGGCTATCCGCCGGATTTGCAGGACGCGGCGGTGCAGACGGTGTTGCAGCAAGCCGAGGCACTGTCTGCTGGATGGATTTAGGGGTGACAGATGACCGCCCTTTCTGCTGATCGCCCCAGCATCGACCCGAAAGACGATCTTTTCGGCCATGCATCGTTTGCCAAGAGCTTGGCTGACAGCATTTATCGTTATCCGGGTAGCGATGGCTTAGTGCTCGCCCTTTACGGCCCATGGGGTTCTGGAAAGTCCACGGTGCTCGGCTATGTCGGCCATTACATTGAGCAACAGCCTGAGGAAGACCGGCCTGTCGTCGTTCCGTTCAACCCTTGGTGGTTCTCTGGACAAGAAAACCTCGCTCGCGCTTTTCTTGGACAACTCCAAGCCGTTCTGCCCAATAAGAGTGACAAGTTCAAGAAGCTGGGTGACCTGCTCGGTGATTTCGCAGAGGGCGTGGGCGGACTGATCGATCTATCTGGTGTGACTGGCGGTGCAGCAGGCAAGCTCGGGAAGCTCATCGGGATACTGACCAAGCGGAAGCCGAAAGACGTTCCCACGCTCAAATCCGAGATCAGCAAGATATTGAGAGAGGCCAAGAAACGCATATTGGTCGTGATCGACGACATCGATCGACTGACGCCTGATGAGACACGGCAGTTATTCACCGTCATCAAGGCATTGGCGGACTTCCCGAACGTGGTTTACCTGCTGGCTTTTGATCGTGACGTTGCAGCGCAGGCCATCGAGCAGCAAAGCGGGTTGCCAGGTGAGCGATACCTGGAAAAGATCATTCAGGTTCCATTTGAGCTACCGCCTATTGAACGCGTTGCCTTGCAGGCGGCGCTTTTCAAACGCCTTGATCAGGTATTGGGCGACACGCCAGATGGTCTGTTCGACCAATCCTATTGGACGAACGTTTTCTATGATGGCATTGATCCTCTTATACAAGTGCCCCGAGATGTCGTTCGCTTCACGAATACACTGTCCGTGACCTATCCGGCGGTGCGTGGAGAGGTCAATCCTGTCGATTTCATCGCACTCGAAGCTGTCAGAGTCTTTCTGCCCGATCTGTATGGAGTTGTTCGGGCGAATGCAAATAGGTTCTCCGGCCACAGCCGCGACGACAGATACGAGGAGGATCGAAATGCAGCCCAAGCCTTCCGTCAGGGCTGGGTGAATCAGGTGCCGGAGTCGCTACGGGCGAGTACCCAAGCATTGCTGGAACGTATTTTCCCGAAGATCAGCCAAATGGGGTATGGCTCCGAATGGTTGAACGAGTGGCGCAGGAAGCTGCGCGCCTCCCACCCCGATGTATTTCCGATCTATTTCCGGCTCACCGTGCCTCTTGGTGCTGTTCGTCGCAATGAGATCATGGCCTTGCTGAGTCTGGCGGCATCCCCCACTGATTTCGGTGATGCACTCGTTCGCGCCAAAGAAGAAAAGCGTCCTGACGGGTTGTCGAAAGCGCGGGTGCTTCTCGAACGCCTGATGGATCACGTCGAGAAAGACATTCCGGATGAGCATATCCCGCTGGTCATCCAAGCCATCTTCAACATCGGCGATTCATTGATTGATCCTGCCGATGAACGGGGCGCATTCGATTTTGGCAATATCTCGCGTGCGTCCCGCCCTGTCTATCATTTGTTGAAGAGATTACCCGCTGATCAGCGCGCCAGTGTTCTGGAAGCTGCCATCAAGTCAGGCAGCGCCGTCGCAGTTCAAGCTTGGCTCCTACGAGCCTTGGATGATGAAACCACCAAGGCGAAGAAAACGAACGAAACCACGCTGCTATCGGCTGATGAAGTCTCTAGCTTGAAGGTCGCGTGGCTCGATAGGGTTCGTGTGCTTTCGGGCGAGGCCGAATTTATAGAACATCCGGAACTACCACGACTGCTCGCCGTTTGGCGGCAATGGGGCGATGGCTCCGAGGTAAGAACGTGGTGCGACCGCACAACAGCTTCTGATGATGGGCTTTTGGCATTGCTGTCAAAGTTCCTTCAGCACACCAGATCCCAGACCGTGGGCGATTGGGCTGTGCGCCTTCAGCCTCGTCTCAATCCAACATGGCTGGAGAGTTATCTTGATACTGCTGCCTGCGCCGAAAGATTGGCCCAATTGACAAGAAAGGGGGCGGTTCCCAGTGAGGCGACTGAGGCTGTTTCACAATTTTTGAAAGAGTTCGAGATGCTAAAAGCAGGTAAGAACCCAGACGGCTTGGGAGCATTCGATGACTGAAATAGCCTCTATGACCGAAGCCGATCCCCTGCAAATCCTCTCGTTTGGATGTATTGCTCATGACTGACCAGCTCCAACCATTGCCTGGTGAATTCCTGCTCTACGAAACCGAGGACGGACGCACTCGCGTCGAATGCCGCTTCGTGGCCGATACACTGTGGCTGCCGCAGGCGGGCATGGCCGAGCTGTTCCAGACCAGCAAGCAGAACGTTGCCAAACACCTGAAGGCGATCTTTGCCGAGGGGGAGCTGCGGCCCGAGGCAGTTGTCAACCAATGGTTGACAACTGCCTCTGACGGTAAGAGTTACCGGGTGGCCTACTACAGCCTGGAGGCGATTCTGGCGGTCGGCTACCGAGTGCGCTCACCACGTGGTACACAATTCCGCCGCTGGGCCACGGAGCGCTTGGCGGAGTACCTGGTCAAGGGCTTCACGCTGGACGACGAACGCCTGAAGAACCCGCCCGTCGCCGGTTCCGCCGTTCCCGACCGCTTCGATGAGCTGCTCGAACGTATCCGCGACATTCGGGCCAGCGAACGCCGGATGTACCTGCGGGTGCGCGAGATTTTCTCGATGGCGGCGGACTACTCGCCCACGTTGCCGGAAACCACCCAGTTCTTCCGCTTCATTCAGAACAAGCTGCACTTCGCCGTCACCGGCAAGACCGCCGCTGAACTGATTGCCGAGCGTGCCGACAGCCGCCAGCCCAACATGGGGCTGACAACTTGGAAATCCGGCAGCGTACAGAAGGCCGATGTGACCGTTGCCAAGAACTACCTGCGGGAATCGGAAATTAGCGAACTCAACCGCATTGTCACGATGTGGCTGGACTTCGCCGAGGATCAGGCCCGCCGGCGCAAGGAGGTGTTCCTGAAGGACTGGGCGGAGCGGCTCGATGCCTTCCTGGCCTTCAACGAACGCGATGTGCTCACCGGCGCAGGCCGTATCTCCAAGAAGCAGGCCGACGCCCACGCTGAGAACCAATATGAGCAGTTCGCCGTCCAGCGGCGGACCTTGTTGGAGGCCGAAGGTGCAGATGCCAATGTGCGAGCGTTGGAGGACGCCGCCAAGGCGCTGCCCAAGCCGGGCAAAAGCAGCAGAAAGAGAAAATGAATTGCCGGGCTTGGCCCGGCCAAAGGGAAGATGAAAAGGCGATAAGGGAATGGTGCCCAAGAGACAACGGCCCTACCCGGAAAAGGAAAAGGCCACCGTCACGTCTAGCCGGCACCGATCACCAGATTCCCCGACGGCGCCAGCCCGTCGATGTAGTCCGACCACGCCTGCAACATCTCCCGCCGCTGTTCGGCGTACTCGGCCCGGTTGTAGACACCACGCACACCGCCGATGGTGTGGTTCAGCGCCTTTTCCACCACATCCGAAGGCCAGCCCTGTTCGTGCAGCAGCGTCGATGCGGTGCGTCGCAGGTCGTGGATGGTGAAGGCCGGGATCTCCTGCCCCTGCAATGACACCTTCAGCGCCTGGTTCAGTGCATTGCTGGCGAAGGGCTTGGCCAGGGTGCCACGGCCCGGCAACACCCAGACGCTGCTGCTGGCCAGCGGCTTGAGCTCCTTGAACAGCATCTGCGCCTGGGTGGACAGGTAGACGATGTGCGGCTTGCCGGTCTTGGAGTTCTCGACCGGGATGTGCCATTCGCCTTCGTCCAGATGCACGTCCTTCCACTGCGCCAGCATCAGCTCGGACTTGCGCACCAGGGTCATCAGGATCAACTGGAAGGCGATCTTGAACTGGCGACGGATGTTGGAGCTCTGCATGGCGCGCAGGAACCGCCGGATTTCGTCTGGCGTCAGCGCCCGGTCGCGGGCGGCGGCGCGGTAGACGTGCCGCATGGGCAGGGCCATGACCGGGTTGGCCTGGATCAGGCCGCAGGTGAGCGCGTAGTCGAACATGCGCTTGAGCAGGCCGCGCACCTGGCCGGCGGCGGCGTCGAAACCTTGCGACTTCTTGCGCCAGATGACGCTGCGCACGTCTTCGGCGGTGACTTCCCGGACCGGCTTGCTGCCGATGTGCGGCAGGATGTCCTTTTCCAGGTAGCGACGAGGCATGGTCACGTCCTTGCGGTCGCGTGCCTGGATGTCCTTGAAGAAGCGCTCGGCGAAGTCGGCCACGGTGGCATCTTCAGCACCGGTCACCTTGGCTTGTTGCTTCTTCTTCGCGGGCGACTCGCCCATCGCCACTTGCTGAGCTGCCTCATCCCGCTTTAGACGGGCGTTCTTCAGCGTCAACGCGGGGTACTTGCCCAGCGTCAGCTTCTCGTACTTGCCGTTCAGCCGGTAGCGGTAACGCCAGACGATGCCCCCGGTCGGGAAGACCTCCACATGAAGCCCCCGGTCGTCGGTGACCGTGTAGGTCTTGTCCCTGGACTTGAGCGCCTTGAGTGCGGTGTCGGTCAGTGCCATCTCATCCTCCGTATGTCCAAGTAGGAGGAAGAAAGCAATTATCCAGCTACTTGGAACTAAACTTGGACATAAAAGAGAGTGGCTTTGACTGTATCACCGAATCCGCTAGTAGACAAAAATCCCTTTGTTTACGCGGCTTACAGCCACATGAGTAGACTTCAGTGGATGTCCCTGGACTCCACATCACTTCCCGATGCAAAACCGGCTAAATATCTCACCCAGCAAATCATCCGGCGTGAATTCGCCGGTAATGGTATTCAAAGCCTCTTGCGCCAGCCGCAATTCCTCCGCGAATAATTCAGGCTGCATCAATAAATCGGCGGCGAGATCGAGATGACCACGTACTTGATTCATTGCCTCCAAATGACGGGCTCTGGCCATAAATACGCCTTCACCACTGGGTTGCCACCCAGCGATTTCGAGCAAACGCTGGCGTAGCAAATCCATCCCCTCGCCAGTTTTGGCTGAAAGATAAATATGGGTCTGACCCTCGATTTCTACGATCTTCGGGCTTGTTGATTCAAGATCTATCTTGTTGTGCACCCAAATTTTGGGCAAAAACTGCGGTAATCGCTCCAGAATCGATTTTTCCATCTCGCCAATACCATGAGCTGCATCGAGCAATAATAATGCAACACCAGCGTTTTCCAGAGCTCGCCATGTCCGGGCGATACCATGTTGTTCTACTTCATCTGTAGTGTCACGCAAACCTGCCGTATCAATGATATGTAGCGGTATTCCATTGATTTGTATGGAATTTTTAATGGTATCGCGAGTAGTCCCGGCAATAGGCGTCACAATAGCCACTTCTTCGCCCGCCAACTGGTTCATCAGGCTGGACTTGCCGACATTAGGCTGGCCAACCAGCACCACCTGTATGCCTTCCCGCAATAAATTGCCTTGGCGCGCTTCATGGAAGACAGCTTCCAGGCCAGCCGACACATTTGCCAGCTTTTCCGCTACACGGCCCTGGCTGATGAAATCAATATCCTCTTCAGGAAAATCCAGACACGCTTCAACATATAATCGTAGATCAATGAGCTGTTGCAGCAGGTTATGAATGCGGCTGGAAAACTCACCCGAAAGAGACCTGACCGCGCTACGGGCGGCCGCCTCGGTGGCAGCATTAATGACATCGGCAACAGCTTCGGCCTGGGCCAGGTCGATCTTATCGTTGAGATAGGCTCGACGCGTGAATTCACCCGGCTCGGCCTGCCGCGCTCCCAATGCAAGGCAACGGTTCAGCAATATCTGCATGAGGGCAGGGCCGCCATGAGCCTGTAATTCGAGTACATCCTCGCCAGTGTAGGAATAAGGCGCAGCGTAATAAATGGCAATGCCCTGATCAATTAGGGCATGGTTATCATCACGGAAGGGAAGATAGGCTGCATGGCGTGGCGCGGGGCAGTGGCCCAGTACACCTTCTGCAACCTTCCGGCTCAAAGGCCCGGAAACCCGCACCACGCCAATGCCCCCTGAGCCGGGAGCAGTGGCAATGGCAGCGATGGTATCAGCGGCGAGCATTGCCCTTCTTCTTGGCAGCTTCGCGCTCGGTAGTGCGGTTGATATGCCATTGCTGAGCAATAGACAGGATGTTATTCACCAGCCAGTACAGCACCAGGCCAGCCGGGAAGAAGAAGAAGAACACGCTGAACACAATAGGCATGATGGTCATGACCTTGGCCTGAATCGGGTCAGTTGGCTTGGGGTTCAGCTTGGTCTGGACGATCATGGTCACGCCCATGAGGATGGGCAGCAGGCCGATCGGCATATTCAACCAGGGAATCGTACCGAACAGGGTATCCGGCGCGGACAAGTCCTGGATCCAGAGCATGAATGGCGCATGACGCATTTCCACGCTGCCCAGCAATACCCAGTACAAGGCAATAAAGACAGGAATTTGTACCAGGATAGGCAGACAGCCACCCATCGGGTTGATCTTCTCGGTCTTGTACAGCTCCATCATGGCTTGATGCATCTTCTGCCTGTCATCGCCATATTGCTCCTTCAGACGTTGCAGACGCGGAGCCAGTTCACGCATATGCGCCATGGAGCGATAGCTGGTAGCGGAAAGCGGATAAAAAGCTAGCTTGATGAGAATGGTCAACAGAATGATGGCCACACCCCAGTTGTGCACCAGTTTCTGGATGGAAGAAAGCACCCAGAACAAGGGAGAGGCAATCAAGGTGAGAATGCCGTAATCCACCGTATATTTCAGGCCAGGTGCGACGCTTTCCAGGTCATTCTGGTTTTGCGGACCGGCATACAAACGCGATTTGAGCTCTGTAGAAGCGCCGGGCGCGATATTGCCAAGATGGCTGACGCTGCCAATGGAATAAATCTTGTCGGCAAGTTTCTTGGAGTAATATTCCCGCGCCAAGCCTTCCTTGGGAATCCAGGCACTGACGAAGTAGTGCTGCACCAAGCCAATCCAGCCATCATCGGCATTCTTGGACAAGTTGCTCTTGGCCATGTCGGAGAAGCTCAACTTTTTGTATTTGTCAGCGTCAGTGAAATAGGCAGCGCCGGTAAATGTTGGCATCATGCGCGAACCCTGGTGGGACTCGTTGTCATGAACGATCTGGTAATACACGGAAGGGTCGATAGCTGCTTCGCTGTGATTGCGGATCTGGTAACTCACGTCGATCGCATAACTATCACGATGGAACGTATAAATCTTATCTACTTCGACGCCGTTGTCGCCCTTCCAGGTCAGCCGCACATCCAGCTTGTCAGCACCTTGCGCCAGTTCGTAGCTGCTTGCTTCGCTAGTGAAAATTGCCTTGTGCGTAGGCAAGTCGCTACCAATCAGCCCGGTTTGCGCCACATACAGCATGGGCGCTGCGCGGTCATCCATAAGAACGAAGTTCTGATTGAGGTCACCATCGTCCTTGTGCTCACGCAGTTCCAGACGGCGCAAATCGCCACCAACGGTGTCAATAGATGCATTGTATAAATCGGTAACGACGTTGATGCGCTCCGCCGACTGCAGGCGGAAGCCTGTTTCCACAGGCAAGGAAGCAGGCTGGCTATTGCCTGCAGGCTTGGCCGCGCCAGGCACGCTATTGTCTTCGGTTTGCTGCGCGACTGCTATCGCAGCAGGAGCGGGCTTGTGCTCGCGTTGCCAGGAATCCCATAACATCAGGATCGAAAATGAGAAAACAACAAACAGAATCAGGCGCTTGGTATCCATAAATCTCTTAATCTAAATCATCAAGCCATGAAATATCATGGCACGGGATCATGACCGCCTTCATGCCAAGGATGGCATTTGGCCAAACGGCGTATTGTATAGAAAGCTCCACGCCATGCGCCATGTTTTTGTATGACTTCAATCGCATATTGCGAACAGGTAGGGTAAAAACGGCAACGCTGGCCCAGCATCGGGCTCAATGTCCATTGATACAGCTTGATAAAGGCCACCATGACCCAGGTCAACAACTTCATTCCGTATCCTGCCGGGTTGCTATCTTGCGCTGCAATTTGCTATGCAACTCCATGAATTCCTGCGCTATTTCCGCATATTGCGCATGTGAAAACAACATTTGTGGCCTGACAACCAAATCCAACCCTGATAGTTGATGCTGGTTGAGCCTGAACAGTTCCCGCAACAAGCGCTTCATGTAATTCCGGTCAACCGAACGGCGAGCAACTTTTTTACCAACCACCAGGCCTAGCCTAGCGTAATCAAGATCGTTGTAACGGTAATGTAATACCAGATATCGGCCCGATATCCGTCTGCGGAAATTAAAAACGGATGAAAACTCATCCGTTTTTAACAATTTTGCCTGGCGCTTGAACGCATAGGATGGCAAAACCATGTATAGCTAAAATCGCCCTGATGGCGAACGGCTGATTAAACAGCCAGGCGAGCACGGCCCTTGGCACGGCGCGCAGCAATCACAGCACGGCCACCACGGGTCTTCATACGCACCAGGAAACCGTGCGTACGGGCACGACGGATTTTGGAAGGCTGGTAAGTGCGTTTCATGTGAATCTCCGGTTGAATTCTTTGTTACGAATCAAAAACGCGTAATTTAACCTGAAAACATCCGCCTATGTCAATGTTTATTTGGAAAAAGGCAGTGCCTGTGAAAATGATTGTGGCCTGCCTGTGGATAAGTTGTGGCAAACAGGCTAGAATCGTTGAGTATGGTTTTTGGGTTAAATAATCCCATCAAACCAATATCCAGCTGAATAACAAGCAAAATTAACAGCTGTCCTGATATCAACTCATTCGTCAATTCATCATTTCACTGCGGAGTTTCGGGCAACCGATGGAAAATTTTTGGTCTCTTTGTCTCGGTCGCTTTGAAGAAGAGTTGTCAGCACAGCAATTCAACACCTGGATCAAGCCATTGCGTTTTGAAACACGCGATGACACATTATGCCTGCTGGCGCCAAACCGTTTCGTTCAGCAATGGGTCAAGGATCGCTTCCTGCAGAAGATCAACAACTGGGCAGAGGAGGTATTCCCTGCGCCCATGCAAATCGAGTTGGCGCTTTATGACGCCAGCGACAAAGCAGCCATCAAGCCGATTGCCAAACCTGCGATAGTGGCAAAGCCTGAACCAGCAGCAAAAATTGAAGCTGAAATCAGCAAAATCACCAAGACCGTCACACCTGCCAAATCAGCCGCAGCAACTGTCAAGAAAACCAAAGCCGCTACCGAGAGCAATGGCCTCAACTCTGCTTTCCGTTTCGATAATTTTGTTACCGGCAAGGCCAACCAACTGGCACGGGCTGCGGCTATCCAGGTAGCAGAAAACCCGGGCACAGCCTATAACCCATTATTCATTTACGGCGGGGTTGGGCTGGGCAAGACTCATGTCCTGCAAGCCATTGGCAATCACCTGAAACAGCAACGCCCGGATGCCAAGATCCGCTACTTACATGCCGAGCGCTATGTCTCGGATGTGGTTAAGGCATACGAGCACAAGGCGTTTGACGAATTCAAACGCCAGTATCACTCGCTCGACCTGCTGCTGATCGATGATATCCAGTTCTTCGCCAAAAAGAGCCGCACCCAGGAAGAATTTTTTTACGCTTTCAACTCCCTGATCGAAGCGAAAAAGCAGATCATCATTACCTGCGATACCTATCCCAAGGAAATCGCCGATGTCGATGAACGCCTGCGCACCCGCTTCAGCTGGGGTTTGACAGTCGCAGTGGAGCCGCCTGAGCTGGAAATGCGCGTCGCCATCTTGCTCAAGAAAGCCGAAGCAGCACGTGTCACGTTGGATGAGGATGTTGCCTTCTTTATTGCCAAACAAGTCCGCTCCAGTGTCCGGGAACTGGAAGGCGCATTAAACCGCATCATCGCCATGGCCAACTTCACCGGCCATGCGATTGATGTGAGTCTTGCCAAAGAAGCGCTGAAAGACCTGATTGCCGTACGTGGACGCCAGATCACTATCGACAATATCCAAAAAACCGTGGCGGACTACTACAAAATCAAAGTAGCCGAGATGTACAGCAAGAAGCGCTCACGCAATTTCGCCCGCCCGCGCCAGATTGCCATGTCATTGGCCCGTGAGCTCACAAACCACAGCTTTCCTGAAATCGGAGAAGCCTTCGGCGGCCGCCACCATACCACCGTCATGCATGCCTGTGATGAAATTGAGCAACTCCGTCAGAATGATCCCAACCTGGCCAGGGATATTTCAGTATTGATTCAGGTTATCCGCGATTGAATATCACCCAGACCTATGGAAATGCTGTGCACAAATATGCAGGTTAAACATGATTTTGAGAAAACAGTAAAATAACCAACATTCTGTCCACAGTAGATTATAAAAGTTTCAAGAAAGTTTAATTGCATTCAATTTATTGAATATTAAATAAAAAATAAAGTTATCAACAGAAGTTACCGACGTTATTGTTATTATCAATTTATTTTTTCTATATTAGGTTTTAAAGATATGAACATCCAAATCAACCGAGATACTCTGCTAAAACCTCTTTCATCCGTGAGCAGTATTGTTGAAAGACGTCATACCTTGCCTATTCTTTCCAACCTGTTATTGGAAGCAAAACAAGACAGTATCGTCTTGACTGCCACAGATCTGGAAATGCAGATATCGCTTTCTGTAGAAACACCAGTAGGGGGTGAACTCTCTACCACCATATCAGCCAAAAAACTGCTTGATATCTGCCGCTCGTTACCTGAAAGCGCTGACATCACCATGGCCACTCAGGAAAACCGCATCCAGGTAAAAACCGGCAAAAGCCGCTTTAATCTGCAAACCCTACCCGCGCAAGATTATCCGCTGATGACCAAAACGGCCGAGACAGGTAATACTGTCATCACCATTGGCCAGAAATTCCTGAAACGCCTGTTCAAGCAAGTGGAATTCGCCATGGCGCAGCAAGATATCCGTTACTACCTCAACGGCCTGTTGTTCGAAGTCAACGGCAACCGTCTGAATGTAGTCGGTACCGATGGTCACCGCCTCAGCTTCACCTCAGCAGAACTCAACAGCAGTTATGACAAACAGGAAGTCATCCTGCCGCGCAAAACCGTGATCGAATTGATAAAACTATTGGATGAAAGCGAAGAAGAGGTCACAATAGAGCTTGCCAATGGGCAGGCAAATTTTGCATTTGGCAATATCCGATTGATTTCAAAGGTAATTGACGGAAAATTCCCGGATTACACACGCGTTATTCCAACTGGGCATCAGAACAGCTTTACCATAGACCGCACAATTATTTTGCTCTCCATGCAGCGCGCCTCTATTCTGTCCAACGAAAAATATCGTGGCATTCGCATGGTATTGGCTGCCAATAGCCTGAAACTGATCAGCACCAATAGCGAACAGGAAGAAGCGGAAGAAGAACTTGAAATCAGCTACAACGGTAGCAGCCTGGATATTGGCTTTAATGTGACTTACATGATTGATGTATTGAACAACTCGGACAGTGAAAGCGTCACGCTTTCATTTGCGGATGCCAACAGTAGCTGCCTGGTGACTGTGGACAATGACAGCAACTATAAATATGTTGTCATGCCAATGCGCATTTAACCATTTGAATATTAATTACATTTAGATTGTTTCACGTGAAACTCACAGGACTATGACTGACTATAATTCCGACAGTATTAAAATCCTTGAAGGCCTGGATGCAGTACGCAAGCGTCCAGGCATGTATATTGGCGATACGTCCGATGGTAGCGGTCTGCATCATATGGTGTTCGAAGTGTTGGATAACGCCATTGATGAAGCACTGGCGGGTCACTGTGACGACATCAAGGTCATTATCCATCCTGATAATTCGATCAGCATTTCGGACAATGGTCGAGGCATTCCCACCGGTATCAAGGAAGACGACAAGCACGAACCCAAGCGCTCTGCTGCAGAAATCGTCATGACCGAGTTGCATGCCGGCGGCAAGTTCGACCAGAATTCCTACAAGGTTTCCGGCGGTCTGCATGGGGTGGG
The DNA here is from genome assembly GCF_036844465.1 of Methylobacillus sp. Taxonomy (NCBI): domain Bacteria; kingdom Pseudomonadati; phylum Pseudomonadota; class Betaproteobacteria; order Nitrosomonadales; family Methylophilaceae; genus Methylobacillus; species Methylobacillus sp. The sequence continues at coordinate 264,480 of NZ_DAIUFW010000004.1, forward strand.
TGTTTCCGTGGTCAATGCGCTTTCCGATTGGCTCAGACTACGTATTTGCCGCAATGGACAGATGCATCAGATAGAGTTTCGTCGTGGCGTACCTGTCGCGCCATTGGCAGTCACCGGCACAACCGAGCGCACGGGAACCGAAGTTCATTTTCTGGCATCCACGGAAACTTTTACCAATGTGGAATTCCACTTTGAAATCCTGGCCAAACGCATCCGCGAACTGTCTTTCTTGAACAACGGCGTCAAGATCGAACTGATCGACCACCGTAACGGCAAGACAGAAAATTTTGCACACTCCGGCGGCGTCAAAGGCTTCGTGGAATATATGAACCGCAGCAAAACCGTGCTGCATCCCAAGCCTTTTTACGCTTCCGGCGATAAAGACGGCATGACAGTGGAAGTCTCCATGCAATGGAACGACTCCTACAGCGAAAATGTGCAATGTTTCACCAACAACATTCCGCAACGTGATGGCGGCACGCACCTGACCGGCCTGCGCACTGCAATGACGCGGACGCTGAACAGTTATATCGAACAAAACGAACTGGCGAAAAAAGCCAAGATAGATACCAGTGGCGACGACATGCGCGAAGGGTTGACTTGCGTGTTGTCCGTAAAGGTGCCGGAACCCAAGTTCTCTTCCCAGACCAAGGACAAGTTGGTATCCAGCGAAGTGCAACCTGTGGTGCAGGAAGTGGTATCGGCAAAACTGGCTGAATACCTGCTGGAAAATCCCAACGAAGCCAAAGTCATCTGCAACAAGATCATTGATGCCGCCCGTGCTCGCGATGCCGCGCGCAAAGCGCGTGAAATGACGCGCCGCAAGGGTGTCATGGATACCATGGGATTGCCCGGAAAACTTGCGGATTGTCAGGAAAAAGACCCGGCGCTGAGTGAGTTGTACCTGGTCGAGGGTGATTCAGCGGGTGGTTCCGCCAAGCAGGGCCGGGATCGCAAGTTCCAGGCTATCCTTCCCCTGAAGGGCAAAATCCTGAATGTGGAAAAAGCCCGATTCGACAAAATGCTGTCTTCGCAGGAAGTCGCTACCCTGATCACCGCCATGGGAACAGGCATAGGCAAGGATGACTTCAATGTGGAAAAGCTGCGTTATCACCGCATCATCATCATGACCGACGCGGACGTTGATGGCGCCCACATCCGTACCTTGCTGCTGACCTTTTTCTATCGTCAGATGGGAGAACTGGTGGAACGCGGCCATATCTACATCGCCCAGCCGCCATTGTACAAAGTCAAGCAGGGGCGCGATGAGCGCTATCTCAAGGATGAGCAGGAACTGGACCAATACCTGCTGCAATCTGCATTGAAAGGCGCTGAACTGCTCAAGCAGGAAGGTGGTGAAACCATCAGCGGCGAAGCGCTGCAAGTCATCGCCAAGCAAATGGTGCTGACCGAAGCCATCATCCGCCGCCTTGGCCCGCATTTTGATGAAAGCATCCTGCGCGCCTTGCTGGAAATGGATAAAGTGGAGCTGGAAAGCCAGTCAACGGCAGAAGCCAGCGCCGCCCAATTGCGCAAGCTGCTCGGGGACGACAGCAAGATTCAAGTGACGTATAACCAGGAAACTGAAACCTGGCGTATTGAAATCAATAAATACGTCCACGGTAACCTGCAGGCTTCCGTCATCGACAGTGATTTTGTTAGCAGCGGCGATTATCACCAGATATTAACTACTTACCGTATCCTGCAAGGCTTGGTAGGCAAGGGCGCCACTATCAAGCGTGGCGAAAAACAACAAGCCATCAGCAGTTTCAAAGCCGCGCTCGACTGGCTCATGGGTGAGGCCAAACACGGCCTCAACATCCAGCGCTACAAGGGTCTGGGTGAAATGAACCCGGAACAACTGTGGGGAACCACCATGGACCCCGCCGTTCGCCGTCTGCTCAGGGTGCAGATCGACGACGCGATTGCCGCTGATGAAATCTTCACGACATTGATGGGCGACCAGGTAGAACCGCGCCGGGCGTTCATTGAAGGAAACGCTTTGGGCGTCAATAACCTGGATATCTAGTGGGCCGTAGGTTCGCAGTATTTTTGCGAACCTACACAACTGCTGCATCTTGGAATATTATTAAACATTATTGTCAAATAATATAAATCCTAATCTAGGGAGATGCAGCATGATCAGCGTAATGCCGTCATGGCATGAGCCGTTGGATTTTACTTACCGGGGCCGAGTAGCGCTAACAGCGTTCTGTCGAACCGCCCAAATAGGCCAGCCAGCTGGCTGGCCTAATCATCTCAAGCTGAACCGGATCAACTGATGGCATCCAGCCGTGACATCCACAGCGGTTTTCACGCAAGGAATGTCAGGCAACAGCCAGCATCTTCATTTACCTATGTCTTGATTTCCAACGTCGCTGGGTTGGTTGTTGTCCTCGGTTTGGTTTTACTTGGAGCAATGGTTTGGCAGGCCATTGTCAGCACCGAGAAAGAAGCGCGGCAGGAAATCAGTGAAAAGCTTAACTTGACGGCAAGCCGTCTCCAGCTTCTTATTCGCGCAGCGGAGATGACGGTGGAATCTGCCGAACGCGTTGTGCGAGCATCCGAGCTGCGGGGGGCAACGATAAAACCTATCCTGGAGAGTTCGCTGGCCGCGTTTGAACAACGTCCGGAGTTGAGCTATCTCGGAATTGCCTTGCCAGGAGCAGGGGAATATGGCGCCCTGGAGCGGGCAGCCAATGGCACGATCCAGCTCAGGACTTTTCCCGGCACTCGTATTGAAAACCCGCTGATACAGCGGTTCATTCTCACTGAAAAAGGCTTCGTGCTACACGAAGCGTATCCCACTGATGGTTATGATCCCCGCCAACGGCCTTTCTATCAGGCGGCATTGGATGATCCAGATGGAAGCACCTGGATACCAATGTATCAATGGAGCGCGCATTTCTCGGATAACGAACTGCTTTGGGGTTTCAGTTATGCCAAGGCTCTTCGTGATAGGTCCGGACGTGTAATAGGCGTGCTCGATACTGATCTCGATATGCCGGCATTGAACCGTTTCCTCAATTCATTGGCCGAGGAATACCGTACCCGTATCCACATTGTGGAACTGGGGGAGATTCCCCGGTTGATTGGTGGTTCTAAGGTCAGAAGAGTACCGCTTCCGGTCCCTGGAGAGTTTGCTTCCTTGCTTGGGTTCTCTGGCGATATTTTCCTGAAACAAATGGAGGTGCAAGGGGAGCGCCGGTGGATTGCGGCCAAACGCATTGATCTCACAGGGGGGCTTTCCTGGCTGGTGGTCGTGTCGCGGCCAGCGCCTTTTATCGGTGACGCATTGCGTCAGCAGTTGTATCAGCTACTCGGGATAGGATTGCTCATTGCAGCCGGGCTGGTGATGGTATTGGTCCGTATGGCACGGCGTTTCGGCAGGCCGCTGGCTGAGCTGGAGCAACGTGTTATCCGCATCGAGGAAAATAAGCTGGATATGTCGGATGCGGACAGCGTTGCTATTGCGGGAGAGTTCCGTGAAACCCAGCGCCTTGGAGAAGCGCTCGACCGCATGATTCTCGCTATTGCTCAGCAAGTACTTGCCAAGGAGCAGCAAATGGCTTCACTTGCGCTCAAGGGAGCCATTTTTGACTTTACCTCAGCAGCGATTTTCAGCCTCAACCGCCAATTGAGCGTGATTGAATGGAATGCCGCCGCGGAGCATTTGTTTGGTGTGGAACGGGACCAGGTGCTTGGCCGCACGGTCAGTGAAATCATATTGGCGCCAGAGGGTTCTGCTGATTGGGTGGCGATCCTGGGGACGAAAGGCACTGGCACATTCCGCTTTCTAGGCGGGCAGGGAGAGTTTGATGCGGAATTGAGGCTGGTGGTTGTCGTCCAGGATGGCCATGAAATTCATACACTGGTTATCAATGATATTTCCGAGCGCAAGCGGGCTCAGGCTAGGTTGCTCGCATTCAACGCGGAGCTGGAAAAGCGCGTGGCGCACCGCACTGCTGAGCTTGTAGCTGCCAATCAGGAGCTGGATTCATTCTGCCACTCCGTCTCGCACGATTTGCGCGCGCCGCTACGCGGTATTGCCGGCTTTGCCGAAATCGTGGTGCAACATTACGGCAATGGCCTCGATGACAAAGCCAAGAATTACCTGGAGCGCGTGCTTGCAGCCACGCGCCGCATGGAGGGATTGATCGACGATTTGCTCCAGCTTTCGCGTATTTCACGCGAAGAAATGCGCCGCGACACTATCGACCTGAGCGCAATGGCCAATGAGATTCTGGCCGACCTTAGGGAGAGTTCTCCGGAACGCCAGGTGGAAACCGTCGTTGAGGATAATTTGCTCGCAGAGGGCGATCCCAGGCTGTTGCGCATCATGCTGCAAAACCTGCTGGGCAACGCATGGAAATTCACTGCCAAAACCCTTGATGCGCGTATCGTCTTCGCTGCGGAGAAAGGCGAGGATGATACGCCTAGTTTCTTTATCAGCGACAATGGCGATGGTTTCGATATGCGTTACGCAAACAAACTATTCAGTCCTTTCCAGCGTTTGCATCGCGAAGCGGACTTTCCCGGCACCGGCATTGGCCTGGCTACCGTGAAACGGATCGTGACCCGTCACGGCGGGCATATCTGGGTGCATGCGGAGCCAGGCAAGGGCGCAACCTTCCATTTTTCCTTAGGGCAGCCTGCATCATGAGCATAAAAAACGGCAAAACCATTCTGCTTGTGGAAGACAACCCGGATGACGAAGAGCTGACATTGCTTGCTTTCGAGAAAAACCATATCTTCAATACCATTACGGTGGCGCGGGATGGCGTGGAGGCGCTGGACCTGTTGTTTGGCTCCGATAGCCAGGGTGGCAGCATCGATCCTGCCATCGTCTTGCTCGATCTCAAATTACCTAAAGTCGATGGCCTCGAAGTGCTGCGCCGTATCCGGGAGGATGCGCGGACAAAATTTCTTCCGGTCGTGGTCTTGACTTCTTCGCGCGAAGAGCGGGATCTGATCGATAGCTATAGCCTGGGATGCAACAGTTATGTGCGCAAGCCGGTCGATTTCGCCGAATTCCTCGAAGCCGTCCGCCAGCTCGGCCTGTATTGGCTTTTGCTGAATGAAACGCCTGAATCGACACGTGGATATGGAGCATGACAACTATCCTTCGAATACTGATGGTCGAAGATTCCGAAGATGATGCGATCCTCATCCTGGAAACCTTGAATCATGGAGGCCTAGATGTGCGCCATATGCGCGTCGAGACAGAGGCTGGCTTGCGTGAAGCCTTGCGGGACGGGAAGTGGGATATCGTGCTGAGCGATTACTGCCTGCCATCCTTCAACGCTGAGGGAACGTTGCGTGTGCTTCGAGAAATGGACTGCGATATTCCCGCAATTGTTGTTTCAGGCACGGTAGGAGAGGATGTCGCGGTCGAAACCATCAAACATGGCGCCGACGACTACCTGCTCAAGCAGAACCTGATCCGCCTCGTCCCGGCGATCAACCAGGCGCTCAATGCTGCTGAAATCAGGCGTCAACGGCATCGGTTGGAGCGCATGAAGACCATCATACTCGACAGTTCGCCGGACCTGATCTGCTTATTCGACCAGCAAGGTCATTTCCTGGAGGTCAGTAGCGCGGCGAAAAACATATTGGGTTATGAGCCTGGAGAGCTGGAAGGCCTGCACTTCGACAAGCTGGCCCACCTTGATGATCTGGCGCGTATCAAGGACGAGTTTCAAGCTGTCCTGCAAGGCAGGAACTCAAAGAATTTCGAGACATGTTGCGTGCATAAATCCGGTAGCGTTGTACACATGCTCTGGGCGGCGGCGTTTTCCAGAGCTGATGGCGTGGTGGTCGGCATTGGTCATGACATCACCGAACGCAAGCAGATGGAAGAGAGATTGCGCGAAAAAACCGCGTTGTTCGACGCCCAGGTCGAGAGTTCGCCCGACGGTATCATTGTGGTGGATACGCAAGGGAATTTGGTCATTGAAAACCAGCGTATGCGTGAACTATGGAAGATACCGCCTCGCGTTGCTGTCGAGCCGGGTAGTGAGTCCCTGCTCGATTTTGTCGCGCAGCGCACGACATCTCCTACCAAATTCATTGCCAAGGCCATCTGGCTCGATGAACACCCCGAAGAAATCGAGCATGACGAACTGGAGCTTATCGACGGCACTATCCTGGATCGCTATTCTGCGCCCGTGCTCGACAAGGAAGGGCACTATTACGGGCGTATCTGGATCCATCGCGACATTACCAAGCGCAGGCAGGCCGAGCAGCATATCCGTTACCTGGCCATGTACGACGACCTGACCGGGCTGCCAAACCGCAACATGATCGAGGAGGAGATCGTGCAGGCGATTGCGCGTGCAGGCCGCACCAACTCATTAGGCGCGCTGCTCTATGTAGACATGGATCGTTTCAAGGGGGTCAATGACGGTTATGGCCACTTGTTTGGAGACATGGTGCTGAAAGCGATTGGCAAGCGCCTTTGCGGGCTGGTGCGCGAAGGAGACCCCGTGGCGCGTCTTGGCGGGGATGAATTTTTGATCCTGCTTGCCGATTTGCGCCAGGCAACCGACGCCGATATCGTGGCACGCAAGATCGTAGCAAGCCTGGATTCTCCGATTGTCGTCGAAGGCCGCGAAATCTACCTGCCTGTCAGCGTTGGCGTGAGCATGTTTCCGCGGGATGGGGAGGATGTGGGTCATCTGATCGATAGCGCGGATATGGCGATGTATCGGGCCAAAGAGCTGGGGCGCAATACCTATCAATTCTTCACGCGTGAGATGAGCGAGGAGACGCAACGCCGCGTGGATATCGAAAACAAACTGCGAAATGCCGCTGCTGCAGGGCAGTTCCAGCTTGTCTATCAGCCCAAGGTGGATCTGGAGAGTGGCAGCATCATCGGCTGTGAGGCGCTATTGCGCTGGCATCACCCGGAATTGGGAACGGTATCTCCCGCCGATTTCATCCCGATCGCAGAGGATTCGGGTTTGATCGTCTCTATCGGCGATTGGGTATTGCATGCCGCCTGCGAGCAGGCACGGTGCTGGATGGACAGCGGAATGCCGCCCGTCCGCGTTGCGGTGAACATTTCCGTGCTCCAGTTCCTGCAACAGGACATGGTGGCCTGGGTGAAGCGCACGCTGGAGGAAACCGGCTTGCCACCTGAGTGGCTGGAACTTGAGCTGACCGAAAGCGCAATCGCGCAAGATATCGAAAAAGTGATCCATATGATCGACCAGCTCCAGGCTATTGGCGTGAAACTATCGGTCGATGATTTCGGCACAGGATATTCCAGCTTGAGCTATCTGAGACAGTTCCATGTGGATACGCTGAAGATCGACCAATCATTCGTGCGCAATATGCTGACGAAAACCGAAGATGCCACGATCGTGCTCGCCGTTATTGCGCTGGCCCACAACCTGAATTTCAAGGTGATTGCCGAGGGCGTGGAGACAGAGCAGCATTACCATTTTCTGCGTTTGAACCATTGTGACGAAATTCAAGGCTATTACTTCAGCCGGCCTGTCCCTCCGTGGGAGTTCGAGGCAATGATACGGGAAGACAAGCAATTGGCCTGAGATAGCAGTATTTTTATCTGATCAATGGCCGTGCTTGTGTTTCCGGCAGCCGGGCGGACGGGTATTATTTTGTTGCAATGCCGTTTGCCGCAGTGAGTTTTTCCCGTGATGTTTTCTGAAAATATTCTGAGGAGTCTCGATCATGCTGACCGCTACCCAGAAGAAAACTGCCCAGGCCATTGTGAACATTTTTGAAACGGGTTCCGTGCTTGGGGATTATGGCAATGTGACGCTGCTGCCCGGCGATACCGGGCATTTGACTTTTGGCCGGTCGCAGGTGACCTTGGGCTCGGGTAATCTGCATAATTTGTTACGGCAGTATTGCGACAATCCCGGTGCCCGGTTTGGCGCTCCGTTGCACCAGTATTTGAGCCGTTTGCAGTCCCGCGACCTTTCCCTTGATCACGATCAGTATTTGCATAATCTATTGCAGGCCAGCGCGGATGATGTGGTGATGCGTGAGACTCAAGATGTGTTTTTTGACCACCGATTCTGGCAAAGCGCGGAACGCATCGCCGGGCAGATAGGCATTACGACGCCTTTGGGCGTCGCGGTGATTTATGACAGCGTAGTGCACGGTTCGGTCGTGCGGATGCGGGACCGGACCAATGAGCAAGCCGGTACGCTGGCCGCCCTAGGCGAGCAGCTATGGATCGAGGCTTATGTGCGCACCCGTCGCGCCTGGCTGGCAGGCAACCGTCTCGACCTGCGGCCTACCGTGTATCGCATGGATGCTTTCCAGCGGCTGATCGACCAGGGATATTGGGGCTTGGAGCTGCCCTTGGTGGTGCGTGGGCTGGAGATGTCCAGGGTCACCCTGGAAGCGACGCCTGCTGGTTGTTTCGATGGTCCCCAGCCCGGCAGCCGTACGCTTGCGGTGCAGACACCGCTGATCCGTGGGCTGGATGTGCGCCTGGTTCAATTGGGGTTGTCAGCATTGCGCACGAACATCAAGGCTGACGGTATCTATGGTAATACCAGCGCGCGCTGTATTCGTGAATATCAGGCTGCCCATGGGCTCCCTGCAACCGGGATTGCTGATTTATCACTGATTGCGCAACTGGTGGCTTGTGGGACCAATTTCTCAGGGTAATGTTTTACTTCAGGCAGAAAACGGACATGTTAGTCATCATTTCACCTGAAAACGATATTGGTTGGCTCCCATGGGTTTGCCATCCTGGCTGATGATCTCCGCCTTGAGTTCGTACTGGCCGGTTTTCAGTGCAGCTAGCTGATAATCCCGCAGCTTGTAGCCCGAATCAGGCAGCATTTCCAGCGGTAATCTAAGGCTGTCCAGCGATTTTCCATCACGATAAAGGGTAACGTGATAACTGGCATGTTCAAACCCTTGCCAAGTGTCATTGATGGCCCATAGCCCAATGCTGGGTGCCTCACCAACCTTGTATTCTTCCTGCTTCCATTCCAGGCTGGGCAAGACGGGCTGGTAGGCAGTGCGCAGAGCCTCGTAACCGGCTTTGGGTTCGCGCCAGTAATCGACAATGCCCCAGTTGATGGAAGGCCAGTTCTCCACAAACATGAATTGGAACACCGCAGAAACCGGGCTGTAGCGCTGGCGGCGGTAATTTTCCACGGCAAACTGGATCAATTTGGCCTGATATTGCTGGCTATTGACGATAAATTCATTGATATTGCCACCTTGCTTCACTCCCGCGAATTCGAAGGTTTCTTTGCGCTGGAAGTTGCGGTATTCCCATTCGCGCCATTTGGCTTCGCTGTCCGGCCACAACAGGTCGTCGCTGAACATGCGCTTCAGGCTCTTGAGGCTAGGCAAAGCCTGAGCGCCGAATTCCGTGCTCCAAGGCGTTGGCGCCGGGCGGGAGAAAGCGAGCCAATGATCGAAATACCAGCCCATCCATTCATGTTCCTTGGTGGCGGATTCCTTGCGCACGACGCGCAGCGGGTCCAGCTTGCTGACATCCTCGTACAGCAGTTCGTCCAGTTTGCGATTGATGTCGGGCTGGTAATCGGGATATTTCTGCGCCATCCAGGGAGAATCCCATGGCGGTTCGTTGTGCATGGTCCAGGAGATGACGGAAGGGTGTTGCTGCAAGGCCTGCACCATGTCTTTGGCCTGGCGGCGCGCCTCGGCGGTGAAATCCGCATCGTCGCTATAACCCCAGAGCAGGGGGAAATCCTGCGTGACCAGGATGCCCAGGCGGTCGCATAGCTCGTAAAAAGCCTTGCCGCTGACATGCGCATGCACGCGCACGGCGTTGATGTGGGCGGCCTGCATCATTTCCAGGTCCTGGCGGTAGCGGGCGGGCGTCATTTCGGCCAGCCATTGGCTGGCGATGTAATTGGTGCCGCGCAGGAACAGGCGGCGGTCATTGATGTGCCATTGCAAGCCGTCATCGACGCTGACTTCGCGCACGCCAAACACCTGCTCCTGTTGGTCGAGCAGCCTGCCTTGTGCATCCTTCAGGCTGAGTTGCAGCTTGTAGAGGTTGGGCTTGCCATGTTCATACGGCCACCAGAGCACGGGATTGTCGAGCGGGAAACTGAGGGCGAGGGAGTTATCGCCCGCTTTCAGGGTTTGTTGCTGGCTGAAGTTCAAGGAGTCTCCCTTGAAATTTTCCGGGCTGATGCGTGCTTCCACAGTGATGGATGTTTCATGTGAAACATGCTGGCGAACTTGGGCTGAGGCATTGATCTGCCAATGCTGCGGCTGTGCCTGGGTAGGCTGCTTGTTGGGGATGACCTGCAACTGGCGCAGCGCGAGCTGGTCGGAAAACTGCAATTCGACAGGCGCCCAGATGCCGCCGGTATTCTTTTCCTGTCCGCGCTCCGACCATGCGCCGCCGGGACGGGTGTCGTGGTGGCTGAGCACGCCCTTGATCAGGCGCTTGTGCAGCGACCAGTCTTGTGGTTTTTCCAACGGGCTGTTCACCAGGACGCGCAACTGGTTGCCGCCGGGTTTAAGCAGGCCGCTGACATCAAACTCAAAAGCTTGAAAATAACCAGTGTGATGGCCGAGATAATGACCATTGAGCCAGACATCGGCTGCGTAATCCACGCCATGGAACACCAGGTTGGCTATTCGTGCTGCATTTTTGCTTTCCACCTTGAACTGGGTCTGATACCAGGCAAAGCCATTGATGTCATGGCCTTGGCGATACCAGTTGTCCGGCACGTCGATGGATTTCCAGCCTTGGGGCGGCGCTTGCAGTTGCGGAGTGACGGAGACCTCTCCAGTAACGGGCAGGAACTGCCAGCGGCCATTCAGCGATTGATGGCGAGTTTCAGCGGCGTGGAGCGAAGCATTGCCCAGGGTCAGGCATAGCAATAGCAGGGGAAGAATATATGGCATGGGCAATCGGACGTAAAAACAAGAAGCCGGGCAGGGCCCGGCTGGGAATCAGGCATCTGTCGCCTTGGCTTTTTTGTGGTTGAGCAGATAGTGGGTAAGGCATTTGGCCACATAACCTGCAACCAGGGTTTTGAGCAGTAACTTCATATCAACCTCCTAAAGTAGATAAAACCTGTTAACGGGGTGGCGTGACATGGCGGGTGTCGTGATCAACTTCACCGCGCCAGGAGCCGGTTGCAGCCCTCCGCGTCTCGATAAACTCCTTGAAGCGCTCCATGTCGCCTGTCACCCGGTGCGTGAGCAGGCCAAGCGTATCACCTGCATTTTCCAGAAAACCCTCAGGGTCATATTCCATTTGCAGCATGATGCGGGAAATAGATGGACTAATTGGATGGAAGGTGACGACACCTGCATTGCGGGCGCCTGAAATACTATGCCAGGCAATGCGTTTGTCAGGGATTTGCTCAGTAATCTCGGCCTCCCACTCTTCATGACGTCCAGCAATTTCAGCTACCCAGTGCAAATGAGTGTCATTGATTTGGGTAACTTCAATTACCCCCTGCATGAACTGTGGAAAGTCCTCGAATTGTGTCCATTGGTCGTAGGCTACGTTGACAGGCACGTTAACTTCTATGGATTTCTCGATCATTGGCATGACGTTCTCCTATTGATAGGGATAAGTTTTATGCATCACAGTTCCGCTGAATCGCATTTTTCCAGCTGAAACCTTGATATCAGTGTAAGGAGAGATTGAATTTCCGTGCATCGGCCAGCTTCCTACATGGGTGTCAGAAAAAGTGAACACCCACCATATTCAAGCTAGCTAGTGGATTTGATTAGCTGAACAGGCTGGTTTGCTCAGGAATATCGGAGCCAATGTCATCGGCGCGCACCAGGTTGCTGACTTTTACGCCCAATAAGCGGAAGCGTTGCTCCAGGGGCACGCGCTTCAGGCAAATGCCCGCAGCGCGGCGAATGGCGGCAGCATCGTGAGTGGGTGAGGGCAGGGTGAGGTCGCGCGTTGCCGTGCGGAAATCCTGGTATTTGATTTTGATGCCCACGGTGTGCCCCAGATAGCCTTTCTGCTGCAAATCGCTGGCGACCCGTTCGCATAATGCGGTGAATGCTGTGCTGAGATAGCGTTTGTCCTGTTGCGCCTGCATATCGCGCTCGAAGGTGGTTTCGCGACTCATGGATTTGGGTATGGAAGAAGTCACCACAGGCCGTTCATCCTGGCCTTGCGCCACCTGCATCAGCCATTGCGCGTAGCTCGGGCCGAAATGTTCCTGCAGCAGCGCCAGGTCGGCAGCAGCGAGGTCGGCAATGGTGCGGATATCGAGTTTTTCCAGCTTGACCGCCGCTTTGGGGCCGATGCCGTTGATCTTCCTGGCAGGCAATGGCCAGATACGTTCACGAAAAACCTGTGCGTCGATGATGGTCAGCCCATCCGGCTTGTCGAGATCGGAGGCAATCTTGGCCAGCAGCTTGTTGGCGGCAATGCCGATCGAACAGGAAAGGCCCGTGGCTTCCCGCACGGCATTTTTCAGGCGCTGGGCCAGCGGCTCGGTTTCTTCCTCGATGGCGCTGAGGTCGAGATAGATTTCGTCGATGCCGCGGTTCTCGATCTGCGGCGCAATGGCGGCAACTGCAGCCTTGAACAGCCGGGAATAATGACGGTACGACTCGAAATCCGCGGGCAGCAGGATGGCGTCCGGCGCGAGTTGCGCGGACTTCATCAAGCCCATTGCGGAGAACACGCCCAATGTCCGGGCCTCGTAAGTTGAGGTCGTAACCACGCCACGGCCCTGGTATTCGCGCAACCGCGCGAATTGATGCTGTCCGCTTGCCAGCAATCGCGGCTGGATGGCTGAGCGTCCGCCCACTACCACGGCCTGCCCCCGCAATTCCGGGTAGCGCAGCAATTCGACACCGGCAAAGAACATATCCATGTCGAGATGGGCAATGCGGCGGTGGGGGAAGCGGGAGTCTTTCATCTGGACGCTATGCTAGCAATGATTGCGCCGGGATGCAGCAACTCATGGGGACAGGCGTGGGTAAAATATTTTCAAAATAAACTGGCGCTCATCAGGGTTTTTAGATAAAATTCGCACCCTCTAGAAACATTATGTTTCATGTCCCCATCGTCTAGAGGCCTAGGACATCGCCCTTTCACGGCGGTAACCGGGGTTCGAATCCCCGTGGGGACGCCAAATTTGATAAAAGCAGACCTTGTGTCTGCTTTTATTTTGCCTGTCATCTTGAGTCACTGCTTGATTTCAATAGGGTTATTGCCACGGTATGTTTGTAGGCATCAAAGCACTCACATTGGAAGACGCCGGGAACGAGCTATCCTTTCCGGCGCTCGTCATGTATCCCACGCGGCAGCCCGCTGCCAGCCACGCTTTCGGCCCTTATGTCATGGAGGTCAGGCCGGATGCACCGGTGGCTGAGGGACAATATCCGCTGATCCTGGTTTCGCATGGCAGCGGCGGCTCGCACCTGCTGTATCGCACCATCACCAGCTACCTGGCGCGCCATGGCTATATCGTTGCCATGATCGAGCACCCGGGCAACAATCGGCTCGATAACCGGTTCATGGGGAAGGTGGAAAACCTGCAATACCGACCGCGGCACCTCAAGCTGACTGCGGATTACCTGTTTCAGGATGCGGTATTCTCTGGGCACTTGCAGCCGGAAAAGATCGGGGTCATCGGCCATTCGATGGGCGGCTACGCGGCATTGGCGCTGGCTGGCGGAACACCATGGTATCCACCAGAAGCGTTCAAGCCGGATTATGCAGGCCCGGCACCTATGCAAATCGAGGTCGAGCACGACGACCGGGTGCAAGCCTTGATATTGCTCACTCCGGCCACCGTCTGGTTTTCACCGCAGGACGCGCTCAGGCGGGTAGATGTTCCCATTCTGATGTTGAGCGCGGAGCATGATCCTTACACCCCGGCCTGGCATAACGAGATTGTGCTGAAAGGCGTGCCTGCCCCGGCGCTAGTGACTAGCCGATGCGTGAAAAACGCCGGGCATTTTTCCTTTCTCAGCCCGTTTCCATCCAAGATCAAGCAAGGCGGCTCATTACCAACTACCGACCCTGAAGGGTTTGACCGCGAGCAGTTCCACGAACAGCTCAAGCAGGAAATCCTGGCGTATCTCAATTTATGGCTCAAAGACTCTGGCATATAAAACACCATGAAAAATGAGGCATGACGCCTCATTTTGTGTGTGATTCAGTATTTGTTGCGATTAGGGGACGATGATATCGTCCTTCACGCCAGTCACACCTTTCACGCTCTTGGTAAGTTGCACGGCCCGTTCTGCTTCCTCTTTACTCTTGGCGGTACCGCTTAACTGCACCAGTCCGTTGCTGTCGGTTTCCACCTTGATATCGGTGGCGCTGACCACTTTGTCCTTGGCGAAGGCAGCCTTTACCTTGGTGGTGATGACGGAATCGCTCAGCTTGGTTTCAATGCTGTCGCCGTCTGCGGCAAAGCTGGCTGCCGGCATGAGCAGCGCGCTGATCAGGATAAGGCTTTTCAAGTTCGCTTTCATATTGGACTCCTTGATTTGAATTTATTGATTGCGTTTATTGCTATAGAACCCGTGTTCATTCTAGAAAAATAGCGGGAGCGGCTTAATCGGCGTGTGACTGAATGTGCTGTAGGAAAGGGCTGACGGTGTGGCTTTGCTGGTTATTTGTAAAGGGAAACTGGGGCTGGGCAAGTCAGCGCAGCATAAGGAAATAGGAATAAAAGAGCGGGGCAGGCAGGCGCTTATCTTGTGCAGGCCTGCCTGCGGATAGTAAACCCTGGCTGTAATCAGCCAAAGATAAAGCCCAGTGCCACCGGGCCAAACATCGCGGTGATCAACAGCAGGTTCAATAAGGCTTGCATCTTGGCCTCCTTCATTGTGTCTGGATACGCCGCTCAATATAAAGGATGTTCCAGTATGGAGCTGTCTGGAAAACGCTGATATCCGTGTAGGACAAATAGGAATACCCGGATGGGCATGGCATCCGGGAAATGCTTTATGCGAGATTCAGGCGGCTCAGGGTGCGTTGGCGCACGGTGCGCAACAGGTTGGCATCTTCCACCAGGGATCGACCATAGGACGGCAGCATTGCCTGCATGCGCTGTTGCCAGGGTTCGCTTTGCAACTGCTTGCCGAAGCAGCGCTGCAGGACTTCCAGCATGGCGGGGACAGAGGTGGAAGCGCCGGGAGAGGCACCCAGCAATGCAGCCAGGCTTCCATCCTGCGCAGCTACGATCTCGGTACCGAATTCCAGTTTGCCACCTTGCTTGTCGCATTGCTTGATGATCTGCACGCGTTGGCCTGCTGAAACAAGTGACCATTCACTTTCTATGGCGTCTGGATAGAAATTGCGCAAGGCCGTCACACGTTGGTGGTGGCTCTGGAACACTTCTCCAATCAGGTAACGGGTCAGATCCATATTGTGGCAGCCTGCGCTCAACATGGATTTCAGGTTGCCAGGCTTGACCGAGCTGAGCAAATCCAACAAGGAACCTTGTTTGAGGAAACGGGTGGTGAACCCGGCAAACGGCCCAAACAGCAAGGCAGGCTTGCCGTTGATGATGCGGGTATCCAGGTGCGGCACCGACATGGGCGGCGCGCCGATCGGCGCCTTGCCGTAGACCTTGGCGTGATGCTGCTTGATGACTTCCGGGTTGTGGCAGACCAGCCATTGGCCGCTGACCGGGAAGCCGCCATAGCCCTTGGCTTCCTTGATGCCGGATTTCTGCAACAAGGGCAGCGCAGCGCCGCCCGCGCCGAGGAAAACGAAATTCGCATGGATGGTGAGGGGCTTGCCGCTGGACAAGTCTGCGGCTTTGACCTGCCAGCGCCCCTGTTTCTGCTGGAGGCTGGTGACTGCATGGCGGGTCAACAGAGAAAAGCCGGGCATGGATTGCAGGTGCTGCACCAGTTGCCGGGTGAGGGAGCCGAAGTCCACGTCGCTGCCATAGGCGACGCGGGTGGCAGCTACCGGCATATCTGTCTTGCGGGCCTGCATGACCAAGGGCATCCACTGCTGCAACACTGCAGGGTCTTCGCTGTATTCCATATCGGCGAACAAATGGTGTGCGCTCAATGCCTGATGGCGCGCTTTCAGGAATGCGACATCCTTTTCTCCCCAAACGAAGCTGGCATGCGGGGTTGGGTTGATGAAGCTGGCCGGGGTTTGCAGAATGTCCTGTTCGACCAGCCAGGCCCAGAATTGCAATGATTCCTCAAATGCAGCATTGATCTTGAGCGCGCGCGCGATGGAAACGCTGCCATCAGCATTTTGTGGCGTGTAGTTGAGCTCGCAGTATCCTGCATGGCCGGTACCTGCATTGTTCCAGCCGTCGCTGCTTTCGGTGGCGACTTCTGCCTGCTGCTCCACCATGGTGATGTGCCAGTCCGGGTTGAGCTTGTTAAGCATGGTGCCCAGCGTGGCGCTCATGATGCCGCCGCCAACCAGCAGGATATCGGTGTCTATGGAATTGCTCATGTCAGGCCGGGAATATGGATTGCGATGATCTTGGGTCGCCATGATAGGCATAAGCCGCCGCGATGTAAAACTCTGTTTCCATATCAATAAACCTTTTCCAGCCAATGCATCAGCACATTGACCACATAGGTTTGCTCATCTGCGCTGAGCGCGCGCCCGGCGGGAATCTGATGCCATTTTTGCAGGCAGCCGCGGCAGCAGCAGGCGGTGGCATGCTGCGCAACAAAAACCGGATGGCCGCGGTAGGGCGTCTGCTTGCCATCGTTTGCAATGACGGCGGGGGCCAGCCGTTTGGCGATGAAGTCGCGGGCGTGGTCGCCGACGACGGGCAGGCCCTTGGCATGCAGATAGGCCTGGTCGTGGGCATTGAGCCTGAACGAGCTGCGGAAGCGAGAGCGCCCCAGTGCCGCAAACAGCTCGTCCAGTTCACGCATGCAGGCTCAGCGTGGCTCGAAATTCAGTGAGGCGGAATTGATGCAGTAACGGATGCCCGTGGGTGGCGGGCCGTCCGGGAACACATGGCCCAGGTGTGCATCGCATACATTACAGATCACTTCGGTGCGAACCATGCCGTGGGAGGTATCCCGTTCTTCCCGGATATGCTCCGGGTTCAATGCCTCGAAGTAGCTGGGCCAGCCACAGCCGGCGTTGAATTTGGTATCAGAGGCGAACAAAGGCGTGCCGCAGCAGACGCAACGGTAAATACCATGTTCAAAATGATGGGAATATTCTCCTGTGCCCGCCCGCTCGGTTGCTGCGTGGCGGGTGACTTCGTATTGGAGAGGAGTGAGCTGTTCGCGCCATTCGGCATCTGTTTTGGAAACCTTGTCCATGACATCCTCCTTAAAATGATGAGTCATATAATAGGGTGAAAACAAGTACAATACTGCATTTGGTCAGTAAGGGAACTGTGCAGTGACACAAAGCGGCAAAACCATCAACATCCAGGGAGTAAACGCCGTTCTGCTCGACTTTGATTATGCTGAGTCAAGGGAAAATGACGCTGCTACTCCGTATTTTAATATCAGATTCGATCTTGGGCTGCACCAGCAACAATATTCGGTCACCTATAGCAAGCCTATCGGCAGCGATGACCATTTCGGTGTTTCAGGAACAGATTATGAACCCTTGCTGCGCGCGCTGGAAACAGATCCCACTCTTAGCATGCAACAGCAATACAGCCTGACGACAGAGCAGGCCCTGCATGAAACGTTGTTACCGATCGCAGAGTCGGTTTACGACGATGTTGCCTACCATTCGCCAGATCAGGACGAAGAATAGCTGGTGAATGACGCAATCGTCATCCATGCGAGTACTTGGCAAGATGACGTATTGCAACATCTGCTCACGCAGATGACGCAGGAGCTTTTGCAGATTTACCCTGATATGCCGAAGCCGGGCCCATTGCATAGCCCATTGGTTCTGATTGCCTTTCTCGATGCACGTGCGGTAGGTTGTGTTGCCATGCAGGCGCTGGAGGATGGCTGTGCTGAAATCAAACGACTTTTTGTCCTGCCTGAAGCCCGACGGCAGGGAGTTGCCAAACGATTGATCCAAGTGCTGGAACAGCATGCCCTGCAACAGGGATATATATGCATGCGGGTGGAAACCGGCAACAAACAATCTGGCGCTATTGCGCTCTATCAGGAGATGGCTTATCAGCCGATTGCACCATTTGGGGTATATATCGGCAATCCTGTCAGCTATTGTTTCGAGAAACAGCTGACAGGCCAGCAATAAAAAACGCCAGCATCTGCCGGCGTTTTTCTTGGCGTATGAACAACTGATGAATTTAGTTCAACGCATCTTTCAGGGCCTTGCCTGCTTTGAAGCTTGGTGCCTTGCGGGCAGCAATCTT
Organism: Methylobacillus sp.; assembly: GCF_036844465.1. Classification (NCBI taxonomy): domain Bacteria; kingdom Pseudomonadati; phylum Pseudomonadota; class Betaproteobacteria; order Nitrosomonadales; family Methylophilaceae; genus Methylobacillus; species Methylobacillus sp. The sequence continues at coordinate 282,737 of NZ_DAIUFW010000004.1, forward strand.
GATTTCCTTGCCAGTTTGAGGATTGCGGCCTGTACGGGCAGCGCGTTCGGAAACACCAAAAGTACCGAAGCCGATCAATGTCACTGTATCGCCACCCTTCAGGGCTGCGGTTACGGAAGCGGTGAATGCATCAACAGCTTTACCTGCAGCAGCCTTGGAGATACCTGCTTCCTTGGCGATTTCTTCGATCAGTTCTGTCTTGTTCATATGGGTCCAGTCCTTGTGTTTATGGGTTATCAATCTAATTTTCGTAAGGTAATACTTCGCCTCGTTACCAGGTTAAATAGTAACAGGGGAGAAAATATCACAACCTGCGCCCAATGAAACCCCTTTTAATGGGGAATTCAGGAAAATTTTCAATTAAGAGCCTGAAATGACGCTGTTTAGAGACATTTTTGCCAGTGTCATGTAATGAGGCCACCTCGGAATGAGACGCCAACGAGGACAAAGCCGACCGATGCAATGGTGACCAAAGTGATCCTGCGCGCCAGTGCAGGCAAGGTGGCGGGATTGAGATAGGGAATGAGTCGGAAGCGGGCATCAATCGCGGTGAGGATAGTAATAGCCAGTAATGCGAGCTTCAACAGGAGGAGCCTGCTGGGCAAGGTATCTGCCGCCAACAAGGCAGAGAAATCTGCTATCCAATAGTGTGCCATCCAGAAACCTGTAGCGATTTGAATCAATAAGGCGGGCATGCCGATGTACTCGAATCCTGCTTCAAAATTCAGCAATAATTCAGGATTACGCTGTTTCAATGCCCGGGGCAACACGGTACAGGACAGCACTAGGTGGCCGCCGGTCCAAACCGTAGCGGCGAGGATGTGAGCCAGGAGTATGTAGCTGTACATGGCGTGAAATTCTGGAATGGTGATTCCTGATCTTAAACCCGGAGCGGGGGATTGAACAGTTGCCTGATTTAATCCGGTCTGCTCAATCAAGGCATTTTTCTGAACCTATCTCCCACACTGGGTACTAACAGGCTGTTCCCATGTATTGATTTGTTGCTGGACCTGGATTCTGCAGGTCTTTCGGCAGTCATTGCTTTGCGTTCATGGAGTATACGAAGCGGCTGGCAATGTACCGGTCGCAGTGAGGTAACAGGTAGGAAAGAAAGCCAATGATAGAAGACTGGAATAATTTAATGGGGTGGCTGCAAGTGCATCAGGTGATATTCAGCCTGGTGGATATCATATTGCTGGTACTCGCGGCTGGGACGGCCAATTGGGTGATCAAGCGTGTCCTGGTGCGTGGTTTGCACAAGATGATGCGTTCTGCCGCCGTTGGGCAGGCCATTGCCAGAAGCAGGGTAGTGTCCAGATCGGCAAATATCATCCCGGCATTGATTATCGCAGTGGGCATTGTCTGGATTCCCAATCTGCCGGAAGCCTTGGTGACGGTGGTGCGCAATGTGGCGCACGGCTTTATTGTGTTGACGGCGGGCTTGGCGATTGCGGCTGCGCTGGATATCGTCAACGATGTCTGGCAGCAGCGGCCCGACGCGCATCGCAGGCCGATCAAGGGCTATGTGCAGGTCGTCAAGATCGTGATTTACATCATCGCGACGATTCTGGTCATTGCCACCTTGATGGATCGCTCGCCGGTGATTCTGTTATCCGGCATTGGCGCGATGGCAGCGGTGCTGATGCTGATCTTCCAGGATACCTTGCTGTCCTTGGTGGCGAGTGTGCAGATTTCGTCGAACGACATCATCCGCGTCGGCGACTGGATAGAGGTGCCGCAGCTCAACGCGGATGGTTTCGTGATTGATATCGCCCTGCACACGGTCAAGGTGCAGAACTGGGACAAGACGATTACCACCATCCCCACCAAGCGCTTTATCACCGATTCATTCAAAAACTGGCGCGGTATGTTCGAGTCCGGTGGCCGCCGCATCAAGCGCAGTATTTTCATCGATCAGAACAGCATTCACTTCCTGACGCCAGAAGAGCTTGAACACTTGCAGCAATTCAACCTGCTGGGTGACTATCTGAAGAAAAAGCAGGAAGAGCTGGATGAATGGAACCGGGCCTTGGGCGAGAAAGGCAGGAAGCCGCTTAATACCCGCCGGATCACCAATATTGGTACTTTTCGCGCTTATGTCGAGCAATATCTGAAAAACCATCCGCATGTGCATCAGGAAATGCTCATGGTGGTGCGACAGCAAAATCTTTCTGCAGAAGGTATTCCACTAGAAATCTGGTGCTTCACCAACACTACGGTATTTGTGCAGTATGAGGCTATACAATCGGATATTTTCGATCATCTGCTGGCGATCATGCCGGAGTTTGGCTTACGCGTATTCCAGAGTCCGAGCGGTGCGGATTTCCAGGCCCTGCGCCCGCTGACTGAAGCTAGCTGATGGAGCCGCCGAATATTCCGGCTTCTTCCAGTTGTCCGCGATAAAGCGCCGCGACCAGGTCAGTCTGGGTCACGATGCCGACTAGCCGTTGTTCGTGATCCAGCACCGGTACATGATGGATACCATGGTCGGATAACAGCGGGACCAGCTTAACAATATGCATGTCCATATCTACGGTAAGCACCTTGCTGGTCATGATCTGGCCGACCACCTGCGGCTGCCCGCTTTCCGCTGACAGGGAACGGCGCACGAACTTCCTGAGTTTTTCCTCAAACCCCGGGTAGGCATCAAGGTTGGCGTGCTTCATGAAATCGAAGCGCGTGATGATGCCGATCACCCGGCGGGCGCGATCAACCACAGGTAGAGCCTTGATGTGGTGGGTAAGCAGCAGCGGCCAGGCCTCTTCCAGCAGAGTGCCATATTCCACGCTGATCACGTCCCGCGACATGATGTCGCCGCAGGTAATTTCACCGAAGCGACGCTTGTAGGCCTGCATTTCTGTTTTCAGCAGCAGGTTCTCCAGGTCATCAGGCGTGACATCCAGCACTTGGTTGTATTCCTTGAGTACGGTATCCAGGTCGTCCCGGGTAAAGCCGACCCGGTGCGAGGGATTCACATCATGGGTGTTGTGCGTGTTCGGCTCTGGCCTGGTCACGTGAGGATAGCTGCGTTTGGTGGCATTATTGTAGGCCAGCGCGACCAGCAGCAACAGGCTGGAATTGAGAAGTACCAAAAGCAGGAAATAGCCGGTATGTTCCAGCGCCAGCGAGCCTGAGAGCACGGCGGTCAATGCGACTGCTCCGCCAGGGGGATGCAGGCAGCGCAGCGCGAACATCAGGATAATGGCGATTGCGACTGCCACGGCAGCCGCGACAGGAACGAGGGGTATCCAATACAGGCTAGCAATGCCGACCAGCGCGGATACTAGGTTGCCGCCTATGATGCACCAGGGCTGGGCCAACGGGCTGGCGGGCACGGCATACAGCAGAACCGCCGATGCGCCCAAGGGCGCCATCAGGAACGGCAGGCTTTCCATGCCCAGCAGCCAGGCGCTCAGAAAGCCGCTGAATAATATTCCTAGTAGCGCGCCGAGGCAGGCTCGTAGCTTCTCTTGATGGTTGACCGGGCTTTGTTGCGGCTTTAAGCCTTTGAGCCAATTCAATACAGCAGACACATAGCGCTTTCTGAAAAAAACGCTGCAATCTATCACTAATCAGCAGGTTTGCGTAAGGCATATGGATATGGAATTTATCGATAATGCATATTAATTGATACAATTTGATATGTATTAGTTATCAGGTAATCCCATGACCTTGAGTGAATTCAAATTCATCGTGGCCGTGGCGCGCGAACGCAATTTTCGCCGTGCTGCGGAAAAATGTTTTGTCAGCCAGCCGGCCTTGAGCCTGGCGGTCAAGAAACTGGAAGAAGAGCTTGGCGTGACGCTGTTTGAGCGCGGTCACAAGGATGTGACGATGACGCCGATTGGCGAGCAGATCGTTGCCCAGGCCATGCGCGCGCTGGAAGAAGCAGACCGCGTCAAGGAAATCGCCCGCATGGGCAATAACCAATTGGCTGGGCCGTTCAAGCTGGGCGTGATTTATTCCACCGGGCCTTACCTGTTGCCCGAGATTATCCCCGCGTTACGCAAGCTCGCTCCTGAAATGCCGCTGGAAGTGGAGGAGAACCTGACGGCGAATCTGGAAACGCAATTGCGCAACCGCGTGATCGATGCAGCCATCATCGCCCTGCCATTCGACGTGCCGGGCGTGCACTGCGAACCCTTGTACGACGAGAGTTTCGTCGTGGCGGTGCCGGATATCCATCCCTGGGCCGAGCGCAAGCTTATCCATGCGGAAGAGCTTGCCAGCGAGAAGGTGTTATTGCTCAACAGCGGCCATTGTTTCAGCACCCAGGTGGTGCTGGCCTGCCCGGAGCTGTCGAAAAGCGGAGAGGTATTACAGGGAAATTCACTGGAAACCATACGCAACATGGTGGCTTCCAATCTGGGCATTACGGTATTGCCTTGCAGCGCGGCGGTGGAACGGTATCAGAACCCATTGATCAGGATGATTCCATTTGCAGAGCCGGTTCCGCTGCGCCGCATGGCGCTGGCCTGGCGCAAAGGTTATGCGCGGGAGCAGGCTATTGAGTGCCTGTTGCAGGCAATCCGCGCGCTCAAATCGCCCTGTCTGCAATCCATTATTGCAGCGGCGTAAAAGAAAAGGGGCCTGGCGGCCCCTTTCTCATGGAGATGAGAATTGCTTAACGGTTGCAAACGTACATGGTTACTTCAAAACCAAAACGCATTTCGGTCACTTCTGGCTTGGTCCACATGATCTGTCTCCTTTAAATTGGGATTGTCACTGCGCGGTAGGATTCATTTGGCGCAATTCACGATTCACATCATATAGATCATGCTGACTTACGCCATGCGCAGCATCATGATCCGGACCTCATGATTTTCATTAGACTGAATTCAAGCGGTATGCCGTTATATATCGGTAACTGAGATAAATCCTGAGCCGGGGAGAGTTACGAGGGGAGGTTTAGTAAGTCACGAACACGCGATAGCCGGAAACGGTCTCGCCGCTGGTGGAGAATGCCAGATTGATCTGGATTTCCTGCTTTGCAGCCAGGCCGGCGTCAATGTCAGTACCTGAAGGCAGGTATTCTCCCGGAGTAAAGCTGCGGCGCAGCTTGGGTTTGTCGTCATCGTTGGTCAGAGTCAGCTCCAGCAAGGGATAACCCTGAGCATAGGAAGCATTATTGATCAGTCTAGTCGAGAGCTGGATGACTCCGGGATGCTCAAAATCCTCTTGCAGGTCGGAGTCGTCCAGTGCCAGCAATTCCGAGTTGCGTGGCAAAGGCACAGAGCATCCGAGCCATTGGCAGGCGAATTCGAGCGCGGGCCTGCTGGATGGCCAATAACCTGCCAACTGAGTACGGAAAAAATAGGCTGATTGCGCGATCAGCATCAGCGCGAGCAATAAGCTCAAGGAGATACTCACCCACAACGGAAAGCGTCGAACTGGTTTCTCAGGAGCAAGAAAACTGGTGCTGACGGGTTCAGGTGCGGCATTGAATTGCGAAAAGTCATGGACCTGCTGCATAGCGGCATGCACTGCCGGTGCGGTTTCTGTCGATGCTGCTATGACACTGGCGATGGCAGATTCTTCTATATCAGTATCTACCGATTCACCCTGGTCAATTTCTGTGGCAATGGTGACGATAGTATCGACTTCAATGATAGCGGGGATTTCTTCAACAGAGTGAGCTTCTATGTCCGGAGAAGTCGAGATGTCATGCCCTGGAATATCCTCATCAGCTACCAGAGTAGCAGTGCTCTCACTACTTGCCGCTATGTCAGCAATATCCTCTATGGTTTCTTCGACCATGAGAGATGAGTCGGTGGCTGGCTCAGTGACTGCTGCTGGAGCAAGCGGGAGGGTTTGCGGCTCCAGTATTGCATACAACCGAGAGCGCACATTGAAGCTGTGCTGGCATTGACCACAGCGCACCTCGCCATCATGAGCTGCCAACTGTTCTGCCGTGACGAGGAACCGGGTATTGCATGCAGGACAGAAGGTGACTAGCCGCATGCCAAGGGTTACCTTCTGGTACCGGTGAGCAGCACCCAGCTATCCATGAACGTGGGTGGGCTCATATCGAACCATTCCTGGTAAATGGCGCTGACCTGTTCCGCCTGCTCGCGCAAGATGCCGGAAAGCGCGATTTTTCCGCCGCTGCGGGCTGCGCGAGCTAATGCGGGAGCTAAAATCGAAAGTGCGCTGGACAGGATATTGGCCACGACGATATCGAATTGTCCGCCGGGCAGGTCATTGGCCAGGTAGAAGTTGGTATCGGTCTGGTTCTGCTCTGCGTTATAGATGCTGGACTGGATGGCTTGGCTGTCGATGTCCACGCCGATGACGTTACCGGCTCCCAGTTTACGGGCGGCGATGGCAAGAATGCCGGAGCCGCAGCCATAATCCAGCACACTGGCACCAGACGTGACAGCATCTGCCAGCCAGCTCAGACACAGGTGCGTGGTCGGGTGGCTTCCTGTGCCGAAGGCCAGACCTGGATCCAGCACAATATTGAGCGCGTCCGGGTTGGGCGCATCGTGCCAGGAAGGGACGATCCAGAGATCATCGCGAATCCTGATCGGGTCAAACTGGGATTGCGTGGCGCGCACCCAGTCCTGCTCAGCGATGGCCTCAGTAGTGAACTGGAATTCCGCAATGCCGGTGGCTGCGCCCAATTCCTGCAGGATTGCTTCCAGATCGGCATCTTCATTGAACAGGGCGCTAACGACATTCTGCTGCCAGATGCCGGGCGGAGGGTCGCCCGGCTCACCGAAAATGGGTTGCTCGTCCGGTGTTTCGGCATTGGCGTCCTCAATGCTGGCAGAGAGGGCGCCAAGTTCCATCAGGGTATCGCTCAGCAGTTCGGCATTATTGTCCTGCGCCTCGATTTTTAATGAAATCCAGCCCATTACTTGGATGCAATGCCGAGTTTATGCTCCAGGTAATGGATGCTGGTGCCACCCTGGTGGAAAGCCGCATCGGATAGGAGTTCCTTATGCAGCGCGACATTGGTCTTGATGCCTTCAATCACCATTTCAGACAAGGCGATCTGCATGCGCGCAATCGCCTGCTCGCGCGTATCGCCGTAGGCGATCAGCTTGCCGATCATGGAATCGTAGTTTGGCGGCACCATGTAGCCCTGATAGGCGTGGGTATCGACGCGAATGCCGGGACCGCCCGGCATATGGAAGGTGGTGATGCGGCCAGGGGATGGCACAAAATTGAACGGATCTTCCGCATTGATGCGGCACTCGATGGAGTGGCCTGCCAGCTTGACGTCCTTTTGCTTGATACTGAGCTTTTCGCCCGCGGCAATCAGGATTTGCTGCACGACGATATCGATGCCAGTCACCATTTCGGTGACGGGATGTTCCACCTGCACGCGGGTATTCATCTCGATAAAGTAGAATTCGCCGTTTTCGTAAAGGAACTCGAAGGTGCCCGCGCCGCGGTAATTGATGCGCTTGCAGGCTTCGGTGCAGGCAGTGCCGATCTTTTCACGCAGTGCGGGCGTGATGCCGAAGGCAGGCGCTTCTTCCAGCACCTTCTGATGGCGACGCTGCATGGAGCAGTCGCGCTCACCCAAGTATATGGCATTGCCGTGCTGGTCAGCCAGCACCTGGATCTCGATATGGCGTGGCTGCTCCAGGAATTTCTCCATGTAGACCATGGGGTTGCCGAATGCGGCTTGCGCTTCGGCCTTGGTCATGTTGACCGCGCTCAGCAGGGCGGCTTCGGTATGCACGACGCGCATGCCGCGTCCGCCGCCGCCGCCAGCTGCCTTGATGATGACCGGGTAGCCAATCTCCTTGGCGATGCGCAGGTTTTCATCCGCGTCATCTGAAAGTGCGCCGTCCGAGCCGGGCACGCACGGCACGCCCGCCGCCTTCATTGTGTCCTTTGCGCTGACCTTGTCGCCCATCAGGCGGATGGTCTCGGCGCGCGGGCCGATGAAGGTGAAGCCGCTTTGCTCGACGCGCTCGGCGAAATCGGCATTCTCCGAGAGGAAGCCATAGCCGGGATGGATGGCTTCCGCATCCGTGACTTCGGCAGCGCTGATCACAGCGGGAATGTTCAGATAGCTTTGACCGGAAGGGGCAGGCCCTATGCAGACCGATTCGTCCGCGAGCTTGACGTATTTGGCTTCGCGATCGGCTTCGGAGTGCACCGCGACTGTCTTGATACCGAGTTCGCGGCAGGCACGTTGTACGCGCAGGGCGATTTCCCCTCGGTTGGCGATGAGGACTTTATCAAACATGGAGTGGGTTCCTAGCCAATGATGAACAGCGGTTCACCGTATTCCACGGGCTGGCCGTTTTCGACCAGAATAGCCTTGATCACGCCGGACTTGTCGGCTTCGATCTCATTCAGGAGCTTCATGGCTTCGATGATGCACAGTGTATCACCGGCGCTGACGCTGCTGCCGACATCAACGAATGGCTTGGCATCAGGGGAGGACGCGCGGTAGAAGGTGCCGACCATGGGTGATTTAACCACATGTCCTTCGATGACGGGTTCAGTGCTGGCCGCTTCGCTTGCAAGCGTTGCCGGGGCGGTCGCCAGGGGTGCCGCAGGTGCTGCCATATAAGGTTGGGCAAATTGAATGGGGGCTTGTCCGCCAGCGATATGGCGCGAGATGCGTACTTTTTCCTCGCCTTCGGTAAGTTCCAGCTCGGAAATGCCGGATTCTTCGACCAGATCGATCAGTTTCTTCAGTTTGCGTAAATCCATGGTTGACCTCTCGGTGTATTGGGTGCCGTTCAGGCACGGGTAATGTGGTTGATGGCGTAATCCAGTGCCAGTAAATATCCGCGAGCTCCCAGGCCACTGATGACGCCGACTGCGAGATCGGAAAAATAAGAGTGGTGACGGAAAGGTTCGCGGGCGTAGATATTTGAAAGATGAACTTCGATAAACGGTATCTTCACGGCAGCCAATGCGTCGCGCAAGGCTACCGAGGTATGGGTGAAGGCGGCAGGATTGATGATAATGAAATCCACCGGGGCGTGCGCCAGCGTATGGATTTTCTCTATCAACGCAGCCTCATGGTTGCTCTGGCAGATATCAATGGAAATTCCGGCCGCCGCAGCATGTTGCGTCAATTGGCGATTGATATCTTCCAATGTGTTCGAACCGTAATGATTGGGTTCGCGCAACCCCAGCAAATTCAGGTTGGGTCCATGCAATACCAGTACGGATTTCGAAGATGATTGAGTCATGGAAGGGGCGTAGTTGATCGCCAATTTAACTGGAATGGGCGAAATTTTGCCGTAATTTTGGGTATTTTGTCTAGAGAATTGACGAAATTTAGAGAACTTGTCTGCTATTTATCTTCCGAAAGTGCAGCTTTAAGAGTCTCTGCCAGTAAGGATTTGGTGATGCGGCCAAAGTAGCTTTTGAGGATTTTACCGTCCGGCCCAATGATGACGGTATGGGGAACAACGCTGTTGATATTGCCCAGGGAGGTGCTGAGTGCCATGCCCTCGATATCTGCAGAAAGCAACGGGTAGGGTATGGGAGTATGCTGAGAGAAAGCCTGCATGGTATGCAGGTTATCCAGTGAAATACCCAGAACGGTTAGTTTGCCAGCATATTCCTGCGCCAGTGCGGCCAGTTCTGGCATTTCCTCGCGGCACGGGGCGCACCAGGTCGCCCAAAAGTTGACTACAAGCAATTGCCCTTGCCATTGGGCCAGGCTTTGCGTTTGCTGATCTAGGTCTGTCACTTGGCTGGCAAAGAATGGTGCAGTGGAGGCATAGACATCGACTGGTTGCGCCAGTCTGGGCTTGGTAGCAAATTGCTGGAGCAGCAGCATGGCTGCTGCAATCGCCAGGGCAAAAATGATGAAGCCGCCCTTGCTTAAACCGGACTTATTCTTGCCGGGATTATTCTGGTTTGATGTTTGCATGAGTGGACTTGGCTGCATTCAATGAAACAAGGAAGCGGCTACTGTTCTGATAGCCGATCACGGTGTGGTGCTTGAGCTCCTCTCCCTGGCCATCGAAAAAGATGATCCCGGGCGGGCCGAACAGGCCGAAGCGCTTGAGCAAGGCTTGGTCGTCCGCATCATTGGCGGTGACATCGGCTTGCAATAGCACGAAATCCTGCAGGGATGCGCGCACTTCAGTATCAGTGAAGGTGAATTGCTCCATCTCCTTGCAGGAAGCGCACCAGTCTGCATAAAAGTCCAGCATGACCGGTTTGCCGGGATTCTGGCGCAATACTTGGTCCAGATCAGTCACGGTTTTGATGCGCTGGAATGGCAGGCTGGTGGCCTGGGCATGATTCAGAGTGAGTCCTTCCAATGGTCGCAATGGTGTCCTGGCGCCGGAAACAGCGCCGATCACCTGGGCAATGCCGACGATCAACATGAGAATGGCGATGCCCTTCCAGAAGCGATGCCAGGCCGTGGCTGTCTCAGGCAAGTGGTCCAGGGCATGCATGAAGATGGCGGGTACGATAAGCAGGGCGCCCCAGGTCAGTAATTGCACACTGATAGGCAGCAAGGGGGAAACAATCCACAAAGCGACCGCCAGCATGAACACGCCAAAAGCCTGGCGGATGGCCACCATCCATGGCCCGGCCTTGGGCAGTAGCGTCCCAGCAGAAGCGCCAACGAGCAGCAGGGGAATGCCCATGCCGACCGACATGGAGAACAGGGCGGTGGCGCCCAGCGCGACGTCCTGGGTTTGTCCGATATAGATCAATGCACCTGCCAGCGGCGCGGCGACGCAGGGGCTGACGATCAGGGCGGAGAGGATGCCCATTACAAAAACGCCAATCAGGCGTCCGCCCGGCAGGCGGCTGCTGGTTTGCGCCAGGCGGTTTTCCAGCGTAGCGGGCAGTTTCAGTTCATAGAAACCGAACATGGAAAGCGCTAGCAGGACAAAGACCAGGCCGCTTGCACCCAGCACCCAGGCATTCTGCAGGGCAGAACTCAGCAATTGCCCGGAAAGGCCGGCTGCGACCCCGGCAATGGTGTAGCTGAATGCCATGCCCAGGGTATAGGCCAGTGAAAGCCGAAAGGTATGCCAGCGGCTTTTGCGCTGACTGCCGACAATGATGCCGGAAAGGATGGGGATCATCGGCAGCATGCAAGGCGTCAGCGAGAGCAGCAGGCCGAAACCGAAGAAGCCCGCGATAATCAACAGCAGGCTGCCTTGCGACAGAAGGCTGGCCGCCTGATCATGTTCGCCTTGTGGTTGGGCCGTAGTTGAACCTGCCGGTTTGCTAACGGTCGGAAGCAGGGAGCCAAGTTCGAAGAACTGTTGCCGAGGCGGGTAGCACAAGCCTTTTTCGCTGCAGCCCTGATAGCTCGCCTTGATCCTGATATTGCCAGCCGGCAATGTGGACAATACTAGGCGCATATCGGCGATAAAGTTGTGATGGAATACCTCGGTGCGGCCAAAGGTTGGGTCCTGCTTCCAGTCGCCTTGCGGCAGGCTGAGATTGTTCACTTTGTGGTCGGCAGGCTCCAGCTCAAACTTGATCCTGTCCTTGTAGAGATAATGCCCCGGCGCAATCTTGAAGGCTGCCTGCAGATGATCTGCATCAATTAATTCGACCTGGAGCTTGAAAGCCTGCTCTGGCGGCAGAATATTATCCTGGTCGCTGCCAAGAAAGGCGCTACGTCCCTGGCTTAGCCATTCGCCAAGTTGGCTGCTACCGGTCGCATAGGCCATGCCGGTGCCGCCCAGCAACATGCAGAGTAACAGGAAAAATGATAAGCAGCGCTGCAGTGTCGGGTTCAAGCCTGGGTTTCCTGGTGTAGCCATGTAAGATAGGCGGGGAAACCGCCCGTGATTGGGACATGGATGATCTCGGGAAGTTCGTAAGGGTGCAGCTCCCGGATGGCTTGCTCGAGTTCGGCATAGCGTTCGGCGGTGGTCTTGATCAGCAATGGTATTTCCGTTGCGGTTTCTACCTTGCCCTGCCACTGGTAACAGGATTGGCAAGAGGCAAGCATGTTGACACAGGCGGCCAGTTTTCTGCTGACAAGCGCGTGTGCAATGGTTTCAGCGCTATCCTGGTCCGGCATATTGGTCAGGACCAGGATAGCGGAATTGTTTTCTGATGATGGAGATTGAGTATTCATGCGTGTTCTTTTCCTTTTACTGATTTTACTCGCATTCCCGATAGCTGAGATATGGGTGCTGGTGGAATTGGCTGCAAGGTATGGCTGGCTGGTGCTGGCATATTTGATCGTGATGGGGATATTGGGTTGGCGGCTTGTGCAGGATGAGAAGCTCATGATGATGGGGCGTATGGCGCAAACGTTGCAAGCTGGCGGCACACCTTTGCGCGCTGTATTCGGCAGCGCCAAAAACCTGCTGGCAGGCGTGTTGCTCATGATTCCAGGCGTGATCAGCGATGCGATTGCAGTTATTTTGCTGCTACTACCAGGTGGCGGGAAATTGGAGCAGGCAGCTAATGATGAAGAGTTCGTTTCACGTGAAACCACGGAGCAATTTCAGTCGCAATATCGCAGCGAACCTGGCGCAGGCCGCTCGAATGGAGACGTGATCGAGGGCGAGTACCGTCGCGAGGACTAGCTCTATGCTAGACTAATACGATTTTTCGGCCAAATGGCTGCGATGCATAGAGTCAGAAAACCATGTCTTTTCAAGTCATTATCAAGCCCAGTGATCGCGTATTCGAGGTGGAGGATGGTAGTACTGTCCTGGATGCCGCGATTGATGCCGGTATCAACCTGCCTTACGGATGTCGCAATGGTACCTGTGGCGCCTGCAAGGGGCAGGTGCTCGCGGGCGAAGTGAGCTATGGCGAGTATTTCGACAGCGCGCTCAGTGAAGATGAAAAGAAAGTTGGCAAGGCGCTGTTTTGCTGTGCCCAGCCTTTAACCGACCTGGTGATCGAGTGCCGCGAAGTGGAAGGCGAAGGTATTCCGCCGCGCATCCTGACTGTGCGGGTGGAAAAGCTGGAAAAGCTTTCCCATGATGTCATGGGCATGACACTGAAGCTGCCAAGCAATGAGCGCATGCAGTTCATGGCGGGTCAGTATATCGAGTTCCTGCTCAATGACGGCAGACGCCGCGCATTTTCGCTGGCGAACGCGCCGCATGATGACCGCTTCATCGAACTGCATATGCGGTTGGTGGCAAGTGGACAATTTACCCAGTATGTCTTCAATGAAATGCAGGAAAAAACCATCCTGCGTATCGAGGGGCCTTTCGGTACATTCTTCCTGCGCGAGGAAAGCACGCGCCCGGTCATCTTGGTGGCCGGCGGCACCGGTTTTGCGCCGGTAAAGGGGATTGTTGAGCATGCATTGCGCCAGGGACTCAAGCGGCCCATGACCTTGTATTGGGGCGCGCGAACCCTGGAGGACCTCTACATGGATGAGTTGCCGCGGCAATGGGCGGCAGAGAACCGCTTGTTCCGCTATATTCCCGTGTTGTCGGCGCCTGAGCCGGAAGATGGCTGGCTGGGGCGTACTGGTTTGGTGCACGAGGCAGTATTGGAGGATTACCCGGATATGAGCGCTTATCAGGTGTATTGCTGCGGAGCGCCGCAGATGGTGGATGTGGCGCATCGTGATTTCCAGCGCCACGGCTTGCCGAAAGGGGAGTTTTTCTCTGATGCCTTTACCTTTGCCAATCCTGTGGCGAAGATCCCAGCTTAGCGCAGATATCTATATTTGCCAGCGGGGCTGCCATAGACTTTGCTGAATAACCGGCTAAGCATTGGCGTTCCGCTAGTCAGGGCTTCTGGATTACTTGTTATCTTCACAAGCCTGCACACTCAGACGATAGTGGCGATTCGCGGCATCGGTTTCGCCGCGGTTATCCAACAGGCGCGCCAGCGTGAGATGGGCTTCAGCGCAAGGTTGCACGCTGATGCTGGCTTCCAGGTAACTTTGGGCCTTGCCCCACAGCTCAAGGCGCATGCACATCTTGCCCAGCGCCAATAGGAGTTTCGCATCCTGCTCATGACTCAACAGCCAGTGTTCCGCCTGTTGCAATTGCTTTTGAGGGTTGGTGCTGGCGCAATCCCCTAACTTGGCTGCCAGCTCGCTGTCCCATTCCCGGGTCAGGCTCATTTCCAGTACTTCCTGCGCCTGGTTGCCTGCATTGAGGCGAATAAAGGCATCCGCGGCCAGCTTGGCAATGCGCGTATTGAGCTTGTCCTCCGCTGGCACTCTCTTCCAGTAGTTCATAAGTGTATTCAGATTGTGTCCATGGCGTTCAATCAGGTGCTGATGCGCCTGCAGGCGGATTTCGCGAGCTTGCCAGCTTTCCATGCCGTCATGTTTCTCAAGCTGTTGCAGCAGTACCAAAACCTGTTCCCAGTTATTAAGGCGCAACTGTACTTTCAACTCCAGCCGCAAGGCGGGAATGAAACGGTGTTCTATCTTCTCGATCTGCTGCAGTACATCCAGCGCCTGGCTGTAGAGGCGGTCGTCCAGCAGTAGTTCTGCCTGTAATAGCAACCGGGCGACTTCTGCATCCGGAGCAAGGCGTTCTGCTTCTGCCAGATAGTAGTCACGCTGGCCTTTTTGCTTGAGCTTGTGTGAGGCGCGCGCGGCAATCAAGGCAGTGAGGCTCGGGTCTTCGCCCAGGTCCAGGGCTTTTGAGGCGGATTTCTGCGCAATCTGATAGCGCCCCTGGCTCAAGGCATGCAATGCTTCCAGCAGAGAAGCATGACCGAGGCGGATGCGGCGGTTTTCCTTGTAGGCGCGTACATTGGCAGGCAAGTCGCGTGCGTAATGGATAAAACGCAACAGCAGATGCAATGAGGCAAAAGCCAGGACGACCAGGATAAGCAACAGGTTTAGCGACAGCTCCAGGCGGTAAGGCGGTCGCACGATCAGTACGTAACCCTCATTATTGCCCACAAGCAGGGAGACACCGATAGCCAGTGCCAATATCAGCAATATCCAGATCAATACACGCACTATTGGCCTCGCTCCAGGTTGTTGCGGTCATGGGCGCGCTCCGAGTTACTCGCGCGCTCCAGTGTCAGCTTGTATTGGCTGGCCAGACCCTGGGTTTCGGAAATATCAGGTAGCTGGATGACGATGCTGCTGGCGGAGAGCTGTTTCAGGGTATCCAGTGCTGCTGTCGTGCTTTGCTCACGTAGGTCAAAATAACTTTTGATCCATTGTTCTGCCTGTTGCAGGTCTGCGCGGTAGGTATTTTCGTCGCGTTGCAGTAGCGCAATTCTGGCACCCAGCAGGCGTAGCTTGAGGTTCTCACGCAGGAAGAAGGTCTGGTCAGGCGCCAGTAGAGGCGGCTCGGGGCGGTCAACCCGTTCCAGGCGGATCATGTGCTTGAGGTCATCCCAGACTTCGCGAGCCAGCTTGCGGAAGGAGCTTTCTTCCGCCATGGCGGCTTCCGGGATGGAGGTTTTAGGGTGACGGTCGCTCACCAATGGCAAAGTAGTGGCACTTTCCATCAGGTTCTCCAGCTTGAGGCTGATGCCGATGGAATCCACCTGCGGTAATTCCTGCAAGCGCTGGATATCCTTGCCGATGGCCTTGCGTAATTGTACGGCAGGCACGCTATTCATGGGTTGCAGGCGTGAGTCCGCAGTCTGCAATGCCAGCAGCGCAGGCTTGATGTTGCCTGCCAGCTGTAATTGCTGGTTGGCGATGAGCAGTAATTGTTCAACCTCAGCGATCACGCGTTCGTCATGATTGTTGACCAGTTCCAGATAGAGCGTCTGCAAGGCTTCCTGTTGGTCGCGCGATTCCGCCAATTGCTGTTCCAGGCGGATGATGCGGCTGTTGGCCTCTGTGCTGCGCTCGTCTGCATTCTTGGATAGCGCCAGGCTTTGCTGGTTGGTGCCGTTGAATTGCTCCAGGCGTTGCGACAGGGATTGTTCCAACGTGCCGAAGCGGTGGCGAGTATCCAGCCATTGCCAGGAAAGAAAGGCGATGGCACCAATCGCCAGCAACAGAGCCAGCCATGCCAGCGAAGAAGGCTTACGCCTAGTATCTGCGGGTGCCGATGAGATTGTCTGGATTTCAGGTGATTGTTGTTCAGTCATGATTTACTTCACTTAAACATTGCAGCATGGCTTCGTCCCCAGGCGCGGCAGCAACTTGCACATGCAGGCCCAGGCGGGATGGCAGTTCGGCGATACGGGCATGGTTAACACATATTCTGATATCCCGTAGCCATTCTGCGCTGCCATTGTCGGTCATGGCAAGCAGGTGGCGCATGGCTTCGCTGCTGGTAACCACAATGGTATCCAATTGCCCATTGTGCCATAGCCGTTGTAATTTTCCTGTATCTGTTTGCGGGTTGATGCGGCGATAGCATTCGGCGAAGCACACTTCCGCGCCCCGGCTGCGCAGGGTGTCCGCGATCAGCTCGCGGCCACCGATGCCGCGTACGATCATGACGCGCTGGTCACGTACCGATTGCATTTCCGGCAGCGCCAGCAATGCTTCACTGTCGAAGCGCTGCGCTGGCTGCAGGATATTCGTAACGCCATATTGCACGAGTTCAGCCGCAGTGACCGGCCCGATAGCGACGCACCTGGGCTTGGCGGGCCATTGCACAAATTTCGCCTGCAGCCTGGGCATAGAGTACTGCACGGCGTTAGAGCTGATGAAAATCAGCCAGTCCTGTACTGATACATCATCCAGTAACTGTTCAAACACGCTGTAGTCTTGTAGCGGCGCGATTTCAAGCAAGGGAAAGCTGATGGACTGGCCGCCAGCTTCTTCAATCAGGCGAGTCAGGCGCGCAGCTTGTTCAACTGGCCGCGTGATGGCGATATGGCGGCCAGCGAGATTGGTTGCAGGTTCAGTCATTGGCAAGCGCGGCCAGGATGCGGTCCGCGCCGCGCGCGATCAGCTTGGTCGCCAATGCCTGGCCCAGCGCTTCTGGCTTGGTGGCTGGACCTTGCGCGGATTCCCGCAACAATTCCTTGCCGTCGATACTGGCGACAAAGCCCGTTATGTGCAGCGTATCGCCCTCCTGCTGCGCGAAAGCGCCCAAAGGCACCTGGCAACTGCCAGCCAGCGCGCGGCTCATACCGCGTTCGGCTTCCACACAGGCGGCAGTGATGGCGTGGTTGAGCGGCGCCAATATTTCCAGCAGGTCGGCACGTTCGGCGTTGATTTCGATACCCAGCGCGCCCTGGCCCACGGCGGGGATGCTCTTGTCCTGGTCTATGGCTTCGCGGATGCGCGATTCCAGTCCCAATCGCTTGAGTCCTGCTGCTGCCAGGATGATGGCGGCATATTGGCCTTCGTCCAGCTTGCGCAGCCGGGTTTGCAGGTTGCCGCGCAGCGACTCTATCTTGAGCGTAGGAAAGCGTGCCTGCAGCTGGCTTTGACGGCGCAGGCTGGAAGTGCCGACCACGCTGCCTGCAGGCAGCGCTTCTAGGCTGGCGAAATCGTTGGAGACGAAAGCATCGCGCGGATCCTCGCGCTCGCTGATCGCCGCCATGGCGAAGCCGGGCGGCAGATGCATGGGCACATCTTTCATGGAATGCACGGCAAGGTCGGCGCGTCCGTCTGCGAGCGCCTGCTCCAGTTCCTTGACGAACAGGCCCTTGCCGCCGATGCGAGCCAGCGGGGAATCCAGGATCTGATCGCCTGTGGTTGTCATGCCGAGGATGGTGACTTCGGTTTGCGGGTACAAGGCTTGCAGACGGCTCTGGATATGTTGCGCCTGCCACATGGCCAAAGCGCTTTCGCGCGAGGCAATCACCAGTTTCTTGGGAATGTTCATTAGTGCGTGCGGGTTGGGCGTGTGCTGCGCAACCGGTTCGTTATCGAAACCGGCATTCTAGCATAGGGTCTTTTCAGCCTAATGTGCGGAAAGCTTGCGTAGCAGATGGTATTGCCGCCGACTGACGGCAATGGTTTCCGGGATGTCCTTGAGCAGAGCGTGCCATCCGCTTTCGCCGTCGGTTTCGCGCTTTTCATAGCCTGTTATGCTGGACTGCGCGACGAGGCAATTGCGATGCAGGCGCAGAAACAACGGCCCCAGTTCTTGCTCCAGCGCCGTGAGGGATTCCTCGATCAGGTATTCTCCATAGCGCGTGCGCAGGGTGACATACTTGAGTTCAGCGCGCAGATAGGCGACCTCATGCACCGGGATAAGCAGGATGCGGCCGTGGTCGCTAACGCTGAAATGGGTGCGGACGCGCTGTAATGGGCGCAGCGCCTCTATCTGCGCGGGCAAGAGCACGCGTGCCTTGTGCAGGGCCGCGGCCAGCCTTTCCTGGCGGATGGGCTTGAGCAGGTAATCTACGGCATTCATCTCAAACGCCTGGATGGCATAGCCATCGAAAGCTGTGGTGAAGATGATGGCGGGCGGCAGAGCAAGCTTCTGCGCATGGCCTGCGGCCTCGATGCCGTCCATGTTGGGCATGCGGATATCCAGCAGCAGGACATGCGGTTTGAGTTGTTGCGTGAGCTCGAGCGCCTCATTACCGTGCCTGGCTTCTCCCACCAGCTTCACGCCCGGGATATCGGCAAGCAGCTCGCGCAGGCGGTTACGGGCGGGCGGCTCGTCGTCGGCAATGACGACATCGAGGGTCGGGGTGCTCATGCAGCAGGCCTGTGGCGGTAGGGAATGACGATATGCACGCTGTAGCCGTCATCGTTCCGGACGATATTGAGGCTGGCTTCGGCATCGAAATGCAATTGCAGCCGCTCGCGGATATTGTCGAGCGCCATGCGGTTGCCCTGGTGGTGGCTGATACCTGGCTGATAAGGGTTGTGCAGGTGAATGTGTAGCCCGTTGCGCGTGCTGCTGAGCTCGATGGTGATGGTGCCGCCTTCCGATAGCGGTTCTATGCCGTGATATACCGCGTTTTCCAACAACGGTTGCAGGACGAGCGGAGGAATCAGGGCATCTTGCGGCATATTCTCCACTTGCCAATCAATATTGAGGCGATTCTCCAGGCGCAGTTTCTCCAATGCTAAATATTGTCGACACAAGGCCAGCTCCTGCGCCAGCGGCACCAGTTCGCGGTTGTCAGCCATCAGGACGCGGAACAGGTCGGCCATATCCATCAAGGCGGTTTCCGCCTGCTTGCTGTCGCTGCGGACAATGGAGAGCACGGCATTGATGCTGTTGAACAGGAAATGCGGGCGTATCCTGGCTTGTAATGCCTGCAGCCGTGCCTCGGCGAGTGCGGGCGCCAGCGCGCGCTGGCGCAGATGCAGGTAGAGCAGGGTGATGGAGGCGATGCAGATGGCGAGAATGACGGTGCGCAAAGGATGGCCGGGCAGGTTGATGTTCAACAGCGATATGGCAATGGCGTGGGCCAACAGGCTGAACAGGGCGGGCAGTGTCAGCACCACTAAGTAGCCGCCAGCCGGGTTCAGCCGGGCCAGCCATGGCTGCAATAGATACAGGGCCAGCAGGCTAAGCAGCAGCACCGGCTGTATGAAGGCGCACCAGCGCGTGAACTCTGGCAGCCATTCTCCCAGCGTGGCGCTGGCCGCCAGCGCGGCAAACAGGCCCAGCAGGTTGACGGCGATGAGGATGCGCAGGCAGATGCCCAGGTTGCGGAAGTCGGGCAATTTCGCTGAACGCATGGCAAATTGCTTTATAATAGGCATATTTAGCGCACTATTTTTCACACTTTATTCAATCACGTGAGTCCATCACGCAGCATCATGACAGAAAAGTCCAATCACTTGAACCAAACCTCCTCCAAGACCTGGTCCGGCCGCTTCAATGAACCCGTGGCTGAACTGGTCAAGCAATATACCGCTTCCGTGGGCTTCGACTACCGGTTGGCCGAATACGATATCCAGGGTTCGCTGGCGCACTCCCGCATGCTGGGTGCGCAGGGCATCATCAGCCAGGAGGACGTGGCCAGGATAGAGCAGGGCCTGAACGAGATTCTGGAAGAAATCCGCAGGGGCGAATTCATTTGGCTGCTCGACCTGGAGGATGTGCATCTTAATATCGAAAAGCGCCTGACGGACAAGATCGGCGACGCGGGTAAGCGCTTGCATACTGGCCGCTCGCGCAACGACCAGGTCGCTACCGATATCCGCCTCTGGCTGCGCGCCATGGTGGACGATGCCGTCGGCCGCATCCGCAAATTGCAGGCTTCGCTGGTGGAGCTCGCGGAACAGCATGCCGATACCGTGATGCCCGGCTTCACGCATTTGCAGGTGGCGCAGCCCGTGACCTTCGGTCATCACCTGCTGGCGTATTTCGAGATGCTGCAGCGCGATGCGGAACGCCTGATTGATGCCCGCAAACGCATCAATCGTCTGCCGCTAGGCGCGGCGGCGCTGGCAGGTACCAGCTATCCCATAGATCGCGAGCGCGTCGCGCATGAGCTCGGTTTCGAGGCGCTGTGCGAAAACTCGCTGGACGCGGTATCCGACCGTGATTTTGCGATTGAATTCACCGCGGCGGCGGCATTGATCATGACGCATTTGTCGCGACTATCGGAAGAGCTGATCCTGTGGTCCAGTCCGCGCTTCGGCTTTATCGACATTGCCGACCGCTTCTGCACCGGCTCCTCCATCATGCCGCAGAAGAAGAATCCCGACGTGCCGGAGCTGGTGCGCGGCAAGACCGGGCGCGTCAACGGTCACCTCGTGGCTTTGCTGACTTTGATGAAAAGCCAGCCGCTGGCCTACAACAAGGATAACCAGGAGGACAAGGAACCCTTGTTCGACACAGTGGACACCCTGCTGGTAACGCTGGAAATCTATGCAGATATGCTGCGCGGCATCAAGGTCAACAAGGATGCCATGCGCCTGGCGGCGGCGGAAGGCTTTGCCACTGCTACCGACCTGGCGGATTATCTAGTGAAGAAAGGCATGCCGTTCCGTGATGCGCATGAGGTAGTGGCATTGACAGTGCGCCATGCCGTGGAGCAGGGTTGCGACCTGTCAGACCTGCCTTTGGCGCAATTGCAGCAGTTCAGTGCGCAGATTGGGGAAGACGTATATCAGGTGCTGACGCTGGAAGGGTCGCTGGCCAGCCGCAACCATCGCGGCGGCACGGCACCTAGCCAAGTTCGGGAAGCCTTGATACGCGCAAGGAAGCTACTGGACTAAAACGGTGCTGGAGTGAGAGTGAGTTGAAAAGCCCCGCATTGCGGGGCTTTTTCTTTCTCATGATTGACTATATTCATGACTACTGCGGCGATGGTTGCATGGTGCTGGCGCCTACTACCCGGTTGCGGCCACTGTTTTTTGCCACGTACAAGGCGTGGTCTATGCGTCCGATCAGGGAGTCCGCAGATTCACCCGTCTCGCGCTCCGCTACTCCGGCGCTGAAGGTAATCAGAACATGGCTGTCGTTGTGCAGGAAGATGTTGCGCGTCAATTCGCGTTGTGCTCGCGTAATCACGCTGATTGCATCTTTTTCCACGGTACCAGGCAAGAGGATGATGAATTCCTCGCCGCCGTACCGCGCGATCACATCCGTGGTGCGTAGTGATTCCTTGATTACGGAAGCAAGATGGGCCAACGCATGATCGCCAGTCGTGTGGCCCAAGGTATCGTTGATTTGCTTGAAATGGTCGATATCCATCATGGCGATACTGAGCGGCATGCCAAACCGGTCTGCCCGCTGGAATTCCCGCAATAATGCTTCATCCATCCCGCGGCGGTTCAGGGTACCGGTCAGGTGGTCTTCAAATGCAATCTCATTGATATGATCGAGCTGCAAGGTGAGTTCGTAGATCTGCTTTTCGGCTTCGCGAATCCTGGTCTGGGTTTCCACGATTTTGTCATGTGAATGCTGCGTAAGGGTGCTGATAATCTGGGTGTCCTCAAGCAGGCGGGTCACCACCTCATTGAGCGCCCGTATATCATCGCTATGGCTGATTTCCTCGCGATAATGCTGCAGCTTGGCCTGGTAGTCATCGGTGGCTACCGTGACTTCAGCTAGTTGCGTGACAAAGATTTCTGCCATTTTTTTCAGTGTCTTCTTGGCTTCGATCAGCCCTGGCCGGAATTGCCCCTGCATGAAAATGAGGTCCTGCAGGGTGTCTTCTGCCTTGGATAACGAATCTATGCTCAATGGCTGGCTAAGCGTTTCGCGCACAGTCGCAATCGGGCCTTGTAACCAATGCTCTTCCTCAGCCAGGGTTTCCAGGCTGACGATCAGCATGCGCAATAGCTGTAGCAGTTGCAATTGCAGTTGGCCCTGCCCATCCAGGTGCATTTCCAGGCTGAACAGGATTTCCTTCAGGATAGATTCCAGCGCCAGAATATCTTTCCGGCCCTCAGCTTGCCGTGCGGATTGCAGCAGGGCAGTAGCACGGGCATGGACTTCGGGCAAATCCTTGAGTTGAGGGAGCACGACCAAGTCCAGTGTCTTGATCAGCATGTTGCGCCAGAGCGTGACGACATCAGACGGCGCATTGAATTCAGGCTGGATGGCCTGGGCTTCCTGCGAGTTGACAGGCGTGGATAGGATGGCGAGTAATTGCCGTAGCGGAGTTTCCAGATCTGGCCATTCCTGTTTTTCAATCTGCGTCAGGAGACTATTGATTTCCAGGCGGTAGGAGGGTTGCCGGATACCAATTTCCGTCAGGAGCTTGTGCAGTAATTGTCCGAGGGCAAAGGAGTTGTCGACGGCAGACTGACCGTTGATGGTGTTATAAACCTTGCGATAGTTATCGGGTGTGGGCGCTATTCGGCTTTTTGAAAGCTGGAGCAGGGTTTGTCGTGCGGTTTCAACGGCTTTTTTATGTTGATCCATGGCTGACCCAAATTATATTCATTTTCTCAGGGGGGCTTGTGTCGCAGGCAAGTGCTTCTCGCCTAGCTACATTCTGCTCTCAGAACCGCTACATTGTAATACAGAGAATGTCTTACAAAATAAACTTGCAACTTCGAATTATCAGTCAAGGAATAGTTGCAACAGTTCGTTGAGGAAGCGTTGGCCGAGCTGGGTAGGGGCAATATATTCCGGGCCAAGGTGCAATAGGCTCTTGTCGGCAGCCTGCTGTAAGGTGGCGGAGATGCTCTCCAGGGCAAGGCCGGTGCGCAATTCAAACAATGATGGCTCAAAGCCGCAGGTCAGCCGCAATGCGTTCATCATGAACTCGAAAGGCAGTTCATCCTGCGGAATGGACCATAGATTGTCTGCTGCATTGCCGCGCATGGAGTGATCAAGATAGCGCTTGGGGTGCTTGTGGCGCGTTTCGCGCGTGATGCGGTCGTGAAAGCTTAGCTTGCTGTGCGCACCCGCGCCTATGCCAAGATAATCCCCGAACAACCAGTAGTTGCGGTTGTGGCGGCATTGGCGGCCCTGTTGCGCGAAGGCCGAGGTTTCGTAATGATTATAGCCGTGCTGGGCAAGCAGCTCTTCAATCGCTTCCTGCATGCTGGCGCTGGCGTCGTCATCGGGCAGTGCTGGCGGGGTGCGGTGGAACGGCGTGTTGGGTTCCAGCGTCAGGTGGTAGAAGGACAGGTGCGCGGGCCGCAGTTCACAGGCGCGCCTGGCATCGGCCAGAGCATGCTCCAGGCTTTGGCCGGGAAGGGCATACATGACGTCCAGATTTACGGCGTCAAAAATATCCAGCGCCAACTCAGCGGCAGCCACAGCCTGGGCTTCGTCATGGATGCGTCCCAGTTTTTGTAAATAAGCGCTGTCGAAACTCTGGATGCCGAGCGAGAGACGGTTGACGCCCGCGGCGCGGTAGCCCTTGAAATGCGCTGCATCAACGGTGCCGGGGTTGGCTTCCATGGTGATTTCGCAATCCACGCCAAGCGGCACCAGCGCCCGCACATTGCTCAGAATACGGTCTATGGCTTCCGGCGAAAACAGGCTGGGCGTGCCGCCGCCGAAGAAAATGCTGTGTACGCGGCGGCCCCAGATGCGCGGCACCGATTGTTCCAGGTCGGCGATCAACGCATCGACGTAGGCGGTCTCGGGGATTTCGCCGCGCGACTCATGGGAGTTGAAGTCGCAATACGGGCATTTGCGCACGCACCAGGGGATGTGGATATAAAGCGATAACGGGGGCGGCTGGGTGGGCGCGGAGGAAACGACGTCTTCTGCTTGCGCCGCCGGCGTGTCAATCGCCTTGATTTCGATGGACGTGCTGATAGGGGTTCACCAATTCATCAATCAGGCGGTGCAAGGCTTCGCGCATCTGCGGTTCCGACACTTCCATGAGCAGGCCGTCTTCCAGCGCGTCCTGCGCGATCTGCTTGATCTCATCGAAGTTCTCGGTCATGACCTTGACCTTTTCCGTGCAGGAAACGACGCTGCCGTCGTCCCGCACCCATTTGGGCCAGTTACCGCTCATGAGGCTAATTTCTCCAATTGCTGCACCAGCTTGCTCAGCGCATGGCCGCGGTGGCTGATGCGGTTCTTGATCTCGGCAGCCAACTCGGCGGCGGTCTGGCTGGTTTTGACATCCAGGAACAAGGGGTCGTAGCCAAAGCCGCCGCTGCCGCGCGGCGCGGTCAATATTTCGCCTTGCCAGATGCCTTCTGCGATCAACGGTTGCGGATCGTCCGCATGGCGCACCAGCACCATGACGCAATAGTAATACGCATGGCGGTCATGCAGCCCTGCCAGGCTCTGCAGCAGTTTCTCGTTGTTGCGCACGTCGGATTTTGGTTCTCCGGCATAGCGAGCGGAATACACGCCTGGCGCGCCCTGCAGCGCGTTGACACAAATGCCGGAATCATCCGCCAGTGCGGGCAGGCCGGTATGGCGGCTGGCATGGCGCGCCTTGGCGAGAGCATTCTCGATAAAGGTGACGAAAGGCTCTTCCGCTTCCGGCACATTGAAGGCGGATTGCGGGATGACCTCGATGGCAAGCGGCGCCAGCAAGGCCTGGATTTCCTTCAGCTTGCCCTGGTTGCCGCTGGCGATCACCAGTTTCTGGAAAGGCATGCCCATGCTTATAGCCCCAAGGCTTCTTTCTGTTTGTCCAACAGGCTGCGGATGCCGTTTTCGGCCAATTCCAGCATGCGGTTCATGGCGTCGCGCTGGAAAGGCTCGCCTTCGGCAGTGCCCTGGATTTCCACAAAACCGCCTTGGCCGGTCATGACCACGTTCATGTCGGTGTCACAGGCGGAATCCTCGATATAGTCCAGATCCAGCACTGGCGTGCCCTGATAGACGCCGACCGAAATGGCGGCTACGGCATCTCGTAACGGCGATTCGGTGATCAAGCCTTTTTTCAACAAAAAGCTGATGGCGTCATGCAAGGCGACATAGGCCCCGGTGATGCTGGCGGTGCGCGTGCCGCCGTCAGCCTGGATCACGTCGCAATCCAGGTGGACAGTGCGCTCGCCGAGTTTCCCCAGGTCGATGATGGCGCGCAGGCTGCGCCCGATCAGGCGCTGGATTTCCTGAGTGCGTCCGGATTGCTTGCCGCGCGCGGCTTCACGGTCCATGCGGCTGCCGGTGGAACGGGGCAGCATGCCGTATTCCGCCGTGACCCAGCCTTGGCCCTTGCCCTTGAGGAAGCCGGGCACTTTTTCTTCCACGCTGGCGGTGCACAGCACATGGGTATCGCCGAACTTGACCAGCACGGAGCCTTCCGCATGCTTGGTGTAATGGCGGATGATCTCGACTTCACGTAACTGATCCGGCGTGCGTTGGCTGGGGCGCATGGCAATTCCTGAGATTTCAAAGCCGTTATTATAAGCGATGGCTGAATGATGAATTGTATTTTCCGGGAATACGGGCGCTCAGCGCTTGCTGCGCTTGATGGCGGCATTGATTTCGGCAATGGCGCGCTCGATCTCGTCCTCGTCCAGGTCGGTGGCTAGCGTATCGGCGTCGATGTCTGCCGTTTCGGAGAGGCCGATGATGGTATGGGATTGCGCCAGCGACATCTCCAGGGTGGAGATGGTAAGCGGCAACTCTGCCTTGGTTTCCCACTGGAGGCCGATGGCGCTGAGGTTGTCCATATTCTTGTCGCCTACCTTTTCAGCGGCATCCAGAAGGCCGGGGACGCTATGGGCAATGCCGGGGCCGTTGATGAGCATGTCCTGCATGCGCTCGTCGCTGAGATATGTCCACAGGCCGTCGCTGCATAGCAAAATGTGGTCGCCCGCCTGTAGTGGGATGGGGGAGCTGATGTCTATTTTCGGGGGAGAGTCGCTGCCCAGGCAGTTGTATATCTTGTGGCGGTCAGGATGATGCAGCGCGGCTTGCGCATCCAGCTTGCCCTGTTTCATCATGAGTTGAACGACGGAATGATCCTCGGTGCGGAACAGCGGCTTGCCCCGGCGGAAGTGATACAGGCGTGAATCGCCGATATGGGCGCAATACAGCGTATTGCGTTGCAGGATTCCCGCTACCAGCGTGGTCTTTGGGGTTTCTTCCAGCGAGCGATTGACTGCCACATGGTGGATGGCTTCATGCAGCTTGAGGATTTCAGTGCGTAAAAAGCCTTTGACATCCGGCAGGTCAGGGGTAGCGGCCTGCTGGAATGCCGCCGTCAGCATCTTGACGGCCAATTGGGCCGCTACTTCGCCATGATGGTGTCCCCCCATGCCGTCGGCAAGCACCAGCAACAAGGCGTCCTTGCTGTAGGAATAGGCGACCCGGTCCTGGTTGACCGGGCGTCCACCGCTGCGGCTGCATTGATAAATGCTGAATTTCATATTGTTAATCCTGGGTGAACATCGAGGAGATTCTATGCAGCCAGCCACGCTGGCCGGTATCGGCTACATCCTCCATCAATGATTTTTGCAGCGCGAACACGCTGGGAGGGCGCTCCATGTAATCCAGCGCCATGCAGCTGTCGATGATCTCCAGCAGCGCGCGGGAATATTTGCCACGGCCCAGCTTGACGGCGGGAATCAGCAGATCCTTGTTCAGGCGCTGGTTCGCCGCCTGCGGCGCGGCCTGCTGCAAGCATGCGTACATGCTGGCGCCTATGCTGTAAACGTCACTCCAGGGACCAAGGTTCTGGCGGTCGCCATATTGTTCCGGCGCGGCAAAACCCGGTGTGTAGCTGGGCGGCAGATTGTTGGAAGCCTCGTTGAGCGTCATGCGCGCGGAGCCGAAATCCAGCAACACCGGCGAGCCATCCAACCGGATATAGATATTGGCGGGCTTGAGGTCGAGATGCAGCAATTTTTGCGCATGCACCTCGCGCAGGCCGTTGAGCAATTGACTGAAAATGCTGCGCAGCATGGGTTCTGGCAGATGGGTGTCGCGCGCCAATACATATTCCTGCAGGGATTTGCCGCGCTCGTATTGCATCACCATGTATACCGTGTCGTTGGCGCGGAAGAAATTCTGCACGCGGACGATGTTTTTATGCTCGATATTGGCGAGCGAGCGGCCTTCCTCAAAAAAACACTTCAGCCCGAAGCGGAACCCGGCTGCTGCATCGTTGGTGGGCACATGCACTTTGTCGCCCTCCTTGCGCAGGGCCAGGATATTCGGCATGTATTCCTTGATTGCCACGGTGGAGCGGCTTTCCAGCTCGCGTGCGATATAGACAAAACTAAACCCGCCTGCGCTAAGGAGTTTTCTGATTTCATAACCCTCCAGTTGATAGCCTGGTGGCAGAGGGCTGTTCTGGTTGGAATGCATGAATGGAGAATCGCGGGAGATCTGGGGTCGAACCTGTAATTTGCCGGTTATTCTGTCATGAATTGCGTTGGATTTGATACCATGAGCCAAATTTAATCAGGATTGGCAACAGATGATCTACAGCATGACCGGTTATGCCTCAGTCGAACATGAGGTCAGCAATGGAGTTCTGGTATTGGAGCTGCGCTCGGTAAATCACCGTTATCTCGAGTTGCAGCTCAAGCTCGACGACCATGTGCGCATGTTCGAGCCGCAGGTGCGTGAGCTTATCTCCACCCACCTCAAGCGCGGCAAGGTGGAGTGCCGCCTCAGCCTGGCGCATCGCGCTACCGAACAGCGACAGGTACAACTGGACGACAACGTGTTGCAACAACTGGCGCAAATGACAGTTAGCGTGCAGCGCCATTTCCCTGAAAGCCGTCCCTTGAGCGTTTCCGATATTTTGCGCTGGCCGGGCGTGGTGCTGGGCGAAAGCACGGATCAGGAAACACTGGGCAAGGCTATCCAGGAAGCTGTGCTCAAGGCCGTGCAGCAAATGACGGCGGCGCGTGCGCGCGAAGGCGCCAAGCTCAAGGACATCATCCTGGAACGTCTTGTCGATATGGAAACACAAGTCGCCAAGGTGCGTCCTCTGCTGCCCACCCAGATGCAGACCTACCAGGCAAGGCTCACGGCCAAGCTCCGGGAGGCGTTGGGCGTCGCGGATGAAGAGCGTGTTCGCCAGGAGCTTACCATTTTCGCCCAGCGCATCGACGTGGACGAAGAACTCAGCCGCCTGGGCGCGCATATCACAGAAGTGAAACATCTCCTGAATGCAGGCAGTCCTGCGGGCAAACAGCTCGATTTCCTCATGCAGGAACTCAATCGCGAGGCTAATACCCTGGCCTCCAAATCCGTCTCCACCGAGGTTTCCCAAGCCGCCATGGCGCTCAAGCTGCTGATCGAACAGATGCGCGAGCAGGTGCAGAATATTGAATAGGCACCCGCTTCACTGTTTCCCCAAATAAAGATCAAGTTGCTCAAATAGTGACGCCAATTGCTGCCTTGCTTGTTGGCATGCAGGGCAGGTGGCGACGTGGTGCTGGATCTCGGAGCGTTCCGTCGCGCTAAGCTCGCGATCGCGACTTTCACAGACCAGGGTGGCGGCGTGGATGCAGTTGAACAAGGTGTCAGGATGCATATTCATCTCCCCAGGCGTTAACGGTGCAGGCGCGCAGCTTGAGTCTGGCGCGATGCAGGGTGACGCGGATATGGCCGGGTGTCAGTTGGGTCTGGTGGGCAATTTCTTCAATATCAAACCCAAGGTATTCGCGCATGAGGAAGATACTGGCGTTTTTCTCGGGCAGTGCTTGCAGGCATAGCTCGATGATATCCAGCAGTTGCTGCCTTTCCGTAGTGGTCGAAGGGCACAAGACAGGATTGAAATTTTCCGGGTTCCAGTTGCCATCGGGAGTGAACATATCCTGGGCATCGTATTCGGCGATGAGGTCATCAAGGGCGATGGCGTGGAATTTCTTCTTCAGGCGAATGGCGTCGATGATCTTGTGGCGCAAAATGCCTAACAGCCATGCGCGTATCGAGGATTGCCCGGCATAGCGTTCATGGCCGGTGAGGGCGCCAATCAGCGTTTCCTGCGCCGCATCGTGACCATCCTCACCCAGTTGCAGGCAGGCAAGCCGCGTCAGGAACGCCATATGCTCCAGCACGGCCTGGGTAAAATCTGCGGTGTTGCCTGCGGTAGTCTGCATCTGCTTCCTTTATTGCGCTGATCTTCTCCTGAGGGATTCTACATAAGCCGCGCCGCGCGCTTGCAAGATAGGATCGTTTGCGGGGCTGATACCATCCGGTAGTTGAGTCGGCGAGAAAATAGCCGTATCGCATGTATGATCCGCTACCAGGCTGCTGACTTCAAGCTTGCCGATCGGCTGTTTGGCGCCGGACTGGCTCCACGGCTGCGTGGGGTCGGTCAGCGAGTCTCCGACGGTAGCTTCCTGCAGGTAAAAAGTATAGGAAATTGCACCATTTTTCAGCTTGGCTTGTAGCTCCTCTTTCAGGAAGTTATCAGGCAATGTCTGCTCATCACCTTCTGTGAGGTAGCGGGTGCCTGCATCTGGTTCCACAATGATTCTGGCCCATTTACTGCTGCCTTTGCCATTCTCGAAATGAAAAGCGTGATTGGAAAAATAAGGCGTGGTGGCATAAGAGGCCGGTGCGGCATGTGCAGCCAGGAGTTTGCCCAGCAGGTTACTTTCCGGATATTGCTCGCTATGCTGCTTGATTTTCTCGGGGTTGGGCTTCTTGGTGGCAGGGTCAGCGACTCTGGCCTGCAGAAAGCTGACAAAGGAAGCGGGCGTGGCAGCAAAAAACACAGGTTCTGAAACTAGGGCCAAATCATAGGTTTCATCACCTGATTCCAGCTTGACGGCCAGGCCGCGCACGCTGCGGGATTTGTCGGAAACCGCCGGGTTGCCGCCGCCGATGGAGAAACGGAAGATGGCGGGGACTTCAGGCTGCGCGAACATTGGTGAGGCAATCAATGTGCCTGCTGCACTATCCGGGATGAATTTCCCGGTTGCGCAAAAGCCTTTGGCATGTGAACTGCGCAATCCTTTGTGCTGGCCGAAAACGCCATTCAAGGCATCAATCAATTCTACGGGACCAGGTTCAGCCTGGACGGGGAGTGCCATACCTGCCAGAGCAATGCCGCTGGCAAGCGCGATGGCGGCGGATTGGATGAAGTGTGGGGATTTCATGGCCTGTATCCTTTTTCGGAGTAGTGACAAACATAAGTCGTCAGTTAGCCGCTATTCGTTACAGCGGATTGCAAAATAATATCCAGCAAGTCCCGGTTGATTGGCTTGTTTTACCTGGCCAGTTAGATACTTCAGTGAAGCAAGGTCGGGTTCGCTGATGCGGATATGGTAAGCTAGTCGGTTCCGGCTTTTGGATTTTGCTGAGAGGAGTGAAGCAGACTGGCGGAGTCCGGCGGACCTGTTCAATACGCGGAATGATCATGCGCGATTTCAGATATTCTTTTTTTGTGACGTTTCTTTGCCTGGGGCTGGCAGCGCTCTGGGGTTACCAGCTCAAGGGCGATATTTCCGGCATCTGGCCTGCGCTGAGCGTGGCGCTGATTCTGGGCGTCATGGAAGTCAGCCTTTCTTTCGATAATGCCGTGGTGAATGCTGCCATCCTCAAGGAGATGGATGAAAGATGGCGGCAGATATTTCTGACGGTCGGTATCCTGATCGCAGTGTTTGGTGTGCGTTTGCTGTTCCCATTATTGCTTGTGGCGGTAGCGACCGATCAGGGATTGGTGGCGGTGGCGGATATGGCCATCAATAATCCGGTGTTGTATGCGGATTATCTGGATGACGGGCATACGGCGATTGCCGCATTTGGTGGCTCCTTCCTGTTCCTTGTGTTCCTGAGCTTTCTGCTGGACCCTGAAAAGGAACTGCATTGGCTGGGGCGCCTTGAAGCCGCATTTGGCAAACTGGGCAACCTGGAATCAATCAAGATTATTGTCATTCTCCTGATCCTGCTAGGCTTGCAGCATTTCCTGCCCATTTCACAGGAGAAGCGCCTGACCATTCTGTTATCTGGGCTGGCTGGGGTGGTGCTGTATGTATTGATCGACAGCCTGAGCAACTTCTTTTCCTCGCAGGCGGAGGCCGATGCCTTTGCCAACACGGCCAAGCGCAATGGGGTCATGGGATTTCTCTATCTCGAAATCCTGGATGCTTCCTTCTCGTTCGACGGCGTGATCGGGGCGTTCGCGATCACTCGTGACGTCGTCATCATTATGCTGGGCCTGACCATAGGCGCCATGTTCGTGCGCTCCATGACGGTGCGGCTGGTCTACAAAGGCACGCTGGATAACTATATTTATCTGGAGCACGGCGCTCATTATGCGATCGGGGTGTTGGGACTGGTCATGTTCTACACCATCTACCAACCGGTGCCGGAAGTGATTACAGGGTTGATTGGCGTGGTGTTCATCATGGCATCCCTGGCGTCATCGATTCTTCATAAGCGCAAATTGTCCTCCTGAACCCGATTTTTAAGCATGTATGACGGAATTCACTATCATGAAAGGTAACCTCTTCATCATTACAGCCCCTTCCGGCGCTGGGAAAACCTCGTTGGTACGGGCATTGCTGGACGGGGATGACCAGATCAAGCTCTCGGTATCCCATACCACGCGCCAGCCGCGGCCCGGCGAGGAAGATGGGGTGCATTACCACTTTGTCGCAGAACCGAAGTTCGTCGAGCTGCTTGGACACGGGGATTTCCTCGAAAGCGCCCAGGTGCATGGCGCTTATTACGGTACATCGCAATCTACGGTGAATGCGGTGCTGGCGCGTGGGCTGGACCTGATCTTGGAAATCGACTGGCAGGGCGCGCAGCAGGTACGCAAACAATATCCTGAGGCGATCAGCATTTTCATTCTGCCGCCTTCCATGGAGACGCTGGAGCAACGCCTGAAAAACCGCGCGCAGGACAGCGCCGAGGTAATCGCCCGCAGGCTGGCGGCCGCGCGCGACGAGATGCGCCACGTGGCGGAATTTGACTATGTTACAATTAACGACAGATTTGAACATGCGCTGGAAGACCTGCGCGCAATCGTGCGCAGCCAGAGACTGAGGCGTGAAAAGCAGATGGTGCGGCACCAGGAAGTGGTGCAAAAGCTGCTGTGATGGCGCGATGCATGAGTAACGATGACAATATTCAGGAGATTTTCATAACATGGCACGTATTACCGTTGATGACTGTCTGGAAAAAATTCCCAACCGTTTCCAGTTGACCCTGGTAGCCGCCTATCGCGCCCGCCAGCTGGCCAATGGCTCCGAGCCGCTGGTTAATGCGCATGGCAGCAAGGACAAACCTACCGTGCTGGCGCTGCGCGAGATTGCGGCATCCAAGGTTGGTCTGGAAGTACTTAACCGCGGACATGCCTGATTGTCTGCTATGTGACAACCATTAGCTGGCAACTTCCCGGGGCAAGCAGGATTGCGAGTCACGGGATGGTGAATATGATGGCAAATAATTGAGTTGAATAATCGAGCTATGTCTCCCACATCTGCCAAACGACCAGCTGAACCCGCTCCACCCCCGCCTTTGCTGCCAGCCGACAGCGAAGACTCCCAACTCACCCTGCGCCTGCGGGAATATCTCAAGCAAGACGACATCAACCAGGTCTGGGAAGCCTACCGCTTCAGCGCTGCCGCGCATGAAGGCCAGGTGCGCCGCAGCGGCGAGCCTTATGTGATCCATCCGGTCAGCGTGGCTGGCATCCTCGCCAATCTGCACCTCGACCCACCTACCCTGATTGCGGCCTTGCTGCATGATGTGGTGGAAGATACCGGCGTCACCAAGCAGGAAATCAGCGAGAAATTCGGCAAGCAGGTGGCCGAGCTGGTGGATGGCCTGTCCAAGCTCGACAAGATCGAGTTCCAGAGCGCGACCCAGGCGCAGGCCGAGAATTTCCGCAAGATGCTGCTGGCGATGTCGCAGGATGTGCGGGTGATCCTGATCAAGCTCGCCGACCGCTTGCACAACATGAGCACGCTGGAGGTGATGAAGCCGGAGAAGCAGCGCCGCATCGCGCGTGAAACGCTGGACATCTACGCACCGATTGCCAACCGGCTGGGCCTGAATGAGATTTACCAGACGCTGGAAGACCTGAGCTTCAAGTATCTCTATCCCATGCGCCACCGCGTGATTTCCAAGGCGGTGATGGCGGCGCGGGGCAACCGCAAGGAAGTGGTTGGCAAGATTCTCGACGCCATTAACCAGCGCCTGAAAGACCAGCATATTGATGCTGAAGTCACGGGCCGCGAAAAGCATTTGTATAGCATCTACCGGAAGATGACAGGCAAGACCATCACCTTCTCGCAGATATACGATATCTATGGCTTCCGCGTCGTTGTGCGCGACCTGCCTACCTGTTATGCCGCACTGGGCGTGTTGCACGGTCTGTACAAGCCCATTCCCGGCAAGTTCAAGGACTATATTGCCATCCCCAAAGCCAATGGCTACCAGTCGTTGCATACCACATTGTTCGGCCCGTTCGGGACGCCAATAGAAATCCAGATCCGCAGCCGTGAAATGCACAACGTGGCAGATGCGGGTGTGGCCGCGCATTGGCTCTATAAATCCACCGATGCCCATTTAACTGCGCTGCAGCACCAGACGCACCAATGGTTGCAGCGCCTGCTGGACATCCAGAGCGAGAGCACGGACTCGCTGGAATTCCTTGAGCATTTCAAGGTGGATCTGTTCCCGGACGAGGTTTATGTCTTCACGCCCAAGGGCAATATCATGGCCCTACCGAAGGGGGCGACTGCGGTCGACTTTGCCTATGCGGTGCATACCGATATCGGCAACCGCTGCGTGGCGGTGAAGATCAACCAGGAACTGGCTCCGTTGCGCACAGAACTGCGCAACGGTGATCATGTGGAAATCATCACGGCAGCTCATGCCCACCCGAACCCGGCTTGGCTCAATTATGTGCTGACCGGCAAGGCGCGCGCGCATATCCGGCATTACCTCAAGTCCATGCAGTCCACCGAATCCGCCTTGTTGGGCGAGCGCATGCTCAATCAAGCGTTGCGGGCCTTGCATGCCAATCCGACCGCCATTGATGATACGGCCTGGCAGCGTCTGGTGCGTGATTATGGCGCGAAGGGCAGGGATGAAATCCTTTCGGATATCGGCCTGGGCAAGCGACTCAACGTCATGGTGGCGCACCAGCTCATGGTGCCGGTCAATGGCGCGCAGCCGGAGACCGCGGAAAGCGTTAAGCCGCACCCCAAGATGCTGGATACGATTACCATCCGTGGCTCCGAGGGCATGGCGGTGCAATTCGCGCAATGTTGCCGACCTATCCCAGGCGATCCTATCCTGGGCTTCATCAACAAGGACAAGGGCCTGGTGATTCATACGCACGATTGCCCCACCATCCGTAAATTCCGCCTCGATCCGGACAAATGGCTGGACGTGGAATGGGACCCACAAGGCAGCCGCCTGTACAAGGTCAGCTTGCGGCTGGTGGTGGCCAATCGTCGCGGCATGCTGGCGAAGATCGCCTCGGGGATTGCAGAGGCGGGTTCGAATATCGACAATGTCAGCATGGAAGAAGCGGACAACAGTACCTATACCACCATGAATTTCACAGTACAGGTGGAAAATCGCGTGCATCTGGCGGAGTTGATGCGGCGCTTGCGCAAGATTCCGGATGTGGTGAGAATCAACCGGGTCAAGGGCGCAGGCGCAGAACAAAGAATGCAGTAGTGTTTGCTCACTTTCGCTTATTCCCACGCGTAGTCGAAATAATGCAATAACAAGTTTTCAGGAGAAAATCATGGCAAAGCAAATCATTCATACCGACGGTGCTCCTCAGGCAATCGGCACTTATTCCCAGGCGGTCAAGGTCAGGGGCAGCACGGTGTATCTCTCGGGCCAGATCGGCCTGGATCCTGCCACCATGGAAATGGTGGACGGTATCGAGGCGCAGGTGCATCGCGTGTTCAAGAATCTCAAGGCGGTGTCTGAGGCGGCTGGCGGTTCGCTCGCGGATGTCGTCAAGCTTAATATCTACCTGACGGACCTGGCGCATTTTGCGCTGGTGAATACCGTGATGGCAGAATATTTCACCCAGCCTTACCCTGCCCGCGCAGCCGTTGGCGTGGCGCAATTGCCGCGCAATGCGCTGGTGGAAGCGGACGGAGTGCTGGAAATCGGCGCTTGATCATAGCAACTCTGCGCCAGGGTCAGTATTTGCCATCAGGTCATGGCGTCCAGACTGCCAGCCAATACCCAGCTGAGTGAAATCAAGGGCATCACCCCTGCGTTGCAGGGGCGTTTGTCCAAGCTGGGCATCTTCAATTTGCAGGGTTTGCTGTTGCATTTGCCCCTGCGTTATCTCGACGAAACCCGCATTACCCCCATCCGTGAACTGCGCACGGGAGAGCAGGCCCAGGTGCAGGGCGAGATCGTGCATGCCGAGGTGCAATATCGCCCTCGCAAAGCATTAGTCTGTCGCTTGAAGGACGACACCGGGCAACTGGTGCTGCGCTTCCTGCATTTTTATCCCAGCCAGGTTGCGAGTTTGAAGGAGGGTCGCCATATTCGCGCTTTTGGCGAGGTGCGCGGCGGATTTTTCGGCTGGGAAATGGTGCATCCACAATGCAGGCAGGCCGAGGAAGATACGCCGGTAGCCGATACCCTGACTCCCTTGTATTCGACTACCGCTGGATTAAGTCAGACGACATTGCGCAAATGGATTGCCTGGGCATTGCAGCATGCCGATATGGCAGAAATCCTGCCACAGGGTATCTACCAGACATTGTCTCTGCCATCTTTTGCCGATAGTTTGCAACAATTGCACCACCCTGCGCCAGGCATTGACCTTGCCAGCATAGAGGCACACGATCACCCCGCTTGGCGGCGGCTGGCCTTCGATGAACTACTGGCCCAACAGCTGTCCATGCGCAAGCATCATGAACGGCGGCGGCATCAGGGAGCGCCAGCGTTGGCGCCGTCACGCAAGCTGGTCACGGCTTTGTTGCGCAGCCTGCCATTTGCCCTGACCCAGGCGCAGCAGCGGGTCGCGCTGGAAATCGGCCAGGACCTGCAACAATCCCATCCCATGCAGCGCCTGTTGCAGGGTGATGTCGGCAGTGGCAAGACAATTGTTGCGGCCATGGCTGCTTTACAGGCCATTGAGAATGGCTGGCAGGCGGCGATCATGGCACCGACTGAAATCCTCGCCGAACAGCATTACTGGAAAATGCAAGGCTGGCTGGCCCCGTTGGGCATACGGGTGGCCTGGTTATCCGGCAGCCAGGGCAAGAAGGAGCGGCGGGAAATGCTGCATGTCGTGGAGAATGGTGAGGCGCAACTGGTGATCGGCACGCACGCCTTGTTCCAAGACCAGGTGGTATTTCAGCGGCTGGCGCTGGCTATTATTGACGAACAGCACCGCTTTGGCGTGCAGCAGAGGCTCTCACTGCGGCAGAAGGGCGGTCAGCCGCACCAGTTGATGATGAGCGCTACGCCGATTCCGCGCACTTTATCCATGAGTTATTTTGCCGATCTGGATGTGTCGGTGATCGACGAGCTGCCACCCGGACGTACTCCGATTACGACCCGGATGGTAAGCGATGCGCGACGAGGCGAAGTGCTTGAGCGCGTGCAGCAGGCCTGCATGGCAGGCAGGCAGGCCTATTGGGTATGCCCCTTGATTGAGGAATCCGAGGCGTTACAACTGCAAACCGTCATGGAAACCTATGAGGGCCTGCGCGAGACTTTTCCGCAATTGCGGGTCGGGCTGGTGCATGGCCGCATGAAGCCCGCAGAGAAGCAGCAGGTGATGGCTGCGTTCAGCGCTGGAGAAACCCAGTTGTTAGTAGCCACAACCGTGATCGAGGTCGGCGTCGATGTGCCGAATGCCAGCCTGATGGTGATCGAGCATGCTGAGCGCATGGGGCTGGCCCAATTGCACCAACTGCGCGGCCGTGTCGGGCGCGGCGCGGAGAAAAGCAGTTGCATCCTGCTCTACCAGGACGGCAAGCTTTCAGAAACGGCGCGCGCGCGCCTCAAGATCATTTACGAATCCCGCGATGGTTTCGCCATTGCGCAGGCAGACCTGGCATTGCGCGGGCCGGGAGAGTTCATGGGCATACGGCAGAGCGGTGTGCCCATGCTCAAGATTGCCGACCTGGAGCGGGACCAGGATTTGCTCGCGACGGCACGCGATATCGCCACCGATTTGCTACTGCGTGAACCACAAATGGCGGAGGCACATCTCGCACGCTGGCTTGGCCATGCGGAAGAATTGGTCAAAGTCTGAGATAATCGCCCGGTGAAAGTTTTTGCCCATTTTCCCCGAATGCGGGATTGCTGGCTCCGTCAGCCGATAGGAGCGCGACGTTATCGTCCCTGGCTCAGTGAACGTGGATCGCTCACCAAACGCTTGCAACAACACAGCGTCGAGTTTGCCGTGCGGCCTTTGCGCTTGGTAAGGCAAAAGCCGCCATTTGCTGAGATTGGCTTATTGCAGGCATTGCCGCGCCAGCGTGCCTTGCTGCGCGATGTGCTGCTGCGCTGCGACGGTGAGGCGGTGGTGTTCGCCCACAGCGTGCTGCCGCAAGGCGCAATGCGCGGCGCATGGCGTGGGCTGGGGCGTCTTGGGTCACATTCCCTGGGAGGGACTTTGTTTGCTGATCCGCGTATGTGCCGGTGCGCGTTGCAATACAAGAAAATATCCGCGCAGCATTTCCTGTATAAACGCGCAGCGGAACATTTGACCATGCCCGGCAAATCCATTTGGGCAAGGCGCTCGGTGCTCAGGCTGGGACGGAATGCGGTGCTGGTGACAGAATTGTTCCTGCCTGCCGTGTTGGCGCTCAACAGCCACTCAACCAAAAAATAAAGCCATGACAATCCTGCAAAAACTCAAAGCCTATTATCGACTGACGCGGCTGGACAAGCCTGTTGGCATCCTGTTGCTGCTCTGGCCTACGTTATGGGGCATATGGCTGGCCAGCCCGGGTTGGCCGGATGGCGTGGTGTTATTCGTCTTTATCGCAGGCACGGTGTTGATGCGTTCAGCTGGCTGTGTCATGAATGACCTTGCGGACAGGAATTTCGACGGACATGTGGAGCGGACAAAACAACGGCCGTTGGTCACAGGTGAGGTCAGCGTATGCGAAGCCTTGCTGCTGGCGGCAGTGTTAAGTCTGGTGGCGTTCGGGCTGGTGTTGCAATTGAACATGTTGACAATCGCCTTGTCCTTGCCGGCCTTGTTCCTGGCAGCCAGCTATCCGTTGACCAAGCGCTTCCTGGCGATACCACAAGCCTATCTTGGTATCGCCTTCGGTTTTGGCATCCCGATGGCATTTGCCGCCATTACCGGACAGCTGCCGCTGGAAGTCTGGATATTGCTGCTTGCCAATCTGTTCTGGGCAGTTGCCTACGATACGGAATACGCCATGGTGGATCGCAATGATGATCTCAAGATCGGTATTTGCTCCTCGGCGATTTTTTTCGGCAAGCTGGATGTGATGGCGGTGATGGCTTGTTATGTGATTTTCCTGACATTGATGGGCTGGGTCGGCATGCGTCTGCAATTGAGCTGGCCCTATTTCATGGGATTGGTGGCTGCGGCAGGCATTGCCCTGTATCATTACACGCTGATTCGCACTCGTGAGCGGCAGCCTTGTTTCAAGGCATTTCTGCATAACAACTGGCTTGGCGGTGTAGTGTTCGCGGGCGTGTTTCTCAGCGATTACCTTTAAGTCAACATTTAAGTATCTATGCGGATTGAAAAATCCGGCAGATAAATGTTTGACAAAGCTTTCCTGTATGGCATACAATCCGCCTCTTAATTTTTCACCGAATATTGGTTTGTCCGATGAAGACATTTTCTGCAAAAGCGCATGAAGTGAAGCGCGACTGGTTCGTAGTTGATGCTACGGATTTGGTGCTGGGCCGTTTGGCGAGCGAAATTGCGCACCGCCTGCGTGGCAAGCATAAGACTATTTACACACCGCACGTGGATACGGGCGATTATATTGTTGTGATCAATGCCGACAAGATCAAGGTAACCGGCAACAAGGCGCTGGACAAGAAGTATCACCGCCACAGTGGTTACCCAGGCGGCATCTCCACAACAACTTTCGGCAAGATGCAAGAGCGTTTCCCGGGCCGCGCCCTGGAAAAAGCTGTCAAGGGTATGCTGCCAAAGGGTCCATTGGGTTATGCGATGTTCCGCAAGCTCAAGGTCTACGCTGGTGACAAGCACGACCATGTTGCACAACAGCCGCAACCATTGGTAATCCAAAGTCAAGCGTAAGGATAAGCAGCGATGATTGGTAAATATAACTACGGTACAGGTCGCCGCAAGAGTTCGGTAGCCCGTGTCTTTTTGAAGTCCGGTAGCGGTAACATCGTTGTAAACGACAAACCTGCTGACGAATATTTCTCCCGTGAGACTTCCCGCATGGTATTGCGTCAGCCACTGGCACTGACCGAGAACGAAGGCAGCTTCGACATTCTCGTGAACGTGACTGGCGGTGGCGAATCCGGCCAGGCTGGTGCAGTACGTCATGGTATTACCCGTGCGCTGATCGACTACGATGCAGCTCTGAAGAGCGCCCTGTCCAAGGCAGGTTTCGTGACTCGTGATGCACGCGAAGTTGAGCGTAAGAAGGTCGGCCTCCGCAAGGCGCGTCGCCGCAAGCAATTCTCCAAGCGCTAAGCTTTACGCTGTTGCTGTTCAGAAAAAGCCGCACTTGTTGCGGCTTTTTTGTTTTTGACGTTTTCAAATTGCCATATGGTTTTGTTACTATTAACTTCTTTAGCTGTCATAGATGCATGCGGAAGGTGAGTCCAGGTGATGCGGAGCAAGAAAATCAAGGTTGGTATAGTTGGTGGTACGGGATATACCGGGGTTGAGTTGTTGCGCTTACTGGCGCAGCACCCCGACGTGGAGCTTAGTGTCATTACTTCGCGCGGCGAGGCTGGTTTGCCGGTCGCGGATATGTTCCCCAGCCTGCGTAGACACGTGGATCTTGTATTCACAGACCCGTTACAGGCGGACCTGACCTCGTGCGATGTGGTCTTTTTCGCCACGCCGCACGGCGTTGCCATGAGCCAGGCGCAGGAACTGGTGGCTGCTGGTGTGAAGGTGATCGATCTTGCCGCAGATTTCCGCTTGCAGGATACGGCAGTGTTTGAGAAATGGTACAAGCTGCCGCACAGTTGCCCAGAGATTCTTGCTGGTGCTGTGTATGGCTTGCCCGAGTTATATCGTGAAAAAGTGCGCTCTGCCCAGGTCATTGGCAACCCAGGCTGTTATCCGACCACCGTATTGCTGGGTCTGGCGCCATTACTGGAACAAGGGCTGATTGATTTGTCCGTTCCCATTGTTTCGGACTCCAAATCAGGGGTTTCCGGCGCAGGCAGAAAAGCCGAAGTGGCGACCTTGTTTGCGGAGGCCAGCGATAACATGAAAGCCTATGGTGTGGCCGGCCATAGGCATCATCCTGAAATCCAGGAGCAATTGCAGCAATTGGGTGGTGCGGTGCCACAGTTCATTTTTGTGCCGCACCTGATCCCGATGATACGCGGCATGTTGTCTACCTTGTACGTCAAATTGACGCCGCAAGGGGTGAAGGCGGATATTCAGGCGTTATATGAAACCCGTTATCAAGGTGAGCCGTTTGTGGACGTGCTGCCGCCGGGCAGCTTGCCTGAGACCCGGACTGTGCGTGGCGCGAACCAGTTGCGTCTGGCATTGTATCCCCAGGCGGAGACCGGCTACCTGACCATTATCGTGGTGCAGGATAACCTGGTGAAGGGTGCGGCGGGCCAAGCAGTGCAGAACATGAATATCATGTTCGAACTGGATGAAAGCACTGGCCTGAATATTGTGCCCTTGTTGCCCTGATGAGATTGACCATTGCAGGGGTGAGCAGGATAATGAGCCCATTAATTTTTTAGGAGTTGCCCAACATGAATGCAGTGATTGAAGAAATTCCAAGCCCATTGGTTTTTACCGATAATGCGGCGCGTAAGGTCAAGGAATTGATTGAAGAGGAAGGTTCGCCTGATCTCAAGCTGCGCGTATTCGTTAGTGGGGGCGGCTGCTCTGGTTTCCAATACGGATTTACTTTCGAAGAGGAAATCAATGACGATGACACTACCGTGGACAAGGATGGCGTGCTATTGCTGATTGATCCTATGAGCTTGCAATACCTGGTGGGCGCTGAGATTGATTATGAAGATAGCCTGCAGGGCTCGCAGTTTGTGATCCGCAATCCCAATGCTACAACCACTTGTGGCTGCGGTTCGTCTTTCTCTATGTAGAAAGCACTTGATTGCTCATGAAACAATAAAGGGGCCATTGGCCCCTTTTATTTTGATGCGAGTGCTTTAATTCTTTAGCATTGATTGATTCAGCGATTCCCCATGGGCACAAAATCCCGGCGTTCGGAACCGGTATAAAGTTGACGCGGGCGGCCAATTTTGGAGCCGGGGTCAGACATCATTTCGTTCCATTGAGCAACCCAGCCTACTGTTCGCGCCATGGCAAAAATGGCGGTGAACATGGAGTTGGGGATACCCATCGCCCGCATGACGATACCGGAGTAGAAGTCCACATTCGGATAAAGCTGGCGGCTGACGAAATATTCGTCTTCCAGCGCAATTTTTTCCAATTGCAATGCCAGCTTGAACATGGGATCGTCATTGAGCCCCAACTCATCCAGCACCTGGTGGCAGGTCTGGCGCATGATGGCAGCGCGCGGATCCATGTTGCGATAGACGCGGTGACCGAAACCCATGAGGCGGAACGAGTCGGTCTTGTCCTTGGCGCGGTTGATGTATTCGCCAATCCGGCTGACATCACCGATCTCTTCCAGCATTTTCAGAGTGGCTTCGTTGGCGCCACCATGTGCAGGACCCCACAATGAGGCGATTCCTGCGGCAATGCAGGCGAATGGGTTGGCGCCGCTGGAGCCTGCCAGGCGCACGGTGGAAGTGGACGCATTTTGCTCATGGTCTGCATGCAGAATCAGGATGCGTTCAAAAGCTTTAGCCAGGATAGGATTGGGCTCGTATTCCTCGCAAGGCGTGGCAAACATCATATGCATGAAGTTTTCCGCATAATTAAAGCGGTTCTTCGGATACATGAATGGTTCGCCGATATTGTATTTGTAACTCCAAGCAGCGATGGTTGGTACTTTGGCTAGCAGACGGTATGCGGCAAATTCACGATTTTTCGGGTCACTGACATCGCTT
The DNA here is from genome assembly GCF_036844465.1 of Methylobacillus sp. Lineage (NCBI taxonomy): Bacteria > Pseudomonadati > Pseudomonadota > Betaproteobacteria > Nitrosomonadales > Methylophilaceae > Methylobacillus > Methylobacillus sp. Next base: position 324,976 of record NZ_DAIUFW010000004.1, read on the forward strand.
GATTCTTGGTAGAAAGCAGCCAATGAACCCACTACGCTCATCATGACTGCCATCGGGTGGGCATCGCGGCGGAAACCGCGGAAAATGTGGTTGAGTTGGTCAGGCACCATGCTGTGGTGTGTGATGATGTCGGTGAAACTGGTTTTCTGCTCGGGGTTCGGCAGTTCGCCATACATCAACAAATAACAAACTTCCATGAAATCTGAATGTTCGGCCAGTTGCTCAATAGGGTAGCCGCGATAGAGCAGCAAGCCTTGTTCCCCATCGATGTAGGTGATGTTGGAATTGCAGGACGCCGTCGAGAGAAAACCAGGATCGTAGGTGAAGTACCCATGTTTGCCCAGGGCGCCGATATCTATAACGCTGGGCCCCAGTTTGCCGGGTAGGATAGGCAGCTCGATGGGAGCGGAGCCATCATCGAAAGTAAGAGTGACTTTGCTTGGATTCATAATTCTGGATTCAAAGATGGATAATTTGCAAATTACGCAGCGTAAACTGCGCCAAGTATTCTCGGGCCGCGTGCACCAGTGACCGCCGGTAGATTGCCTGGCAATCCACACAATGTTTGCCTTGCCAGCCAGGCAAATGCGGCGGCTTCAACGGCATTGACGGCCAGTCCCAGAACATTGCTGGACTGAATGGAAACTGAAGGCAGTGCTTGCTGCAGGAGTTTCAGCAGAGCGCTATTATAAGCGCCTCCGCCACATACATATAGCTCATCCACATTAGAGCAATGCTGTGACACTGCCATGGCGATGGAAACAGCCGTGAGTTCCAACAGGGTGCGCTGCACATCTATTGGTGCATATTGCTTGCCTGTTTGCTCCAAAAGTTGTTCAAGCCAGGCAAGACTGAATGTATCCCGGCCCGTACTTTTGGGAGGTGGCATGGTAAAAAATGGTTCGGCCAGCATGCAATGGAGCAATTCGGGAATGATATTACCGTTAACAGCCCAATTGCCATTGGCGTCATAATCCTTACCCTGGTGCTTGCTGATCCACGCGTCCATTAGCATATTGCCTGGGCCGGTATCAAAGCCGGTTACGTGGCCGCCTGCGGCAGGCAGATGCGTAATATTGGCAATCCCGCCAATATTCAAGATAGCCCTATGCTTTTGCGGATGGGCGAACATGGTAGCATGGAAAGCGGGGACCAGAGGGGCGCCTTGTCCACCGGCGGCAATATCCCGGCTGCGGAAGTCTGCTACCACACTGATCCTGGTCAGTTCCGCCAGCAACGCCGGATTGCCAATCTGCAAGGTGAAACCCAATTCGGGACGATGGCGAATAGTTTGCCCATGACAGCCAATGGCGCGGATTTCAGCAGAAGTTATTGAAGCAGATTGCAATAGGGCTTCAATATTCCGGGCGTATAAATGAGAGAGTTGATTGCCGATGAGGGCTGTTGATTCAAGTTCATTGACGCCTGCATCGTGTAGCGCCAGCAGTTGTTGTTTCAATACTGCCGGATAAGGGGTGAACTGCTGCTGGATGATCTTGCATTGCTGCTGACCCAGCAAGGCCACCACACTGTCGGCACCGTCCAAGCTGGTGCCTGACATCAAGCCAATGTAAAACCCGGAATGCACTAGTCAAGCGATGCTAGCGTGCTTGCACTCAGCAGTTGTAATTGGGCGCTCAGATTTGCACTATGTGCTGCGAAATCAGCTCGGTATTGTGGTGCAAGTGGTTGCGCGGCAGGTAATGCTACCTTGAGTGGGTCTCTATGTACGCCATTGAGCAGGAATTCATAATGCAGGTGCGGGCCTGTCGCCATCCCAGTCATACCAACATTGCCGATGATATCGCCCTGGGATACCTTCATGCCAGCACGCAAGCCGGGCGCGAAACGGGAAAGGTGTCCATACACCGTGGTGACGCCGCCGGCGTGTTGCAGGTAGATCACGTTGCCGTAACCATTTTTGACGCCCACAAATTGCACAATACCGTCAGCAGGTGCTTTGATGCGGGTGCCGATAGGCGCGGCCATATCCACGCCCTTGTGGGCGCGAATTTTCTGTAATACGGGATGAAAGCGGCCCATGGTGAAGCCGGAGCTGATGCGAGTGAACTCCAGCGGGGAGCGCAGGAAGGACTTATGCAGGCTTTTGCCTTCAGGCGTGTAATAAGCCACTTTGCCTTCTGGGGTGCGATACATCACGGCTTTATAAGTTTTGCCCTGATTGGTGAATTCGGCTGCTAGTACCTGGCCGGTGCTGACCAAGTTGCCATTGTCATACTTGGCTTCGTAGATTACGACGAAACGGTCACCCTTGCGCAGGTCAGTATGAAAATCGATATCGGAAGAGAAAATCTCCGCCATCTGGATGGCGATGGAGTCTGGAATATCAGCGGCATCGGTAGCTGCAAAGAGCGAGCTCCTGATTTCGGCGGTTTTCAATACATTATGCACTTCCAGAACTGGCTCGCCAGTCTTGGCCTGATAGCCTGTGTCGGTGCGCTCCACCGTCAGGGTGGAGGACTGGTTAAGCTGGTATTGCAGCTTGAGAAGTTCTCCGTTGGCGTTGATTTGGGCTTGAATTGAGCGGCCTGGGCGTAGCTGTGATGCCAATGCTTTGGCATCTGGATCATTGCGCAGGAATGTCAAGGCTTCGCTGTTTTGCACATTCAGCCTAGACATCAGGCTGGCTAATGTGTCATCCCGGCGGACTTGATCGGCCTGCCAGTAGTTTTCGTGTTCGAGATTTTCTGAAACGAGTGGTGCAGAGGCTATGGGTAATTCGATATTCTCCACGATGGTGGAAATGGTGACATTCTGTGTAGAGGTTTGAGGTGCGATACCGAAGGCGGTGATGATACCAAAGAGCGGCAGGCTGGAAATGACAAGCAGCCATCGCAGACGTAGCTTGCGTTCTTTTAATGCTGGGTTTTGCGTTAAAATAACTTCTTTTCGGCTCTGCTCAGTCTGCTGCACTGGTCGTTACCTCATCGCTGTCACAATCTAAAGACAGGCATGCTAACAGAAAAGTGCTGGATGGTGAAAGCAAAAAAACACCCTAAGATACGGATATTTATCAGATATGGCGAATTTGAACGACAGCCTGGCGTTGATCAGGCGGGGCATTGATGACCTGATCGGCGAGCAGGAATTAATCGATAAACTCAAAACCGGACAACCCTTGAGGGTGAAAGCGGGTTTTGATCCTACCGCTCCTGACCTGCACCTGGGCCATGCGGTATTGATCAATAAATTACGCCAATTCCAGGATCTTGGGCATCAAGTTTTGTTCCTGATCGGCGACTTCACCGGCATGATCGGCGACCCGACCGGCAAAAGTGCCACACGACCGCCCCTAAGTGAGGAGCAGGTGCAAATCAATGCAAAGACCTATCAGGAGCAGGTATTCAAGATACTCAAGCCCGAGCAGACCGAAGTTGTTTTCAACTCGCGCTGGATCAATGAGCTGGGCGCGGCAGGCATGCTCAAGCTGGCGGCCACGCATACCGTGGCGCGTATGCTGGAGCGCGATGACTTTGAGAAACGCTACAAGGGCAACCAGCCAATCGCGATTCATGAATTCCTCTATCCTTTATTGCAAGGATATGACTCGGTTGCATTGAAAGCAGACATTGAGCTGGGCGGCACTGACCAGCGCTTCAACCTGCTCATGGGGCGTGAGCTGCAGAAACATTATGGCCAGGTGCCGCAAGCAGTGCTGACGGTGCCGCTACTGGAAGGCCTGGATGGCGTCAACAAGATGTCCAAGTCCCTAGGCAACTATATAGGTATCGCCGAACCAGCCAATACTATATTCAGTAAGCTCATGTCCGTATCCGATGAGTTGATGTGGCGCTATATCGATTTACTCTCATTTGAATCCATTGCCACCGTCGAGCAATGGCGCAGCGCAGTCACTGCAGGTGAGAACCCCCGCAACATCAAAGTGCGCTTTGCGCAGGAAATTGTGGCTCGCTTCCATAGCAACCAGGCGGCTATTGATGCACTGGCAGACTTTGAATTACGGGCGAAAGGCGGCATCCCTGACGATGTGCCGGAGGTGAAAGTCTCTATTCAAGAGGTTGCGATTGCCATTGGGCCATTGCTCAAGCAGGCGGGATTGGTTGCGAGCACATCCGAAGCCTTTCGCATGATAGAGCAAGGCGGGGTGAAGCTGGATAGTGAAAAGGTATCGGACCGTAACTTGCAATTAACCATTGGTACTATTGTTGTTGCTCAGGTAGGCAAACGCAAGTTTGCGCGCATTGTTATCAGCGGTGAATAACATACCTATATATTAAGAAAGCATGTTTGGATAGATTGTTAGTGCCTAGTTGTAATTAAATTGTAATTTTCCGGAAAAACGCTTGACCAAATTTTCCGGGTGCGTAGAATGCGCAGCTCGCTTTGACGGCGAGTCGCAACAAGGGAAAGCAAGAAGCAAATTTCTCTTGACCTCCTAAGAAAGGTCTGTAAAATGCGCGGCTCGCTTGAAATAGAGCGAAGCGCAGTTAAGCAATAAATCGAAGATTAAATTTTTGAAAAGTGCTTGACCGGGTCGAAAGATACTGTAAAATGCGCGGCTCGCTGATGAGATGGGTGGCGAAGTTGGTGGTGAAGATTAATGAATAATAAATTTTCGAAACTGGCTTGACCGAATTAAAAAGGTCTGTATAATGC
>NZ_DAIUFW010000005.1:0-15910 GCF_036844465.1 Methylobacillus sp.
ACGCCGCGCTCGGGTTCATGCTCCATGCCCTTGGCGCGCGCGAACCAGTTGTCGCGATCGTAGTCGGCATCGACAAACGGCACGCCGAACTGCTCGGCAAAACGGATATTCTCGTTCTTGCGCAGTTCATACTCCTTGAGTGGGTGAATGTTGGGATTGTAGAAAAAGATCGTGTAATCGATACCGGAAGCCAACATAGCCTCCATCACCTCGCCACTGCATGGCGCGCAGCACGAGTGCAGCAACACCTTGTTGTGACCGTTGGGCAATGGCAGGGAATTGCGTTTGAAATCTTGTGAATCGCTCATGTTTTTATTTCTCCCAGCCTGAACTAGAACTTGAATCTGGCCCTGATGAAGCCATTTCTGCCGGGCATCGGGTAATAGGTCTCACGATAACCCAATGTTGTATAAGCCTGGTCAAACAGGTTATTGACCCCTGCCATCAACTCCCATTGCTTGAGGTCGTAACCCAGTGCGGCATCTACCAAGGTGTACGCAGATAATTTAGCAAATGCGGTATTAGTAATGTCGTCGCCGTCATAACGGCTACCGACATAACGCAGGCCCACGCTCAAACTTAACGCTTGCTGTGGCGTCCAGCGCAGGTTGAAGTTGGCTGTCTGGCGTGGCACATGTGGTATATCAGCACCTGAACCATCAAACTTGGGTTGAATATAGGCTGCGTTGAAGTTGGAGAACCACTTGGGACTCATCTGCCATTTGCTTTGGAATTCCAGCCCCTTACGCACGGTAGGTTCATCATAGTTACGATTGACAGCCAGGCCGCCTGCCGCTGGCGGCCCAAAGTAGATTTCATCCTCATTGCGCATCTTGAATAACGTGAGACTTAGAGAGAGCGACTTGTCTGGATCATACCTGACACCGAGTTCAGAAGTCTTACCCTGCTGTGGCTTGAGGTCTGATGAAGAAAGTACCAGTTCATCAATATTGGGGCTGCGAAATTGGCGCGTGACACTGGCAAACAAATCAAAGCTGTTAATGGGTTTCCAGCTCAGTCCAACCTCCGAACCATGATTGCGCCAGTTGCCACCTTGTTGGTTGTCGGAACGGTAGGCATAGGGTGTGCATCCGATGAGAATCGGTGGGAAACCTGGGGTATAACTGCAATTTCTGGCGTACTTCTCATCAGACATCATGGTTCTAAATGTTTCAACGCGCGCGCCCAAGACCAGTGTCACATTGCCAGGGATAACAATACTGTCCTTGATGAACAGGCCACGCCGGTCGAGATCGGCTACTTTACGTTCAGGATGTACTCCTGATAGTTGTATACCTGATAGTCTGGCGTAATCGCCTAACTGACGATTTGCTCCTGTTACTAAGCTATGCTTGAGTGGACCGGTGGAAAATTCCAGATCGTAGCGAAGGCTGTAATCCTTACGTTCCGACTGGATTTGGTCGATTTGCCTATCAATCGGCAAACCAAGATTGGGGCTCATGACATAATCATTGGTGCGTTGCCGTTTGGTTGCTTGCAAGGTTAGCTTGCCGAATTGCTCGAAATCGAGGCTCGCCCCCAAGGTATAACTATCGTCATCTGTCCAGCCCCTATCATTTGGTGTCCGTGTTCCTCTTCGTCCAGATTCGGATCTAAACGCCTCTCTGCTGACATACCCGGTAAACCCATGTTCATCTCGATGGCTGCTAATCCGGAGGTAAAAATCATACAGATCGTTAGGCATCAGGCGGAATTCAATAGCGCCGTTTTTGGAGCGAAGGTCACTGTTCTTGCGGTAACCATCGGTATCAAGTTGACTGAGATTGATGGTGGTTGCCAAGGGGCCAGCCGAAGCCCTTAGATTGCCTCGCAAATCCTGCTGACCAAATGAGCCACGCGTTGCCTCGACGAAACCAGATATTTTCTGACCAGGATAACCACGTTTGGTAATGATGTTGATCACGCCACCAACGGCACCATCACCGTATTCCACGGAGCCACCACCACGCAGGATTTCCACGCGTTCAATCTGCGATAGTGCTATGGTGCTGAAATCAGCTCCTGAAAGGTCGAATTCATTGAGTTTCACCCCATCAATCAATACCAGAACATTGCTGACGGCAGTATCACCCATACCACGGATATCAATACTGGCCTTCTTGTCATTGCCATAAAAGCTTTTAAGGTTAAGTCCAGCTTCGCGACTGAGCAGTTCAGCCACAGAACTATAGGGAGAGCGGGCAATTTCCTCGGAAGTAATCACGCTGACACTATGCGGTAAACCTTTAAAGGCCTCATTATCGTGCATGCCAATTATCTGGATCTCCTCCAGAGTAGCTGTATCTTCTGCGGCGAAACTGGTCAGACTAGGCCCTGTAATCAAGGTCGCGAGCAGCAGTAGGCGAGTGTGATGAGATAGATTCATGATGAGTAAAAAATGAGAACCCGCCACCTAGCTAAGATCGCGGGCTAATGCAATGCCAGGTAAACCTAGCTGCGGCGCTTGCGTGCAACAGCACCCAGCAGGCCCAAGCCTGCCAGCAGCAATGCTGCACTGCTTGACTCAGGCACAGGTGCTGCAACCAGGTTATCCAGCGCAAAGTAGGCAGGAGTATTGATACCCCATTGCGGATGATTGTCGGAAGAGGCTACATTGAATGTGATCTTAGTCACCGCACCCAGGCTGGAAAAATCGACAAACGTCCAGTCCTTGACGATGTAATCCTGACTGTTATCGCTGAAACGGTAATCTGCCAGGTAGAAATCGACAAAACCTGTACTATTGCCGAGCGCATCAAAACCATAGGCAGTCAGCTTGAACCAGTCTTCATCATTCCCACTTACACCGCCAAACATCTTGGCAAAATCATCACCATAGGTCATGGAGAGCGCCGCATAGGTAGTATTGGTGATATAAGCACCCGCTACATTCACCGCGCTATCAAAGGTAATGGTCGGCTGATTGCCAAAGTAGGAGGAGACATAAGCTACCGCATAGCTGGATGACCCATCTGCACCTTCACCTGCAAAAGCGCTGAACTGGTTCAACCAACCTGCTGTTGTGGTATCAGTCTGGTTGGAGTAAGTGAAACCATCCCATGAGCCATACATCTCGTCATAATTGAACTGAAAGCTTCCCAGGCCACTGGTAAATATCTTGTCCGCTCCGTTGTAATTGCTATTCGGGCTAGATAAGAGATCTTCAAATGTGCTGGTAACAGTCGCTGCATTAGCTTGCCCAGCTACCATCAGCCCGGCAATAGCTAGGCTTGTCATGTACTTGTACATATCTTTTCCTTTCCAGAGAGGGTTAAGCTGTCAGATTGCGACGTTGACGACGACGCGCTACTGCAGGCACTACAATCAAGCCTGCCAGCAACATGGCATACGCAGACGGCTCCGGCACGGCTGCTGCAAAGTGGATGACACCCACTGCATCCAAGTCGAAGCCGCCACTACCCCAGGTTGGGAAAGGATCATAGATAGGATTGGGGCCACCGTATTCAGCAGGATAACTATCGAAATAGCTACCATCCCCTACAATGTCGATCAGGCGGACATGGCTGACTGCATTGACATCCAGTCCAGCAATGCCTACCAGATCATCAAGATCAAATGGTGTGCCATAACCTACCTTGTACTTACCAGCCAGATTATGGATATTGGTGGGATCCACCGTACCGTAGCCACTGACAGGATTGGATGTGAAGGAATAGTTAGGAAAACGGAAGAAATTGATACCGTCAGAAGAAACCTCAACGTATGCCAACTCAAGGAAGGTGTCATTGAAAGAATTCTCGAATACGGCAAAGTCATAGCCAGTACCGTTGTAGATCGTGCCACTGAATGTCAGTGTAATGCTGCCGCCATCGCCCAGAGTGACAATATCATAAACGCTGTCCAGACCGGTGCCCGCCGCACCACCCAAGGCATTTTCAGGTGTTTTCCAGGTAGCATCGACGTTAGGGCCTGGATTATAGTTTTCATAACCGGTAGCCCACTGGACGAAACCGGGATCGGTACCAATAATAGCAGTGGATCCAGGCTTGCCTGCAGCTGGTGCAAACGGACCCGCATAGGCCGCACCGCTCAATAGCAAACCTGCCAATGGCAACAAGGCAAAAGTATTACGCATGGTGAATTTTCCCCAAATCTGATGAAATGAAGCTACAAATGGATAAGGAGAAAATAGGCATGAGCCCTGACAGGACGCAGGACGACACTCAAGCACACATCACACTACCCACCGTAGCAAACGTATTACAAGCATCAGGCCGGTCTCCGGGCTTATGAGGATATATCCAGTTCACCTTCCCATGCAGCATTGCACAGTGGCATATCGAACCGGCATGACTCATTTACCGTTGCGGGGGCAGCGTCGGAATTGCACTTCACTATGAACGTGAGATTGCGCACCGAACTTCCCGTTTAACTCCTGACAAAGAACTTGTCAGAAGCACCTAAAGCATTAGCGATACTATCACAACTTCGCTTATTTCATTTACCCGAGACAAGCATCGCTCTCTCTTTGCCCAGGGTATTTAAGCCATATGTATGACTCAGCCCAGAACTTGAATCTGCGCCAATTCGACAAAAGCCTGGACGTAGTCGATATGCATATCCGACTCGCGGATGCCGAGAAAAATCTGCTTGGTGACACCGTCCCTGCCCAGACGCAGCGGCACCACGTCAAACTTGGCCCGATATTCATTGACCAGCCAGCGCGGTAATGCCGCCACGCCACGTCCGCTCGCGACCATCTGCAGCATGATGTCCGTAGTCTCGATCTGCTTGTGACGCTTGGGGTTAATGCCTGCAGGGAGCATGAACTGGGTATAGATATCCAGCCGGTCGATTTCCACGGGATAGGTAATCAGGGTTTCTGCCGCGAGCTGCTCCGGCAGCACGTACTCCGCGCCGCTCAACCTGTGCCGCACGCCCACCACCAGCACCTGCTCGTAATCGAACACCGGCTGGAAATGCAGGCCCGGCTTGTAGAGCGGGTCCGGCGTCACCAGCATGTCGATCTCGTAGCCGAACAATGCGCCTATGCCGCCGAACTGGAATTTCTGCTTCACGTCCACGTCCACATCGGGCCAGGCGGCGAGGTAAGGCGACACTACCTTGAGCAGCCATTGGTAGCAGGGATGGCACTCCATGCCGATGCGCAGCGTGCCGCGCTCTCCCTGAGCGAACTGGCGCAGACGTTCTTCCGCCAATGCCAGTTGCGGCAAGACGCGGTTGGCTACCGCCAGCAGGTATTGCCCGGCCTGCGTCAGGCGCAGACTGCGCCCTTCGCGCAGCCAGATATCCGTGCCCAGTTGCTGCTCCAGCTTCTTCATGCTATGGCTCAGCGCGGATTGCGTCAGGCACATCACATTGGCTGCCGCCGTCAGCGAGCCTTGCTTTTCGACTTCGCGAATGATGGTGAGATGGATTCTATCCAGCATACTGATGAGTTAAATTCATTGAGTGTTGAAATAATACCATTTTTAATCATGTATTGATCGGACTACCATGCTCACATCATAAATTCTGATGAAGGTAATGCACATGGCCACAATTCATAATCTTGGCTTTCCGCGCATTGGCGCCAAACGTGAACTGAAATTCGCATTGGAATCCTACTGGAAGGGCGAATCCTCCCGTGAAGAGTTGAAATCCACTGGCGCCGCCTTGCGCCAGCGCCACTGGGCAGCGCAATCGGACCTCGATCTCGTGCCAGTTGGCGACTTCGCCTTCTACGACCAGGTGCTGGACATGAGCTTCACGCTGGGCAACCTGCCCGAGCGCGTCAAGGATTTCCACGGCGACCAGCTGGACAACTACTTCCGCGTGGCACGCGGCCGCTCCGCCAAATCCGCCGAGGAACATGCCGCTTGCTGCGGCGGCGTCGCCGCGGGCGAAATGACCAAGTGGTTCGACACCAACTACCACTACATCGTGCCAGAATTCAACGCCAATACCGCATTCAAGCTGGACACATCGCGCCTGCTGGAACAATTGGCCGAAGCCAAGGCGCAGGGTGTCAAGGCCAAGCCCGTCATCATCGGGCCGGTGACCTACCTGGCCATCGGCAAAGCCAAGGACGATTCCGACAAGCTGGCCTTGTTGCAGCGCCTGCTGCCTGTCTATGCCGAACTGCTGGAAACCCTGGCGAAGCAAGGCGTTGAATGGGTGCAGATCGACGAACCGATCCTGGTTACCGAGCTCGACGACGGCTGGCAGGATGCGTTTGAAACTGCTTATAGCTACTTCAAGAGCATTCCGGTCAAGCTGTTGCTGGCGACCTATTTTGGTCAATTGCTGGAAAACCGCGCCTTGCTTGCCAGCCTGCCAGTCGCGGGCGTGCATATCGATGCCATCAACGGGCGCGACGACATTGCGCCGCTGCTCGAACTGCTTCCTGCGGACAGAGTTGTATCTCTGGGCGTCATCAATGGCCGCAACATCTGGAAAACCGACCTCAATGCCGTGCTGGATTGGGTAGAGCCGCTGGCGCAACAATTGGGCGAGCGCCTATGGATTGCGCCTTCCTGCTCGCTGCTGCACGTACCTGTGGATCTCGACAGCGAACAACGTCTGGATGAAGAAATCAAGTCCTGGCTGGCGTTTGCCATCCAGAAACTGGCAGAATTGAAGGTATTGGCTACCGCGTTGCGCAGTGGTCGCGCTGCCGTCAAGGCGGAACTCGACGCCAACCAGGCCGCGATCGACGCACGTCGCAATTCGCCGCGCGTGAACAATCCAGCAGTCAAGGCTGCCTTGGGTGAACTGGATGCCAAGCTAGGCCAGCGCAAGAACCCGTATGCCCAGCGCGCGCAAAAGCAGGCAGCTTTGCTGCAATTGCCAAAGTACCCCACGACTACCATCGGCTCATTCCCGCAAACCGCCGATATCCGTCAGGCCCGCAGCCAATTCAAGGCAGGCACGCTGAATGAAATTGCTTACAAGGCCGCCATGCAGCAGGAAATCGAGCGCAGCGTGCGCGAACAGGAAAAGCTGGGCCTGGACGTATTGGTGCACGGCGAAGCCGAACGCAACGACATGGTGGAATACTTCGGCGAGCAACTGGAAGGCTATGCGTTCAGCCAGTTCGGCTGGGTGCAGTCCTACGGTTCGCGCTGCGTGAAGCCGCCCATCCTGTTCGGTGACATCAGCCGCCCGCACCCGATGACCGTGGAATGGATCAAGTATGCGCAATCGCTCACAGCCAAGCCGATGAAGGGCATGCTGACTGGTCCCGTGACCATCCTCAACTGGTCATTCGTGCGCGACGACCAGCCACGCTCCGTAAGCTGCTACCAGCTCGCACTGGCCATCCGCCAGGAAGTGCTCGACCTGGAAAAAGCCGGCGTACACGTGATCCAGATCGACGAGGCTGCCTTGCGCGAAGGCCTGCCGCTGCGTAAATCGCAATGGAAGGAATACCTCGACTGGGCCGTGGAATCGTTCCGCATCACCGCCAACGGCGTGGAAGACGAAACCCAGATTCACACTCATATGTGCTATTCCGAGTTCAACGACATCATTGCTTCGATCGCGGACATGGATGCCGACGTCATCACCATTGAGACCTCGCGCTCGGATATGGAGCTGCTCGACGCGTTCGACAACTTCAATTACCCGAACGAAATCGGTCCTGGCGTTTACGACATTCACTCGCCCAACATACCGACAGAAGAGCACATGGTGCAGCTGATGCAAAAGGCTGCAGAGCGCATCCCTGCCGAGCGCCTGTGGGTAAACCCTGACTGCGGCCTGAAAACCCGCCAGTGGGCAGAGGTGACCCCTGCGCTGACCAATATGGTCGCTGCAGCGAAAACATTGCGCGCCCAGCACTGACCACGCCAGTAGCTTGTGATTGAATCAATATGCCGCGTTCAGCGGCATATTGCATTTCAGGGGTTGGCAGCCGATAACCCGCCATCCATGTCCTGGATATTCATCACGAACGCAATCCAGTGTATATTGACCCCATACTGACAAGAAAACAAAAGGAGGCGCCACCATGAAAACCGTGCGGCAAGTTCTGGACACCAAAGGCAGTACCGTATATTCCGTTGCGCCGGAAAGCCTGATCTATGACGCTTTGCTCCTCATGGCCGAGCACCATATCGGTGCGTTGGCCGTCATGCAGAGAGACAAGCTGGTCGGCATCTTTTCCGAGCGGGATTATGCGCGCGAAGTCGTCCTCAAAGGCAGAACCTCGAGAACCACGACTGTCGGCGACATTATGTCGGCGCAATTGACGACAGTACACCTCGACGATACCGTGGATCATTGCATGAACCTGGTGTCAGGCAAGCGCGTCCGCCACCTGCCAGTGCTGGAAGATGACAAGCTGGTCGGCCTGCTCTCCATTGGCGATCTGGTGAAGGAAACCATCGCCTACCAGGAGTTTCTCATCCAGCAACTGGAAAACTATATCCAGAGCTAAAGCAACTCATCAAGCTCTCCTGGCGTTGCTGCTCTCCTTGCTGTGTTGTGGCAATTGCTGCTCAAGAGGGCTTGGAGCCACTTGACGCGTCCGGGCCTTCCCAGACATTGTGATTGCGGCTATCCGTCACCTCTTCCATTTCCCGCGCCAGCATCCGCTGCAAATCCTGGCGGGTGCGCACCGTGTAGGAAACCACTTCCTGCATATTGGTGTGGATAGGCTGCAATTCCCGCGTCATTTTCTCATCACCCTGTCGGAACCGCCAGGCGGCGCTATATGCCTGGTACGGTGTATAGCCCATTTCGCACAATGCCTTCTCGCCCAGATGCACCGCTGAGAAGAAAGTTTCACGGACGCAATCAATTCCCATATCCATATAGTCGAATACATAGGTACGGTTGCGCGCGCGGGCCAAAATTCTGACTTCGGGATAATGCTGGCGCACATACCGCGCCGTTTCCAACGCATCTTCGGCATTGTCTATCGCCAGTATCAAGAGCCGCGCTTTGGCGATGCCTGCCGCGCGCAATACATCGGGCCTGGTAATGTCGCCGTAATAGGCGCGATAACCGAAGCTGCGCATCAGCTCGATCTGGTTGGGATCGTGCTCGATCACCGTCGGCACAATTCCGGCACTGGTCAACAAACGGGTGATAACCTGCCCCACCCTGCCGAACCCGGCAATGATAACGGGCCGTGCCTCCTCAAATTCGTCATGCTGCCGGTTCTTGCGATGCTGCTTCAGCCTGCGCCGATAGCCATACTGAAAAAGCAGCAATAATAACGGCGTGGTGACCATGGATAACGCCACCACGGAGTTAAGCAACGCGCTATGCCCGGCGCTGATGACCTTGGCCTCGACCGCCGTGTTGAAAATCACAAAAGCGAACTCGCCTATCTGCGACAAGGTCACCGCAAACATCATGCTGCCAGCATTCGCCTGACCGAATATCCGTGCCAAGCCGAACAGTAACGCCAGCTTGACCAGCACAATAGCCAATGCCAGCCCGATAATCAGCCCTGGCTGCTGCAACACCATGTCCAGGTTGACCGACATGCCCACAGAAATGAAAAACAGCCCCAGGAGCAAACCTTTGAAAGGCTCGATATCCAGTTCCAACTCCTGGCGGTATTCCGAATCCGCGAGCAGCACTCCGGCAATGAATGCTCCCAAAGCCATGGATAAACCGACCAGTGTCATGAGAATGGAAACGCCGATGACCAGGAACAAGGCAAAGGCGATGAATATTTCCCGTAGCCCGGTGTTGGCGATATAGCGCAGCACCGGGCGCAGCAGGTATTGCCCGCCCAGTATCAGCAACACCACCAGTCCAATGGCCTTGAGAATCGCCAGCCAGTCCATATGTACGCCATGCGAGGTATGCGCCCCTGGAGCGATAACCAGCAGCAGGATCATGATGGGAATAACCGCCAGATCCTGGAAAAGCAGGACGGCAAACGAGGCTCGCCCTGCCGGCCGGTTCAATGCCCCCTGCTCGGCAAGAATCTGTATCGCAATTGCGGTGGAAGACATGGCAATCCCCATGCCTGCCACCAACGAGAACCGCCAATCCAGGCCAAAGACCACGCCCAACCCATATACCAAGCCAGTAGTGAGCAAGACTTGCAAACCACCCATACCGAAAATCGGCAGGCGCAACTCCATGAGCTTGTCCGGCTCGATCTCCAGCCCGATCAGGAACAGCATCATTACCACGCCGAACTCGGAAAAATGCATCACCGTCTCGGTGTTCCCGACCAAGCCCAGCCCCCAGGGGCCGATGACGATTCCAGCAAACAGGTATCCCAACACGGAGCCGAGGCCAATGCGGCGGAACACAGGCACGGCCAGCACCGCCGCACCGAGATAGATAGCGCTTTCCAGCAATAGGGCAGGAATCTGGGTGTCCGCCATCAGCTTGCTTTCATGTCATTATCCGGCGCCAGATACTTCGCCTCTTCCGCCTGCAAGCTATCTACCACTGGCGGCCAATCGCCTGCCGCCAACCGATCAAGCCAGATAGCATAACTTGCCGCTTGATCCTGCAAAGCCTCATCGCTGAGAGTATCCGCCGCCTGGATGAGAAAAGGTTGCAGATAGTGCATATTGCATAGCCTCGCCGTCTGTTCGAAAGGTCGCAACAGCTCGGCCATGGAAAAATGGTTATAGCCACGGCGCTGGTAGACGACTTCCGACCCCGCTGCAGAAACAACCTGCACCCAGGCCTTGCCCGACAAATGTGTGGTTTCACCATAAGCCCAGCCGTAGCGCAGCACGGTATCCAGCCAGCTTTTCAGCAAAGCCGGGCATGAATACCAATATAAAGGGTGCTGGAACACCAGCACGTCATGCTCATTCACTAATGCCTGCTCATGCGGCACATCAATCATCTGCTCAGGATAAGCGGCATAAAGATCATGCACCCGCACGCACTCGCAGCGACGGGCAGCCTCAAGCAGCGCCCGGTTGATACGCGAGTTTTCCAGCATGGGATGTGCCAGAATCACCAGCACGCGCTTGTTCAAACGCTCATTCCCCGATGATTTTCACGAGTACGCGCTTATTGCGGCGGCCATCGAACTCTCCATAGAAAATCTGCTCCCACGGACCAAAATCCAGGCGGCCTTCCGTCACCGCGACCACGACTTCACGGCCCATGATCTGGCGCTTCATGTGCGCATCGGCATTGTCCTCGCCGGTATCGTTATGGCGATAGTTGCGAATGGGCTCGTGCGGCGCCAGGCGCTCCAGCCATTCACGATAATCATGATGCAGGCCGGATTCATCATCGTTGATGAACACGCTTGCAGTGATATGCATCGCATTCACCAGCACCAGCCCTTCACGCACGCCGCTTTCGCGCAAACAGATTTCGACTTCATGGGTAATGTTGATGAACGCCACGCGCGACGGCGCATTGAACCACAGCTCTTTACGGTAACTTTTCATGGGTCCTGCCTTAAAAAATAGTCAACCGGGAAATTATAGCCTGCCGCTGTTGTCATTGGACGAGCCGAAATACTCTTTTGCAATTAGCTTGGTTTTCGGTTAAAACTAACCAGTTACTGCCTTCTCATTACAATCAAGCAAGGAGAAATACACAATGAGCGACAAGATCTACATGCGTGTCGGCGAAGCCCTGGTGGCAGGTGGCCCGCCCGGAACGGCTGCCGAACCAGAGGTGATCATCGGCGAAATGGACGGCCCCATGGGCACTGCCTTCGGCACCTTGCTTGGTGACCAGGTCAAGGGACACTCCCGCGTGCTTGCCATCCTCAATACTGACATCATGGTGCGTCCCGCCACCATCATGGTGAGCAAGGTCACCGTCAAGAACGAGCGTTACACCAATATCCTCATGGGCACCGTGCAGGCCGCAATCGCCAATGGCGTGCTGGATGCCGTGCGCAATGGCGATATCCCCAAGGAGAAAGCCAACGACCTCGGCATCATCGTCTCGGTCTGGCTCAACCCCATCGTGATCGACCAGGACAACCTGGACCATCAAATCCTGTTCGACATCCACCGTAAGGCCACAGCCAACGCCATCCACAAGGCGATGAACAATAAGCCCGATATCGATTGGCTGTTGGAAAACCAGGACAAGATCGTGCATAAATACTTCCAGATGGGCCTGGACGGCAAGATCTGACTGACCAACACATAATTTAGGCTTTAAAGATGCCCTGGCAGCATGCCGTTGCCAGGGCAATATTCAACAAGAATGCTATGGCTGCTGCAGGTTTTCAGGTAGAGCGAGATGCTCCAGGTGCAACACGCATTGTCCTCAACGGGCAATGGTCCCTGCGCGACCTGGATAACG
This sequence comes from Methylobacillus sp., assembly GCF_036844465.1. Lineage (NCBI taxonomy): Bacteria > Pseudomonadati > Pseudomonadota > Betaproteobacteria > Nitrosomonadales > Methylophilaceae > Methylobacillus > Methylobacillus sp. Next base: position 12,226 of record NZ_DAIUFW010000005.1, read on the forward strand.
ACTTCGCCCGGCTGCGCCGTGCGCTCAAGCCCTATTTTGCCGATGCCAATATTCACTGGGACCTGACCCAGATCGAACAGCTGGATACCGCTGGCGCGGCAGTCTTGTGGAATGGCTGGCATGGTCAATTAAAGGATAAGGTAGCGCTCACTGACGAACAAGCCGCTTTATTTGAAACGCTGGCCAGCATTCCTAATCCAACCGTTGAAAAATCCTCGCGTTTCAACCTGCTAAAGCTGATAGCCGCAGCAGGCAGGCTGACGATTTTCATGAGCAGCCATCTCCGTGATTTCGTCAGCCTGCTGGGGCTGCTGGTCATGGAACTGGCTTATCTCCTGCGCCGACCGCAGGATTTCCCTTGGCGCGAGTTCAGCGCCAATGTCTATAAAAGTGGCGTGACGGCACTCCCGGTCACAGCCTTGCTGGGTTTCATGATCGGCATTGCCATGAGTTACCTGATGGCAACTCAGCTCCGTACCTTCGGCGCTGACATCTTCATCGTTAATATCCTCGGGCTGGCCATCATCCGCGAGCTTGGGCCCATCCTCATGGCCGTACTGATTGCCGGGCGGTCAGGTTCTGCCATGGCCGCCCAGATCGGCGTCATGCGCGTCACCGAGGAAATCGACGCGCTCGCCACCATGGGTATTTCCCGCATCCTGCGCATTGTGCTGCCCAAAGTGTTAGGGCTCACTTTCATCGCACCGTTCCTTGTCATCTGGACCTCGTGCTGGGGTTTGCTCGGCGGCGCCCTCTCCGCCAATCTCGAACTCGGCCTGGGATACCGCTTCTTTTTTGATTACCTTGCTACCGTCGTGCAGCCGGTCAACCTCACTCTGGGTCTGGTCAAGGGCGTCATGTTTGGCTTCATTGTCGCCGTCATGGCCTGCCACTTCGGCCTGCGCATCAAGCCGAACACCGAAAGCCTGAGCCGCAGCACCACCAGTTCCGTCGTCACCGCCATTACCTGCGTCATCCTGATCGATGCGGGTTTCGCCATTCTCACGAGAAGCATCGGGGTATGACGATGAACCAGCAAGCAATGCCTCCGATCTGCGACATCAGGAAAGTCTGGACGGTGTTCGGCAGCAATACCGTGCACCAGAACCTCGACCTGACGATCAATACCGGCGAGATTGTGTCCCTGGTCGGCGGCTCCGGTAGCGGAAAGACCACTCTGCTACGGCATATTGTCGGCCTGACCCGTCCGACCAAGGGTGAGGTATTGCTGTTCGGCAGAAATCTACATGCCATGAGCAGACTGCCGCAACAACGCCTGATGAACCGGCTGGGCATGCTGTTCCAGCAGGGTGCGCTGTTCTCCGCGCTCAGCGTGTTCGACAACATCGCCTTTCCCCTGCGCGAACTCAAGCAATTTGACGAAGCCACCATCCGCCAGCTCGTATTGCACAAACTGGCGCTGGTGGAAATGGAGCCGGACACCGGCACCCGGTTGCCCTCGCAACTTTCCGGCGGCATGATCAAGCGTGTGGCATTGGCGCGCGCGCTGGCGCTGGAGCCGGAATTGCTGTTGCTGGACGAACCAACCGCGGGGCTGGACCCGGATCGCAGCGAAAATTTTGTCGAATTGATCAAGAGCATCAAGCACTCTTTGGGGTTGACAGTAATTTTCGTCACCCATGATCTGGATACTTTGGTATCGCTGACCGACAAGGTAGCGGTGCTGGCCGACAAGCATATCGTCGCCAATTGCAGCCTGCGCGAGCTTGGCAACATCGACCACCCCTTTGTGCAAAACTTTTTCCAGGGCGTTCGTGTCCGACTGGAAAGGATTGGATAATTTATGGAAAACCGTGCTCACGCCCTTGCTGTCGGTATCATCACTCTGATCCTGCTGGCGATTCTTGCATTCTCATTCTGGTGGATGAGCGGCACCCGCCAATCGTTCACCGAATACAAGATCATCTCGAAACAACCTGTCACCGGGCTCAGCCAGGAAGCCTCGGTCAAATTCCGCGGCGTCAACGTGGGAAAAGTCTCCGATATTGCGCTTGACCCGAATTCGCAATCCTCGATCGAGATCATCATTCGGGTGGACGACAAGCTGCGCCTGACCAGGGACGCCTATGCGGAACTGCGCTCCCAAGGGGTAACGGGGCTTGCCTATATCGACCTCAACGACCCGAACGACTCAGGTACGGGAGAGGAGCTTGCGCCGGATTCGCTCATCACCATGCGCCCCTCACTGATAGACCGCATCTCCGAACGCGTCCCGCGCATGGTGGATAAGATGGAAACCTTTATCAATCACGGCTCCGCCACCCTGGAGCATGCCAACAACGTTATCGAGAGTATCGACGTGCCGACCCTGAACCAGACCCTGGCCAATCTCGAGCGGGCGACCTCCAGGCTGGAGCCAGTACTGGCATCTGCCAATGAAGCATTCGGCAAGGCCAGCAAATTCATGTCTGAACAGAACCAGCAGCAGCTCACGCAAACCCTGGCCAATCTGCAAGAGGCCTCCAATGCCGCCACGCCGCTGCTCAACGAGCTGACCGCCACCGTGCAGGACGTGCGCAATATGACCGGCGACCTGCGTCACAGCGCTGGTCTGGTTGGCGACACGTTGAATAATGAAACCCTGCCGCGCATCAACGATCTGACCGCAACTGCCAACGATGATGCCCGCCGCATCAGCCGCCTGCTGGACATGCTGGAGGAGAATCCGCAAAGCCTGATTTTCGGCAAACCGGAAATGCGCCCCGGCCCTGGTGAATCCGGCTTCGATTCCGCTCAATGAGGTATCCCATGCACACACTCCCGTCCCTTGCGCTGGCACTGTTAGCTGCTTTCAGCCTGAATGCCTGCGTCAGCTCGATCAAACCCAAAACCACGCCGCTGGACTTGTATGATTTCGGCCTGCAAGCCGCAACCCGGCCAGTGGATTTCAGCCTGCCGGTTGAGAGTCTCAGCGCCATGGATGCCATCCAGCACAGCAACATCCGCTACCGCCTCAACTACAAGAACCCCTCGCAGGTGTTTGTCTATGCGGAAAGCCGCTGGGCAAGTCCTCCCGTAGAGCTGCTGCGCCAGAAACTGGCCACCACCCCCTCCAGCCATGCGGGATGCAGCCTAAAACTCTATATCACTGCCTTCGATCATGTCTTTGATGACGCCAATAGCAGCCACGGCGTAGTCCAGTTACAGGCCAGCCTGATGGATAAGCGCTCCCGCAAGCCGCTGGCTTCCACGCTGGTATCTGCCCAAAGCCCAGCATCAGGCACCGATGCGCGCGGCGGCGTGGCAGCGCTGGATGCCGCCAGCACCGAGGCGCTGCAATCCGCCTCCCGCTGGGCCAGCGTAACCAGCGCTGCAGCCAGTGAGTGTCAACCGAGCAACCCCTGATTAATGCATTCAGCATCTGCTCTAAGGCTCTCAATGCCAGAAATCACCGTTTACCCGGTATTCAGGGACGTCAATGGAGTCGGCCCCGACCCTGACCTCTCGCCACTGCCGGTAGTAGCCAGAGTCGGCAACTACTCCAGCGGATGGCGCGTGGAAACACATGCCCACCGGCGTGGACAACTGATGTTCATCACATCCGGCAGCATGCGCGTCGAATCGCGGGATGGCTCCTGGCTGATGGCAAGACTCTGCGTCAGGAGGCGTGCAGCATGCGCGTCGAATCGCGGGATGGCTCCTGGATCACGCCACCGGGCCGGGC
>NZ_DAIUFW010000005.1:16010-62533 GCF_036844465.1 Methylobacillus sp.
GCAGCATGCGCGTCGAATCGCGGGATGGCTCCTGGATCACGCCACCGGGCCGGGCCTGCTGGATACCCAGCGCTGCCGCCCACAGCGTCACCTATACCCAGCCCTCGGAAATGCAAACGGTATTCATCGCGCCGGAATTACTGGACAACCTGCCCATGCGCTGCTGCGTCATCACGCTGACCCCGTTGCTGCGCGAATTGGTCACGCATGCGGTTGCCATCAACAACCAGTACGCCCTGCACGGGCCGGAACACAGGCTGATGCAGGTATTGGTCGATCAGATCAGCATTGCCAAGCAGGCGCCGCTGTTCCTGCCAGAGGGTAGGGATTCTCGCCTGCGCCGTGTGACAGAGAGGCTGCACCAGTCACCGGGAGATGACCGCAATATCGAGGAATGGGCGCAGATCGCAGGTGCCAGCGCCAGAACCCTGGCGCGATTGTTCCAGAAAGAAACCGGCATGACATTTTCCGCATGGCGCCAGCAATTGTGCCTGATACGCGCCGTCGAAATGCTGACTGAGGGCATCAGCATCACTAATATCGCCCTGACGCTGGGCTATGAAAGCACAGCAGGCTTCACCAGCATGTTCACGCGCTCCATGGGTGAATCTCCCAGCAATTACCTGACGCGCTGGTCACAGGAAAAACCGGCTTCCAGATAAGTAATTAGTCAGCAGCACCCAGGCTTGCATCAACCGCTTGAGATTGCTGCCATCCGCCGCCCAGAGCGCGGATCAGATCGACGCTGGCGCGCAATTGGCTGACTTGCAGAATCAGCAGGTTTCGCTGAGTATCCAGCGCCTGGGTTTGCGCCGAGGTCACTTCCAGATAATTCGCCGCGCCTTCGCGATACCGGCTCAGCGCAAACTCCGTGGATTTCCGCGCCGCTCCGGCAGCCGTTTGTTCAGCAGTGGCTGCCACCTGATAATGATGGAGGCGGGCCAGGTTGTCTTCCACCTGCTGGAAAGCCTCCAGTACCACGCTGCGGTAATTCGCGCCAGTTTCGTCCAGCACAGCTTCGGCTTGCGCCACCTGCGCTTTGCGGCGACCGCCATCGAATAGCTGGAATACCATAGCCGGGCCGATAGCCCAGAAATTGCTCGGCGCGCTCAGCCAGTTGCCGGTGGAAATGCTTTGATAGCCAAATGCCGCGCTCAGGCTCAGCGCGGGAAAGAATGCCGTTTTTGCCACGCCCACGCTGGCATTGGCCGCCGCCACGCGCCTTTGCGCCGAGGCAATATCCGGCCTGCGCTGCAACAAGGTGGAAGGCACGCTCACGGGAATCTGCGGCAAGGTAATCGGCACCTGCTGGCTGGCGATGCTGAAACTGGAAGGCGATTCGCCAACCAAGGCAGCGATCGCATGCTCCACCACCGCGCGTTGCGCCTTGAGCTGCTCAAGCTGTGAGCGGGTCGCTTCCAGCTGCGTCTGGGCGCGGCTCACATCAAGGCCAGGCACGATACCGGCTTCATGCCGGGTGCGCGTCAACACCAAGGCTTTGTCATTGGCCTGCACGGTTTCTTCCAGCAATTGCAATTGCTGGTCCAGACCACGCAGGAGGATAAAACTATCGGCAAGCTGGGCCTGCAGACTCAAACGTACCGATTCCAGGTCAGCCGCCATAGCCGCGGCCTGCGCTTCTCCTGCCTGCACGGTATTGCGGACGCGCCCCCACAGGTCCAGTTCATAATCAGCCTGCAAGCCTATGCTGTAGTTCGAATATACCGGTGAAACAGCACTATTTGGCGAGACGAGCGGACGGTTTTCAGAAGCGCGGTTGCGCCCGGCCTGTCCATTGGCGGACAAGCTGGGAAACAGCCCGGCACGTGCCTGATCGCTATAGGCGAGCGCTTGCTGATAGCGGGCCAGCGCTGCCGAGAGGTCTGGACTATTAGCAACCAGCCGATCCTGCAGAGTATCCAGTTCGGCATCGCCATACAGCTTCCACCATGGGCCTCGCGGCAATTGGTCGGCAGGCTGTGCGGCTACCCAGGGCTGCGCTTCCTTATAAGCCTGCGCTACCGGAACCTCCGGCAACTTGAGCTCGGGCGCAAACGAGCAAGCGCCCAGCAAGACCATCAGCCCGCCAGCCAGCGCATATTGCCTGGCGCTCACTTGCCAGCCCCTTCATTGGCGCTGGAGATGGCTCGCACCTGCATACCATCAGCAATATCGTCCGCCGGACTATCCACCAACTTGTCGCCCGCTTCAATGCCTGCGCTGATTTCCAGTGTCCTGCCCAGGTCCCTTGCAATCGTCACCGGCTTGAGCACTACCTTATTATTCGCATCCACCACAGCCACTTTCATACCACCCTGCCGCATGATCAAGGCACTGGCAGGAATGCTCAACGTCGCTACGTTGGCAGGTAGCTCCAGGCTGGCCCTGGCAAAGCCGCCGGGCAGCAATTCACCACCTTCGTTCGGCACCAGGAACTGGAACAATGTAGTGCCGGAGGCTGCATCCACCGCTTGCGCGGAGGCGACCAGCCTGGCGGTATAGACTGTACCCGGACGTCCGGGAATGCTCACTTTCGCGACCGTATCCTTGCCAATGGAAGGTACGTAGTTCTGCGGCACATTGACATATAGGCGCAGCTTGCGCGTATCGGAGACGACAAACAGCGGTTGGCCCGCATCGCCTGCATTGATCAACGCGCCGATATCGGTAGCACGCGCCGTCACCACGCCGTCAAAAGGCGCCACCAGCCTGGTGAATCCCTTGGTAGCCTGCATGCGGTCGAGATTGGCTTGCGCCGCCTGCAGGATAGCCTGCTTGGCGGCATAGTCGCCGACGCGCTCATCCACTTCCTGTCTGGAGACAGAATCCGTGTTCAACATGGATTGCCAGCGCTTGGCAGTCGTTCCGGCCAACTCGGCGTTTACCTTGGCAGTGGCGACGTCAGCCCTGGCCTGCAGCAACTGCTGATCAAGGTCGGGCGTCTCGATCTCGCCCAGCACCTGTCCTGTCCTGACCTTGCTGCCGATATCGGCATTCCATTGCTTGAGGTAACCGCTCACTCGTGCATAAATGGGGGCGCGGGCAAAGGCTTCCAGTCGCGCGGGCAATTCCAGCGTGCGTGCACTGCTATCGCTGACAGGGCTGACTAAGGCCACAGATGGAATTGCCTGGTCATCCGTCCATTGCCTGAGCGCCTCGCTTTCCTTGGCGCGTATCGTCAGACCGTAGGCCACAATAGCAATTGCCACCAGGGCAGCGATCAGGCTGCCTTTACGCACAATACGGCGCGGCGCGTTCAGATCAGATGACATTGACTTCTCCATGACTTGAGTTCCCTACATTCTTTTCTACATCAGGCTTGCGGTAATGACGGTGCACAACGCTAAACACCACCGGCACAAAAATCAGCGTGGTGACAGTTGCGAACAGCAAGCCGCCGATCACGGCGCGGCCGAGCGGCGCATTCTGTTCGCCACCCTCGCCCAGGCCCAGCGCCATCGGCGCCATACCGATCATCATTGCCAATGCGGTCATCAATACCGGGCGGAATCGCACAAACCCTGCTTCGATAGCTGCCTGGGTTGCATTGCCTAGCTCGGCGAGGCGCTCACGCGCGAAGCTGATCACCAGCACACTATTGGCCGTCGCTACCCCCATGCACATGATAGCCCCCGTCAAGGCGGGCACCGATAATGGTGTAAAACTGGCAAACAGCATCCAGACAATGCCAGCAAGCGCTGCCGGCAAGGCACTGACAATCACGAAAGCATCGCTCCAGGACTGGAAGTTCACCACAATCAACAAATAAATCAGGACAATGGCACCCACCAGCCCGAACAATAAACCGGAGAAAGCCTGCTCCATGGTCTGCACCTGCCCCAGCAATGCAACATTGGAGCCCTTGGGCATACTGTCGGCATGTGCAGCCAGAATCTGGCGGATATCCTTTGCCACCGCGCCCAGGTCGCGGCCCTGCGTGGTGGCATTGATCTGCACCATGGGTTGGATATCGTACTGGCTGACCAGTGCGTTGGCATTGCTGCGCGAGAAGGTCGCCAAACCACCAAGTATCTGCGGCGTAGCGCCGGATGCGCTGCCATTGATAGGCAGATTTTCCAGTGCTGACAAGCTATCCATGCGGTATTGCGGTGTTTGCATCACAATTGGATAGGAAACGCCATTGGCCGGATTCAGCCAGAAAGTGGGCGCTACCTGACTGCTGCCCGCCAGCGTCACGACCATATTATTGGTGACATCGCGCGTATTCAGGCCGACTTCCTGCGCGCGCGAACGGTCCATATCCACTTTAAGCACGGGTTGGCGGCGCGACTGCTGTACGCGTACATCGGCAATGCCTGGCACCTTGCGAATTTCCGCCACCAGCTGGTTGGCATAATCGAAATTAGCCTGCAGATTGTTGCCGCGTATCTGCAGATCAATCGGCGCTGGCGAGCCGAAATTGAGAATCTGGCTCACGATATCCGCAGGCGGGAAGGTAAAGGTTGTATCCGGGAACAAGCGCGGCAGCTCCTCGCGTAAACGCTTGACATACTCCGCTGTCGGTTTGTGCTCCCGCGTCAGCGCAATCTGGATATCCCCGTCCTGCACGCCGATGACCCCGGTATTGTTATAGGCCAGGTTGATACCGCTGATCGGCATGCCAATATTATCCACCATGGTTTCAATTTCATTGGATGGAATGATGTTGCGGATCGCGGTCTGGATGTTGGCAAACCGGGCAGCAGTTTCCTCCAGTCTCGTGCCTACTGGCACACGCACATGCATGAGAATCTGTCCGCCATCCACATCAGGGAAGAAATTGCGTCCCAGCGATGGCACCAAGGCAAAGCTGAGCATGATAAATGCCAGGAATGCGGCAATGAATTTCCGTCGCTTGGCCAGCATCAGCACCAACACGCCCTGATAACCGTCGCGGAAATGCTCGAATCGCTCCTCAAAACCACGCTGGAATCGCACCAGCGGATTGCGTGATGGCGGCAGCGACTGGTTGTTGCCATGCAAATCCGTATGCGGCGCATGTGGCCTCAACAGATACTTCGCCATGGTTGGCACCAGCGTCCGTGACAGGATGAAAGAGCTGATCATCGCGAACATCACGGATTCCGCCATGGGCACAAACAGGAATCGCGACACGCCTTCAAGGAAAAACATCGGCACAAATACGATACAAATGCACAGCAGCGATACAAACGCCGGGGTCACAATCTGGCGCGCGCCGTCCAGGATGGCGGGCTCCACCGGCTTGCCCTGCTCCAAATGCCAGTTGATGTTCTCTATCGTCACCGTGGCATCATCCACCAGGATGCCGACAGCCAGCGCCAGCCCGCCCAGGGTCATGATATTCAGCGTTTCTCCCGCCATCGCCAGTCCGGCAATGGCACCCAGAATCGATAAGGGAATGGAAATGGCAATGATGACCGTCGAACGCCAGCTCCCCAGGAACAGCAGGATCATGACACTGGTCAAGGCAGCAGCAATACATCCCTCCAGCACCACACCCTTGATGGCGGCGCTGACGAAAATCGACTGATCGTTGATAGGCCGCACCTCCAGCTCGTCGGGCAGGGTAGGCTTGATCTCGGCCAGCTTATCCTTGATGCCCGCCACGATCGCCAGCGTGGAGGTCGCACCATTCTTCAGCACCGACATCAATACCGAGCGCGCACCATCCACATGCACCACATTGGTCTGCGGCGGGTTGCCATCCCGCACCTGCGCCACGTCCCGGATATGAACCGTGGCGCCATTTACCACCTTGATCGGTAAATCTCCCAACTCTTCCAGCGCGGAAGGCGCATTATTGAGCTGGATCGTATATTCAAAATTGCCGATTTTCTGCGTCCCGGCAGGCAAAATCAGGTTCTGCGCCGCCAATGCATTGGCTACATCCTGACCAGAAAGTCCACGCGCCTGCATCGCATCCGGGTCAAGGTCGATCTGCACCTGTCGCGTCTTGCCGCCGAATGGATAAGGAATCGCCGCACCCGGCACTGTCACCAGGCGCGTGCGTACCGCATTCATGCCCAGATCCGCCAGATTCTGCTCGGTCAAGCCTGTACCTGCCAATGCCAGCTGCAGAATAGGCACAGTGGATGCGTTATAGTTAAGAATCAAAGGGGGTTGCGTGCCGCTCGGCAACTGCCGCAACATGGATTGCGCCATGGCAGTCACTTGGGCATTGGCCGTGGATATATTGACTCCAGGCTGGAAAAAAATCTTGACGACACCGAAGCCGGTATATGAGTTGGATTCGATATGCTCAATGCCGTTGACCGTGGTCGTCAGCGAACGCTGATACGGTGTAATGATGCGCCCGGTCATCTGGTCCGGCGACATCCCGGCATATTGCCAAACTACCGCAATCACGGGGATACGAATATCAGGGAAAATATCCGTTGGCATCCGCAGCGCGGACAATATCCCGGCAATCATGATCAGGATCGCCATGACGACGAATGTATAGGGACGCCTGAGCGCGACTTTGACGATGCCTAACATATAGGAATTACCATGATGAACTGGTTTGACGGAATCACTTGATCGTGGCAATTATCCAGTGATCATCTCGGTCTCGCTTAATCAATACTGCCACTTTGTTGCTCGATCTTGCCATTATGCCCCTGCAGAAATGAGGTTTTACAGTACGCATATAGCAAAAAAACCACCCCTCAGGAGTGGCCCCACTACAAGAGTTGCTTGCAAGTTAAGTTATTTCTTCACCGGCAGAGTAGCTTTGCAGTCGTTGTAGTCACGCTTATAACCATCATCGAGCGTTGCTGTCTCGCCCTCCAGCGCCAGGGTGGTAATGCCGTTACTGTAACGTCCGGCTTCAGCCTGGTTCAGCAATACTTCGCGGTCTGGCAAGACCAGCCAGGCCGTCTTGCCAGCATCTGCCACCTTGACATAAAACTTGCGGCCCTTGTCGCAACGATACTCAGTGGAACCTGCAGGCCCACGGGATCGCGCGCCCGCTTCATCATCGCCAAACGGCCATAGGCTGGCTCCGCCACATGCCGTCAACATACTGCCAAGCGTAACCAATACCGCCAACTTGCCGATCAATCCCCGAAAATGCATTACATGAACCTTATTCAAATCTATTAATGACACGCCCTGTGACCAAGGCAAACATTTTAAATTCCCTTGCCGGCATTTTCCTGTCGTCAAGGAAACAGCATTTTAACTGCCGCCACCATTTTAGTGGATAGCGCTGCCTCCTCTATTGCACAGACAAACTTCTGCATTTCCACAAAAGTAAATTAAAGATATTTGCTTATAAATTTAAATTAATTTGCTTTTATGTCGGTATTATATTGCCAAGAAAAATCAGATAGCTTCATTCAATCATTACAAATGATGGAAAGGATGTCATGAAATCATCGCATCAGGAACTTCCGCCCCATACAGAACAGCAGCCCGCAGAAAGCATGTCAAATGCAGCCGCACTTACCCGGCAACAGGCATTCGCCCTGAACGGGCTGATTCAGGCGGTACAGGAAATCCACATCATCAGTCCCGGCAGATCAAGGAGATTGCCCGCGTTGCAAGGGAGCAGGCTGAGACGGGCGCGCCCCAGGATGCGTCATGGGCAGAAGCATCTGCATCTGCCGCAGATACGCTGAACGAACTGACGGAAACCCTGAGAAAATCCATGCAGCTATTCAGGACAAAATAATCCCGGCGACTTCATACCGTATAGGAAAGTCGGGCGGGCGCAAACAGGCTATGACTACTCACGCCCCAGATAACGCCTGCTCCACAAACCAATGGTATCCACCACAAATTCCGCCGCCGGACGCTCATACACCATATGGTCCGCGTCTTCTATCATCATCAGACTCTTGGGAAGCGGCGCAGCTTCAAACATTGCCTGGGCATGGTGCAGGGGCACCATGTCATCCCGGGGAGAATGCATCATCAACAACGGCACTTTGAGACGCCGCATGGCATCAGCCATCTGGAACTGTCGGGCGTTATCAACAAACTGCCGGCGCAAGGTATAAGGCTGGCGGTTCACTTCTATCCGAGTCGCACCATCCTGCTCGATTTCATGGGTTTTTTCCGCACCAATGATCTCCAGTACATGAGCAGGGCTATTGGGCGTGGCAATGGTGACGCAGGCCTTGGTTTCAGGGATAAGGCCGCATGCATTCAGCGCCACCAGCCCGCCAAAGCTATGGCCGATCAAAATGTCGGGCGCGCGGACGTGCTGCCGCAACCAGTCGGCTGCACTGGTGAAATCCTGTATCTGGGTATCCAGGTTGGTGAGCGAAAAATCGCCTTCGCTCTGCCCGATGCCGGTAAAGTCCAGCCGCAGCGTGCCTATGCCGTACTGGAGCAAACAACGTGCAGCTCTGGAGGCAATCAATATATCCTTGCCGCAGCCGAACGCGGGCGCAATCATGGCCATTCCCAGCAATGGGCCGTCAGGCAACTCCAGCCTGGCTGCCAATCTCAATCCATCAGCATTGGGGATCGTGATGTTTTGTGACTCCTTCAATACTGCCATTCCGTAACATCCTGCCCATTCAATCAATGGGCTGAATACTAGCATTGTTAACCATCGCCACCAGGAAACCATTATCCATCCAGACGGATAAGTACCCTACTTTCATCAGCCTCCACCCTACCGCAATTTGCTTATTTTTTAATGTATTGTCAAATATATGCTTTTTATGCCGTTAACCTGCATAAATACATTTGTCAATTATCAGAACTAATAACCTTTATTCAATAATCACCAATAAGAGAATGCTATGAAACAGTTCCTGAAAGATATTACCGTCCACCGCATGGTCATCATTATGCTGATCTTCATCAGTATCCTGTTCATCACCCTTGCAGGATTGAGCCTGAAAAACCTGAACAATGCGAACAGCAGGCTGGAATCACACCACCGGCTTCTGCAACAAAGCGAGACATTGAGCCAGGCCAACAACCAGCTCATGCAAGCCAGACTGCACCTGAGCCGGCAAAGCGAATATCTTGCATTAGACGCCAAGGATGCCAGCCGTGCGGAATCCCTGGCGGCAGCTAACGCACTTGCCAAGGCAGAGGCCAGTTTCAATACATTTCTGCAACATGCCGATGGACAGACCAGCCAGGACATCAAGGCCCAATACCAGGCGCTGGCGCAGAACGGACTGCACAAGCTGGCGCAACTGCTGGATAGCGGCAACCTTGAGCAAGCCAGGCAGCACGATGCCAGCAGCATCAACGCCGCCAGCCAGCAGTTTGGCGACACCATCGCCACCTTCAATAGCCGGATGGAACAGCAATATCAAACCATGATGGAAAATACCCGCAGCGACCGCAGGTTGATGATGGTCATTCTTGGCGGGGTGCTTGCCCTGTTCCTGGTATTACTGCTACTGGCTGACCGCTACATCGTCCATTTCGTGCGCACGCCGCTGGACCAGGTGAAGGAATATTTCCAGAAAATCGCTGATGGCGACCTGACTTTTCATATCGCACTTTTCGGCAAGAATTGTCCGGGGCAAATCTATCCCTACCTGATCGACATGAAGAATAGCTTGGCGCGCACCGTCGGCACGGTACGGGAAGGCGTGGAGCAGATCAACACCGGCACCAACGAGATTGCTTCCGGCAATAATGACCTGTCACGCCGCACGGAACAGCAGGCCTCCTCCCTTGAAGAAACCGCCACCAGCATGGAAGAACTGGCGCAAACCGTGGCCAACAATGCAGACCATGCCAGGACGGCGAGCAACCTGATGCAGGATGCGACCAGCGTTGCCACGCGAAGCGAGGCCACCATGGCCGAGGTGGTGAAGATCATGCAGGAAATCAATACTCAATCCCGGCAGATAGAGGAAATCACCAGCATGATTGACGGGATTGCGTTCCAGACCAATATCCTCGCGCTGAATGCCGCGGTGGAAGCTGCCAGGGCAGGTGAACAAGGCAAGGGCTTTGCCGTGGTTGCCAGCGAAGTCCGCTCCCTGGCACAGCGCAGCGCCAGCGCCGCCAGGGAAATCAAGACGCTCATCGTTTCCTCAAGCGAGGTCGTGAATGCGGGCACGCGCCAGGTCACCGCGGCTGGCGAGACGATTCACGAAGTCGCTACCTCGGTGAACCAGGTCGCCACCATGATCGAGGAAATCGCCAACGCCTCACGGGAACAAGCCGATGGCATTGCCCAGGTGAAAGTGGCTATTTCCATCATGGATGAAGCAACTCAGCAAAATGCGGCGCTGGTGGAAGAAGCCGCAGCAACCGCCTCTGCACTGGATAACCAGGCGAACAACCTGAGGCAGGCCGTACAAATCTTCAAGATCGGCTAGAAGATAGCCTGCCTGATCTCTTCCGAAAAAATGCCGGGAGAGATTAGCAAACAAATGTCAGCTGCCCGCCATGACAGCTAAAGAATGGCATGTATTTCCACGATAAAGATAAATACTGGGCAATTCATCCGAAAAGACAGTCGTGCCGGGGAGGCACACACATGATCATCAATGCGCTGCGAAAAATAAGGGAACTGGTTGCCATCCCGATCAATGATCCAGAATTGCTTTGCGCGAAATGCACCGAGCTATCGCGCTTCATTCCCTTGTTATATTGCATCCTGTTGGCCAATAGCTGGGTGCTGGCAATCAATTTTATCGACTCAGCTCCTTTTGGCATGACGCTGCCCATTGCCAGTTTTTTCACTCTCATTTGCACGGCCAGGACCATTACCTGGTGGCGCAACCGCAATATAGCCCTCACGCCGAAAATCGCCATCAAGGAAGCCAAGCGTACCAATAAGCTGTCCGCAATATTACCCATTTCATTCCTGATCTGGGCCATGCTGCTGTTTCCGCATGGGGATAACTATACCCAAAGTCATGTGGTTCTTTTTCTTGCCATTTCCCTGATCAGCACCATGTTTTGCCTGATCCACCTGGCATCCGCCGCATTGATCGTGGCAGCAGTCATGGGGATCTTTTTTATCGGTTTCCTCGTCACAATCGAGGTGATGGCACTCAAGGCCATGGCAGTCAATATACTGCTGGTACTGGCTGCTTCGGTCATCATCGTCCTGATCCAGAGCCGCGACTTTGCCCGCATGATTAGCGCCCAGGCCGAGCTACGCAAGCAAATGCGAGAGCAAGGCAAGCTGTTGCACATGCTGAACGACATGCCCATGGCTGCCATGACCATCGACCTGGCCACCTTTCGGATCAATTATGCCAATGCCACCGCCATCAGCCTGATCAGAAACATCGAGCACCTGCTGCCGATCAAGGCGGAAAACCTGCTGGGCAGCTCCATTGATATCTTCCATAAACACCCGGAGCATCAGCGCCGCCTGCTCGCCGATTCCAAGAACCTTCCTCATCATGCTCACATCAGACTGGGGCCGGAAATCCTGGATTTGCAGGTATCCGCCGTGCACGACCATGATGGCCGCTATATCGCCCCCATGCTGAACCTAGCGCTCATCACCAAGGAAGTCGAGGCTGAAAACCAGATTCTGCAACTGGCCCATTACGACACCCTGACCCGCTTCTACAACCGCAGCCGATTTTATGAACAACTCACAGAGAGCCTGCAGGCACCGGGTAGCCAGGTGGGCATACTGTTTATCGACCTGGATGGGTTCAAGCTGGTCAATGACTCCAAGGGCCACCGTACCGGCGATATTCTGCTCAAGCAGGTAGCCGACCGCTTGCGCAACGCCTGCCAGGAAATGGGTAGCACTATAGGCAGGCTTGGCGGCGACGAATTTGCCGTTCTGCTGGAGCATTCCACCCTCCAACAGGCTGAAACCCTGGCCGATTCCCTAGTCAACATCATCTCGCTGCCATTCCATCTCGACCAGGATGTCAGCGTCAATATCGGTGCCTCCATCGGCATTTCCCTGGCGCCACAGCATGGCAACACCGCAGAAGTGCTGTTATCGCGGGCGGATATTGCCTTGTATGCGGCCAAAGCGATGGGAAAATGCACATTCAAGACATTTACCATCGCCATGGAAGAACGCATCCAGGAACATGTATATCTCGAAATGAACCTGCGCTCCGCGCTGGAGCACAATGAAAACCTCTTTGTTTTCTACCAGCCCATCGTGGATATCGAAACCGGCAGGACCACTACCCGCGAGGCCCTGGTACGCTGGCATCATCCACAACGCGGCTGGGTTTCACCCAGCGAGTTCATTCCTGTCGCGGAGCAGATCGGACTGATTGGGCGTCTAAGTCAATTTGTCATCTTCCATGCCTGCAAAGATGCTTCTGAATGGGAAGAGCATGTAAGCGTTGCCGTCAACATTTCCGCCGAATTGATCGGCAAAGGCACCCTGGTTAGCATGGTTCAGTCAACTCTGGCCGATACTGGCCTGCCGCCAGGCCGCCTGGAAATAGAAATCACCGAAACCGCCTTGCTCAACAGCGCCCAGCAAGGCATTGACGAACTACAGCAATTGCGCGACATGGGCGTGCGCATTGCCCTGGACGACTTCGGCACCGGCTACTCCTCTCTCGCCCATCTGCGCGCCTTCCCGTTCGACAAGATCAAGATCGACGGCTCGTTTGTCAAGGATGCCGTCAACCGACCCGATTGCGCCGCAGTGGTCAAGGTCATTGCCGACCTGGGCAAGCGGCTGCACGTAGTCACGGTTGCGGAAGGCGTGGAAACCGCCGAACAACTCGACCTCGTGCGCGCGGAAGGCTGCATGGCAGTGCAAGGATATTTATATGGCCACCCCATGCCCACTGACCAATATGCAGCCCAGGTCAATAAACTCACTCTCGGCAGCAGCTTGCAACAGGCAGTTTACGCACCTGCTTGATGATAACGTTATTGGGATGCTATCGAATGGAAAATATACGATATATCCCGTATTGGCGCGTGTTGCAGGACGGCATGGAACTGGTTGAACTTGAGTGTGGTGCCGGTGAGAGGAGTCGAACCCCCGACCTTCGCATTACGAATGCGCTGCTCTACCAACTGAGCTACACCGGCGACGAGCGATGGTGTGTATTTTATCGCAATCCCGCACTGAATCCAGAGTCCTGTGCAAAACTGCGCAGCAATCTGACCAATCGTTTGGCTATAGACATTACCAACCGCATGGCAGAAAAACTGCCATCCCAGAAGAACGATGTCAGTCGCTAAGAGCTAGCTGGGAATTCTTCGATGATATCGGTGGACAGGGCGATTTCGCGCAGGAAGCACAACATGCCGGAAATCAGTGAGCCCATGGCGCAGATAAACAGCAGGGATATCAGCCTGGAGGGATTCCAGCCCACTTCCACTGCGGCAAACAAAGTGGCAATCACAATACACACCAGCAATGCCGCCAAGGTGGATAAGGTAATCGCGCGGTGTATCCAGCGTGAACGCTTGAGCAGCAGCTGCATCTCGATCGACTTCTGCTCATGCTTCCAGCCATCTGATTCATGCAGTTCGCGAAAACGGTCCACCACACGCGCCAAACGTCCTGCCATTACCGCCAGCATGGCGCCACTGCCGGTAAGCAGGAAAGCCGGGGCGACTGCCAATTGGATTACATTGGCAACGCTGGCGACATCCAATCCCTTGTATCTTTGAGGTGCGTGTTCGGCGATGCCGTCACGCCCGAACCTGTCAGGGTTCGGGGTTGGCCGCAGCATGTAGCCCGTCATCCCTCGGTGCCTCTTGAGCCCGTGCGTGAGTCCTGGGCGCATGCTTGCGCCCGATCTCTGAAAGCCCGAACAGTTGCGTGAACGCCGTTCGCATTTACAAGGAAGGGACGCGGGGATCATGGCCAATCAAATTGCAGTCGGTATCGACATCTCCAAGAAGACCATGGATGTAGCCATCGGGCACGAGCAGTCCACGGCCATATTCAGCAACGATGGTGCCGGGCATCAAGCGTTGATCGAAGTGTTGAAGAGCCATCAGATCTCGCTGATCGTGATGGAAGCGACCGGCCAGTACCAACTGGCCTGTGCTTGCGCTCTCCAGACTGCGGGATTCGCTGTCGTCGTCATCAACCCTCGGCAGGCCCGGGACTTCGCCAAGGCCATGGGGCGATTGGTCAAGACCGACAGCGTGGATGCCAGGATGCTGGCGGAACTGGCACAGGTGCTGAATCAGCGCTCTGATCGGGATCGCTTCATCAAATCGATGCCTGACCAGGCACAACAGCAGCTGCGTGCGTTGGTTCTTCGGCGTCGGCAGTTGGTGCGCTTGCTGGTCAGCGAGCGCCAGCGCAAACACATGGCGCATCCGGAGGTAGTGCAGGATATTGCGGAGCTGATGGATGTGCTGGCGAAGCAGCTTGAGGCGTTGGATCGAAGGATTGCGGAGCACCTGGCGCAATACCAGTCCAATCTGGCCGCATTGCTCAAGAGCGTCAAGGGCGTTGGCCCCGCGATGGCTGCGACGCTGATTTCCGAGCTGCCGGAGCTTGGCCAGCTCAAGGCTAAGCAGATCTGTGCGCTGGTGGGTGTCGCACCGATGAACCGGGACTCGGGCCAGGCTCGCGGCAAACGCATCATTTGCGGCGGGCGGGCCACAGTTAGGAGTGCGTTGTATATGGCCGCCATCGTCGCCATGCGTTTTAACGCCGTGATACGGCAGTGCTATGAGCGCCTGCTGGCGGCTGGCAAGCCAAAAAAGGTTGCCATTGTGGCCTGCATGCGCAAGCTGCTGGTCATCATGAATGCCATGGTCAAAAGCGGACAGCCATGGAATGACCAACTGGCGCCGGCCTGAAATGGTGATTGCAGACGGCCTCGTCTGCTGCGCGGAAGGTATTAGACCCTGTGGCCCTGCGCGTCCACCACGGCTTCGCCGTCTTCCTTGCTGAATGCACCGCGCTGCGGCTGCGGCAGGATGTCCAGCACGGCTTCCGACGGCCGGCACAGGCGCGTGCCCAGCGGCGTGACCACGATGGGCCGGTTGATGAGGATGGGGTGCTGCAGCATGAAGCCGATCAGCTGTTCGTCGCTCCATTTGGGGGCATCCAGACCCAGCTCCGCGTAGGGCGTGCCCTTCTCGCGCAGCACGGTGCGCACCGGCACGCCCATGGCGGCGATCAGCGCTGTGAGCGTGGCACGGTCGGGCGGGGTCTTCAGGTACTCGATGACCGTGGGTTCCTCGCCACTGTTGCGGATCAGGGCCAGCACGTTGCGCGACGTGCCGCAGGCCGGGTTGTGATAGATCGTGATATCGCCCATGGGAAATGTCCTGGTTATCTGCGGGCTGGGCTCTGGCCACACTCGTACCAGCCCTTGCTTTGGTTGACGATCCGAACCACCAGCAGCATCACGGGCACCTCGATCAGCACGCCGACCACGGTGGCCAGCGCCGCGCCGGACTGAAAACCGAACAGGCTGATGGCAGCGGCCACGGCCAGCTCGAAGAAGTTGCTGGCGCCAATCAGCGCCGAGGGACAGGCGATGCTGTGCTGCTCGCCCGCCTTGCGGTTGAGCCAGTAGGCCAGGCCGGAATTGAAGAACACCTGGATCAGGATCGGCACCGCCAGCATGGCGATCACCAACGGCTGGCGGATGATGGCCTCGCCCTGGAAGGCGAACAGCAGCACTAGCGTCAGCAGCAGCGCCGCGATCGACAGCGGCCCGATGTGCTCCAGCGTTGCATCGAAGGCGGCTTGGCCTCGGCGTAGCAACGCGCGTCGCCAGAGCTGCGCGAGGATCACCGGAATGACGATGTACAGAGCCACCGACACCAGTAGCGTGTCCCATGGCACGGTGATGGACGACAGGCCCAGCAGCAGGCCGACGATGGGCGCGAAAGCGAAGACCATGATGGTGTCGTTTAGCGCCACTTGAGACAGCGTGAACACCGGATCGCCGCCGGTCAGCCGGCTCCAGACGAACACCATGGCCGTGCAGGGGGCGGCGGCCAGCAGAATCAGGCCAGCGACGTAGCTGTCGAGCTGGTCGGCGGGCAACCACTGCGCGAAGACCTGGCGGATGAAGATCCACGCCAGCAGCGCCATCGAGAACGGCTTGACGGCCCAGTTGATGAACAGCGTCACACCGATACCGCGCCAATGCTGCTTGACCTGGCCGAGCGCGCCGAAGTCCACCTTGAGCAGCATGGGGATGATCATCACCCAAATCAGCAGACCCACGGGCAAGTTGACCTGGGCGACCTCCATGCGGCCGATGGCCTGGAACACGCCCGGCGCGAGCTGGCCCAGCGCGATACCGGCGACGATGCACAGCAGCACCCAGACGCTCAGGTAACGCTCGAAGACGCTCATGGTGGAGGTGGCCGGCGTATGGCCGGCCGTTTGGGTTCCAACACTCATCGCGCAGACCTCACTTCGTACCGATGCTGCGCAGCTCGTGCTGCAGCGACATGGCATCCAGGCGCTGCAATGGCAGCAAGAGAAGCAGCTCGATGCGCCTTCTCAGTGTCAGCGCCGCATCTGTGAACGCCTTGCGCTTCTGCTCGTCGGTGCCTTCGACGGCTGCGGGATCGGGCGCACCCCAATGCGCAGACATCGGGCGTCCCGGCCACACGGGGCAGACCTCGCCGGCGGCGTTGTCGCAGACCGTGAAGATGAAATCCAGTTCCGGCGCACCGGGCACCGCGAACTCATCCCAGTTCTTGCTGCGGTAGCCGGCGGTCGGCATGTGCAGCCGCTCCAGCGTGGCGAGCGCCAGCGGATGCACCTCGCCCTTGGGGTGGCTGCCCGCCGAGTAGGCGCGGAATCGCCCCTGGCCCAGTTCGTTGAGGATGCCTTCGGCCAGGATGGAGCGGGCCGAATTGCCCGTGCAGATGAACAGTGCGTTGTAGGTCTTGTCGGTGGTCATGGGTATCTCACATCAGCAGCAGGAGGAAGCCGGCTTTACCGCGACGCCCACCGGCTTGCCGCGCGGCGGGGTGCAGCAGGCAGAGGCAGAATCCGCTGCAGGCACCGCTTCGTTGAAGACCGGGATGTTGCCCAGCGTGTGGAAGTGTTCCCAGGCCACGCCCTGCGGGTCGGTGATCCAGTGCTTCTCACTGCGCGCGTAGCAGCAGGTGGTAGTGCCCTCGTCCAGCAGCGTCATGTCGGCTGCCTCGGCGCGTGCCTTCAGCGCCGCCAGTTCCTCGGCATCATCGGTTTGGATGCCCAGGTGGTCGATGCCCGGCTTAGCGCCGCGCGTGGAGATGGCGAAGTTCACCGGCGGGTCTTCGAGCATCCACTTCGCGTAGTCGCCTTCGACGCGCGCCGGCTGCGCGGCGAACAATTGGGAATAGAAGCCGATGCTTCGGTTCAGGTCATCGACGTGCAGGTGGACGTGGAAGCGCTTCATGGGGAGATCCTTTCAGCAGGAAGTACAGGCGGAGGAGGATTCGGTGACCTCGCACGTGCTGCCCTGGCAGCAGTGCTCGGTCAGGTAGCCGAGCAGCCCATTCATTTGGGTGAAGTCGGCGCGGTAGATCAGGTTGCGGCCCTGCTGCTCGATGGTGACCAGGCCGGCGTGGGCCAGTTCCTTCAGATGGAAGGAGAGCGCGTTGCGGACTACCTCAAGCTGCTCGGCCATGGTGCTGGGGGTGAGCCCTTCGGGGCCGGCGACGACCAGGGCGCGGAAGATGCGCAGACGCTGGGTGTGGGCCAGGGCACCGAGGGCGGAAACGGCTTGGGCTTCATTCATAGTTCGATAATAAATCAATTCTTGAATTATTGATAAAACACCCACAATTGAATCGAGTCTGCGCGCTTGCGAGGCTTGACTTTCAAGACAGTTGCTCATGCACTGGCAGCATTATTGTTTCTCCTTCGGCCCGACCAGGCCGATCATGAGCCGCACCAACACATATACCACCCACGAAAATATACGCTTGAACATATGCCTGCGCGACCAGTCCTCCGGGCACACCTGGATCGACTTCTCCGCAATGGCCTGCTCAAGGTCCGCCTTGAGCTCAGCATTGAAGGCTTTATCCTGCACCACAATATTGGCCTCGCGCGACAGCAGCAGGCTGAATGGATCGAGGTTGGAAGAACCTACCGTCGCCCAGCGACTATCAGCCACGGCCACCTTGCTGTGCATGAAGCTGGCACGATATTCATAGATTTCGATGCCATGGCGCAGCAGTAACCCATACACCTCATGCGTGGCGAACATCAGCCAATACTCCATGCGCCCCTGCAACAACAAGCGCACGCGCACGCCGCGCCTGGCTGCCTCGATCAACGCTTGGCGAAATTTCTTGCCCGGCACGAAATAAGCGCTGGCAATGATGACTTCGACCCGCGCCTTGCCGATAGCCTTGAGATAGGCGCGCTCGATATCGCGCCGATGCAACACATTGTCGCGCACGACAAAGGCAGCCCGCATACCGCCATGGATGAACCCAGGCTCAGGCAATGCGGAATATACCTCAACCTCCCGCAGATGCATCCACGCCAGGCGACGCCACAGATTGCGCGTACTGGCGTGTATGCTTTGCACCAGCCTGCCCTCTACCCGCACTGCATAGTCGACACGTGGCGCATCGAGATTACTCGGCACATTCATGTCGTCGATGATGTTGATGCCACCGACATAGGCATGCTGGCCGTCGAACACAGATACTTTGCGGTGCAGGCGCCGCAAACGGCTGCGCTTGAATGACCATGCCGAAATCTTCGGACGGTAAAACATGACCTTGATGCCGAACGCTTCCAGTTCCAGCACATACTCCTGTGGCAACTTGCGGCTGCCGAAGCCGTCCAGCAACAGGTATACCATCACGCCGCGCATGGCGGCAGCCTTGAGTTTTTCGCCTATCATCAGGCCGGTATCATCCAGCTCGTAGATATAGGTCTGGATATGAATTTCCTGTTCGGCCGCCTCGATGGAGGCAGCGAGAGCGGGGAAAAATTCGGTCCCGTTCCTGAGCAGGGTAATACGGTTGCCGGATTGCCAGCGCATCACACTCTCGATAGCACAGCAGTCAATACTGCGTGGTCAGATACTTTGACAAACTGCGGCCCGGAGTGGACTTCCACATGCTTGACATGAAAGCCGCGCACGTAAATCCGGTCCAGCCGGAACATGGGCAGGAAAGATGGAAAGCTGCGCGCAGGCTTGCCATCACCGTGATGCTCGAATACCTCATGCAGATGCAGCCCATGTACCAATTCCCGGCCTGCACTCATGCTCCAGTCATTGAAATCTCCGGCAATCACCAACGGCGCATCATCTGGCACCATCTCCATGATACGGTCACGCAGTATGCCGATCTGCTTGCGGCGCCATCCGGCAAACAGGCCTAGGTGCACGCAAATGCAGTGCAGGGGCTGCTGCCAGCCGGGGATGGATATCTCACAATGCAACAAGCCACGCTGCTCACTTTGGTGCGCGGAAATATCCGTATTTTCGTACTTGATAATGGGATATTTGGACAGCAAGGCATTGCCGTGATGCCCGGCGGGATAGACCGAGTTCTTGCCATAGGCATAGTCGTTCCAGACCGCATCGGCAAGAAATTCCACCTGCCCGTCCAGCGGCCAGGCGCTGAAACGGCGGCTATGCTTGATGTGCTGGTCGCGCACTTCCTGCAGAAAAACGATATCTGCCTGTAATTTGCGGATCAGATCTCGTTGCTCGTGCAGCGCAAAACGGGCGTTGAAACTGGTCACGCCCTTGTGAATGTTAAAGGTGGCAATCCTGATAACGCTTTGCAAGTTCCAGCCTTTCAGTCAAACGTGCAATAACGGCTCAGGATGCGTCCAGCATGCGTTGCAGGGTCAGGCGGGCCAGCTCGGCCTCGTGTTCCGGCACCTTGATGCGGTTGACCACGTTGCCTTCCGCCAGGTTTTCCAATGTCCATGCCAGATGCTGGGGGTCGATGCGCGCCATGGTGGAACACTCGCAGATCACGTGCGACATGAACTGCACGATCTTGCCCTGCGGCTTCATCTGCTCGGCCAGGCGGTTCACCAGGTTGAGCTCGGTGCCCACCAGCCAGCGCGTGCCGGCAGGCGCGTCGCTGACGGTTTTCAGGATGTACTCGGTGGAACCGACGTAATCTGAATTGAGGCACACCTCGAACGGCGATTCCGGGTGCGAAATCACGATGCCGTCGGGATGCTCGGCGCGGAAACGCGTGATGTTCTGCTCGCAGAACATCTGGTGCACGGCACAATGGCCCTTCCACAGCAGGATCTTGGCATTCTTGATCTGCTCTTCCGTCAGACCGCCCATCGGCAGGTCTGGGTCCCACACCGGCATCTGCTCCAGCGGGATGCCCATCTTGTAGCCGGACCAGCGACCCAGGTTCTGGTCTGGGAAGAACAGCACTTTCTCGCGCTGCCTGAAGCCCCACTCGATGATCTTGGTGGCGTTGGTCGAGGTGCAGACGATGCCGCCATGCTCACCGCAGAACGCCTTGAGATCGGCGGCGGAATTGATATAGGTGATTGGCGTGATGGTGGCATCGAAATCCAGCACCTTGGACAGTTCGCGGCGCGAGCGCTCGACCTTGGCCAGGTTGGCCATGTCCGCCATGGAGCAGCCGGCGGAAAGGTCGGGCAGGATGGAAATCTGCTCGGGACGCGACAGGATGTCCGCCACCTCGGCCATGAAATGCACGCCGAGGAACACGATGTACTCGGCATCAGTCTCTCCAGCGAAGCGCGAGAGCTTGAGCGAATCGCCGGTGTAATCGGCATGACGATAGACGCTTTCCTGCTGGTAGTGATGGCCGAGGATCACCAGCCGGTTGCCGAGCTTTTTCTTGGCGGCGATGATGCGCGCCTGCAGCTCGGCCTCCTGCGTCGCCTGGAAACGCTCAAACTTGATCGGCTCGGCGATCACCGCTGGTCTTTCTGTTGTCTCTAGAGTTGCTTGCATGGCTGTTAATTCACAATGTTAAGTTGTTACGTTCACCCAGCTTGCGCAGGGCCTCGACATTTGTCCATGAGAATACACGTTTTGCCGCCTCGCGCCAGTCCACCCACTCGTAAGCTACATGCTCGCGGGGAGCGAGTTGGACAGCGACAGGCTCAGGTAATTCCAAGCCAAATATATGTTCGGTATTTTCCGTCACGCCGGGCGCATAGCGGAAGCGCCAGTGCGGGTAGATTTCGTACACGTGCGCGCAGTGCCAGTCCAGCAGCTTGTAATTCGCCGCATCGAGGCCGGTCTCTTCCCTCACCTCGCGGACTGCCGCATCGACCGGCCGCTCCAGCTCGCCGTTCGGCAGCCTTTCCAGGCTGCCGGTCACGGATTGCCAGAAACCGGCCTTGTCCGCACGCTCCATGATGAGCACTTGCAAATCCCGGGTATGCACCAGCACCAGGGCTGAAACCGGCGTCTTGTATACCGGTGGCTGGCTATTCACTAACTGCCCTCGAACTCGCACAAGCTGAACGTCTTGTAACCCAATGCGCGCAATTTCCGTTCGCCGCCCAGGTCGGGCAGGCCGATAATGAACGCACATTCCAGCACATGGCCGCCGAGCTTCTCGATCAGCACCGCCGCCGCTTCAGCAGTGCCGCCGGTGGCAATCAGGTCATCCAGCAATAATACATTTTCATTCGGCCCGATGGCATCGCTGTGGATTTCCACGCGGTCGGTGCCGTACTCCAAGGCATAGTCATGGCCCAGTACGTCGCCAGGCAGCTTGCCCTTCTTGCGCACCGGCACGAAGCCGACGCCGAGCTCGTATGCCACCGCCGCGCCGACAATGAAGCCGCGCGACTCGATGCCCACTACCTTATCGACCTTGGTACCCGCATAGCGTTCAACCAATGCATCCACCACCTGTCGCAAGCCGTCGGCATCCTTGAGCAGCGTGGTGATGTCGCGGAACTGGACGCCAGGCTTGGGATAGTCGGGGATGGTGCGGATGAGCGACTTTATTGACATTTACTCATCAACAAAATAATCAGTATCAATCTTTTTTACTTCATAGGTTGACACAGTTGAAACACCAACATTGTTTTCAATCATCAATCTCGCCAAAGTAAATCCGTTGATCAATACCACTTTACTACTGATATTTCTAACGTATTCCTGCGCGTCTTTGGTGAAATCAGAAGTCGTAATAAACACACCCTTGTGTGCTCGCTGTCCCTGTAATGCGCCAACAAACTTCTGTATTTCTGGTCTTCCTACAGAACCTTCCCACCGCTTTGCTTGAATATAGATGGAATCTAGCCCCAGCTTATCCTCATCAATAATGCCATCTATTCCGCCATCGCCACTTTGTCCAATTGCACGGCCAGCCTCAACTCGGCTACCTCCATATCCCATTGCCAGCAGCACCTCGACAACAAGCCGCTCGAAAAATTGAGGGGTACATGACTTCACAACTTCCAGCAATTCCGAAGCCAATAAAATATTCAACTTCTGATATGAATTCTCCATTACTTCTTCTGGCGTATTGCTTGATGAGTCATCGTTAGTCACAACATTAGATGTCTCATCTATCGACTCATTATCTTTTGTCAAAATAAAATCTGAAAATTGCTCAAGAAATTTTATATTGATTACAGATGGATTATCTGCAAGTACCTTCTGGCCTCTTGGAGTAATACTGAGGTAGCTACGTTTTACTTGTGAAACCAGCTTGGCTTTTTTGAGGTAGAACTTAGCCCAAGCAACCCTATTATAAAATGTAGGGGCACGTCGACTTGGAAGCATCTGACTCAACTCATCTTGAGTCAGATTAAATTCCAAGGCAAGCAACTCAACAATATTCCTAAATGGATGCTCTTGTCCGTCCTTTAATGCTTTAAGAACAGGCAACATCAATGTCTGAAAATCTGGAATTGCCATCTAACCAATCCTTAAAATGAAATTCGCGCCGGGCTGGCAAGGCGCAAACTCGCAGACAGTACATTAAGTACGGCAAGAAAGCGCAACGCCGCCAGCACAAGCGATTTCATTTTACGCAGCAGGGTTCTGCTGGCGCACGCGTATATGCAGCTCGCGTAGTTGTTTCTCATCCACTTCGTTAGGCGCTTTGGTCATCAAGCATTGCGCGCGCTGGGTCTTGGGGAAGGCGATCACGTCGCGAATGGATTCCGCGCCCGCCATCAAGGTCACCAGGCGGTCGAGGCCGAAGGCGAGGCCGCCGTGCGGTGGCGCGCCGTATTGCAACGCGTCGAGCAGGAAGCCGAATTTCTCCTGGGCTTCTTCCTTGCTGATCTTGAGCGCGTCGAATACCTTGGACTGCACTTCCTGTTTGTGGATACGCACGGAACCGCCGCCGACTTCCCAGCCGTTCAGCACCATGTCGTAAGCCTTGGACAAGGCAGCGCCGGGGTTGCTGGTCAGCAGGTCCTCGTGGCCGTCCTTGGGGCTGGTGAACGGGTGGTGCAATGCCACCCAGCGGTCGTTTTCCTCGTCATGCTCGAACATGGGGAAATCCACCACCCACAACGGCGCCCAGGCGCGGCCGTCGACGTGGCCCTTCTCATGACCGACCTTGGTGCGCAACGCGCCCAAGGCCTCGTTGACGATCTTGGCCTTGTCGGCGCCGAAGAAGACGATGTCGCCGCTTTGCGCGCCGGTACGTTCGATAATGGCCTTGAGCGCGGTTTCGTGGATGTTCTTGACGATGGGGCTTTGCAGGCCTTCCTCATTCAGCTTGCTCGCATCGTTGATCTTGATGTAGGCCAGGCCCTTGGCGCCGTAGATCTTGACGAATTCGGTGTAGGCGTCAATCTCGCTGCGGGACAATGCAGCGCCGTTAGGCACGCGGATCGCTGCCACGCGGCCGCCTGCGGAATTGGCAGCGCCAGCGAACACTTTGAAGTCAACGTCCTTCATGACGTCGGTCAGCTCGGTGATTTCCAGCGTCACGCGCATATCCGGCTTGTCGGAGCCGTAGCGGTTCAGCGCCTCGGAGAACGGCATGCGCGGGAACGGGTTGGGCAGGTCGATATCCTGCACCTGCTTGAACATGGTGCGGATCATGCCTTCGACGATGGACATGATCTCCTCCTCATTGAGGAAGGAGGTCTCGATATCCACCTGGGTGAATTCCGGCTGGCGGTCTGCACGCAGGTCTTCGTCGCGGAAGCACTTGGTGATCTGGAAGTAGCGGTCGAAGCCGGACACCATGAGCAATTGCTTGAACAATTGCGGCGATTGCGGCAAGGCAAAGAACTGGCCGTGGTGCACGCGCGAAGGCACGAGGTAGTCGCGCGCGCCTTCCGGCGTGGAGCGGGTCAGCATCGGCGTCTCGACCTCGATGAAGCCCTGGCTGTCGAGCTGGTCGCGCAGCACCTTGGCGACGCGGTAGCGCAGCATGAGGTTCTTCTGCATCGCCGGGCGGCGCAAGTCGATGTATCGATGCTCCAGGCGCACCATCTCGGACAGGTTGTCGTCGTCGAGCATGAACGGCGGCGTCAGCGACGGATTGAGAATCTCGATCTCGCTCGCCAGCATTTCCACTTCGCCGGTCGGGATGTTGAGGTTGACGGTGCCTTCAGGACGGGCGCGCACCTTGCACACCACCTTGAGCACGAACTCATTACGCACGCTCTCGGCCAGCTTGAAAGCCTCCGGCGTATCCGGATCAATGACGATTTGCGCCATGCCTTCGCGGTCGCGCAAATCGATGAAGATCACGCCGCCATGGTCGCGGCGACGGTGTGCCCAACCACAGAGGGTGACGGTCTGGCCAATGTGTTCACGGTTCAGGTGACCGCAGTAATGAGTACGCATAACGATTTTCTTGTATTGGAAGTATCAGGTTAAAAATCAGGGCTTGATCTTGTTGCCGGGAGCAACCACGCCCATGGAAATGATGTATTTCAGCGCTTCATCCACGCTCATGTCCAGCTCGACCACATCCGCCTTCGGCATCATGAGGAAAAACCCCGAGGTGGGATTGGGCGTCGTCGGCACATACACGCTCACAAACTCGCCTTGCAGGTGATTGGCTACATCGCCGCCCGGCTGGCCAGTCATGAAGCCGATGGTCCAGCTCCCCTGGCGCGGATACTGCACCAGCAATGCCTTGCGGAACGCCTGGCCTGAA
Organism: Methylobacillus sp.; assembly: GCF_036844465.1. Classification (NCBI taxonomy): domain Bacteria; kingdom Pseudomonadati; phylum Pseudomonadota; class Betaproteobacteria; order Nitrosomonadales; family Methylophilaceae; genus Methylobacillus; species Methylobacillus sp. The sequence goes on from NZ_DAIUFW010000005.1 coordinate 40,920, forward strand.
TCGGAGAACAGGGTGTCGGATACCTGCTTGACGCTGTAGTAGATGGACTTGACCACCGGCACACGCGCCAGTAATGCTTCCCAGAACTGGATGATGCGGCGTCCGAAGAAGTTGGTGGCGACCAGGCCGGTGACGAACACAATCAGCAAGGTCAAGATGGCGCCCAAGCCGGGAATTGCCCGGCCGAACTGGGCTTCCGGCCGCCAGGATGCCGGCAGCAATAGCAGGCTCTGGTCCATCAGGCCGATCAAGGTGCTGAGCACCCAGATGGTGATGCACAAGGGCACCAGCACCAGCAGCCCGGTAATAAAGTAACTTTTCATATGGATATTCTTGATGTGGAAGATCTGTCAATGACAGGCGCAACCGGTGCCGCAGGCGGCGGCAGGCACTGCTTCCTCGGTTTTCTTTGCCGGGCTGCCGCCCTTGAAGTCTGTCGCATACCAGCCGCTGCCGTTGAGTTGAAAATTGGGCGCGGAGACCTGTTTCTCGAAGGTTTCCTTGCTGCACGCAGGACAAGCCGTCGTGCCGGCCTCGCTCACCTTGCGCATGAGTTCCGCTTTATGACCACAGTGTGTACATTGATAATCGTAAATTGGCATCGCAACAATTCCCGTAAAAACGAAATTATACCCGAATGCATGTCTGTCAAGACAAATCAGCTGAGATATGGAGATGGAGCCATGCTTTTAAAGCGTAGCCATCCAGAAAAGATTGTGAGCAGGCTCTTAGAAAAACATCAGCCGCATGATAGTTAGCACTATCTCGCGGCTGATTCGAAGCTGTCCGTACCAGTGTACGTCTATCTACACACCACTATTCACATAGCAATTTACATCGTGCCGATGACGTTGACGAAGAAGCCACGGCTGCGGTAGGACAGGTTGGTCAGGTCATCCGAATAATCGGTGAAGTTGTAACCCACGCCCGCCTTGACGCCTTCCGCCATGTGGCGGTAGATCGCCAGCAATGCCCCGGCCTTCGAGTCCTTGGCCTCGGTTGCCCGCATGTTGCGCAGTTCGACCACGGCATCCCATTCCTTCACGAAATGCCAGTCGGCTCGCACGATCATGAGGTCCGCCCGGCTGGAGAACCATTCGCCGTCCACCTTGCTGTCCTTTAGTTCACCGATGCGGAAGGCATACTTGGCGCCCAGCGACAGCCATGGCTTGACGTCATAGATGGTGTCGATGGACAGCACCTGGCTGCGTTGCGCATAGTCTGCCACGGAGCCTGACGGCGCCACCTGCCCTGGCGATGGCAGGTTGTAGAAGTTGGTGTACTTGAACAAGGTGTTCCAGCGGTCGTTGTCGATTGGGCGATAGGCCGCGCCGGTGACGATTTCATGGTAATCGCCATCGTAGAACGCGCCCTGATTGTTGTTCGACACCGACCAGTTCAGCTTGCCCAGCAAACGCCATTCCGGCGTCGCCTGGTGGCCGAAGGTATTGCGGATCAGCCAGGTATCGCGGTCGCCCGTGACATTGCTGGTTTCGTCGCGATACTCGATATTGCCGCTGTACTTGGTGTTGTCACGCTTGTAGGCCAAGGCAAAACTTACTGCCTTGCGCTTGAGGTCGCCCGACAATGGATGGCTCACCTTCCCCACTTCGCCCTTGACGCCGAAGTTCCAGAAATCGTTCGCGGCATAATCCAGGCCAAAGGCGTTGACTAGGCTTTGCACGCCGGAACCGTCCATGGTGCGGGTTTCACCGAATACACGCATCTCATCGCTCACGCGGTAGGAAGTACCGGTCACCCAACTGCCCTGGCGGCCGCGCCAGGCATTGTCGGCCCGCTCATTTTCCACCAGATAGTTGGTATAGGCGTTGCTGCGGTCGGAAAGTCGGTAATCCGCGCCAATCTTGACACCCGGCCCCATGCTGCCCTGCGAGCCTTCAGCAATGAGTTTGAGACGATCGTTGACGCGCCAGCTCATGCCCATCCCGGCCCGGTTGTTGTTTTCGCGGTCGCCGTCACGGGCTACGGTGCCCTGCAGGTAGCCGTAGGCGCTCCAGTCCTTCTTCGGCAACGGCTCGCCCTCTTGCATCTCGGCTTCATGGTCATCGGGAGTGTAATCCATGCGCACCTGCACATCGGTACGGTTGCCGTTGTTGGAAAGCACGCTGCTGGCATTGGGAATATGCACGTTGCGCTCATCCTGCCGCACTGCCACGCCAGCCTGCCATTCGCTATCGAGCTGCTGGCGCACGCCGACTTCCACCGCCTGCGTGTCTATGGTGTCAGCGCGACGCACGTCACCCTTGGCATCGACAAAGGTATTGTCAGCCACCTGAACGTTCGCCTTGAAGCCTTGCTGGTTCACCGCTTCGCCCGTCGTGGTGATCTGGCCCGGGCCGGAGAATCCGCGTTCGCGGTTCTGCACATAGGCCGTCACCTTGCCCTTGGCCTTGTCCGTCACATCCGCCAGGTCCACCGCAGCTTCCACGCGATAGGCGTTGGCGGCCTCGCCGGTAGGAGTGAGGCCATTGAAGGCGAAACCACCATCCAATGAAGTCTGCGCGCCGTCCCCAGCGCCTTCGGAATGGGCGGCTTCCAGCTTGATGAAAGTGCCGGGCGTATAGCGTATCGTCGCATCCAGCCCGCTGAGCTTCTGCTCCATCTGGCCTTCGCCTTGCTTGAAGCCGGTGATGCCGATCTGCAAGTAATCATTCACCCAATGCGAAGCGCGACCGCCGGTGGAGAAATTGTCCACTTTGGTCAGGCCAGGCACATATTCATACGAAGTGACCAGATAAATTTCGCTGCCGTTGATGGAGCCGGTGCTGATCATGCTGGGCGCGGCGCCGGTGGAATTCAGCGCCTCGCGCAGCGTAATGCGGCCTTGCAGGTAGTTGATTTCATAATCCTGCGCCGGGGAAAGCAGCTTGCGCTCGATCACCAGGCCGGAGTCGCGGTCGCGGACTTCCACCCAGACGCGCTCAGAGCCCATCGTCAACGCCTGATGGCGCAAGTAGTACAGCGAGCCGCCCGTGCCGCGGAACTCGTCACGCGCGCCCAGCGTGCCCGGATCGGCGGCAAATGCATCTACCGTGGTGGCTTTCTCGCCATATTTGGTGGTGTCCTCGGAACGGTACTTGGCATTCGCGCCATACAGGCCGCGGGAATATTGCAGCAGCTCTGTGCCGTTCCAGGAAGTCTTGAAATTACCCCACATCACATGCGAGTCGCCGCGCGCCAGCTTGACGTAGAACTTGCCCTGGGTCGGCGCATCGTCCACCGTGGTGCTGTCGTCGCCATACACCGGGTAATACAGGTCTGGGTTGATGTTGCGCAGCAGGTAACGCGGATCCTTAGACGAGAAGTTGGAGAATAAATGCTTGAGCGGCTGTTCGCGCGTATCAGCGGCGGCAGTCAGCAAATACTCACCCTTCACCTTGCCCTTGACGTAGAAAGCGCCGCGACCATCGACATGGCTGGAGCCGTCATAGTGATCCTTGTCGCCAGTCACGAGCTGGGCGGGACCGCTCACCTTGTTCTTGCCTGCGGTAATGTCGCCGATCGCGATGTAGAACCAATCGTCATCGGCAATATTCAGGTTGCGGCGGAAGCTGGTGAATTCGCCGTCTTCCTCGACCAGTTTCACCTCCACGCTGTTCGGGCCGGGCGGCATGATCTGCTTGATCGCAAAACGACCATTGGCGTCGACAGGCACATTCAGGCCCAGCGTCTCGACCTGTTGGCCAGGCTTGATATAGCGGCCATTCACAGTCACTGTGCCGCCCTTGACCGGGATATTGCGCAGGCTGAGGCTGTTCTCGCCATAGCCGATCAGCGCTTCCTTGCCGGGTTGCAGGTCGCTGGTGACGCGCGGCGTGGCATGCGAGAGTATCTCCAGCGGCTTCATCACGGTTTCGTCGAAACGCCCCTGTTCGTCGTACACGCGCAGCAGGAACATCACCTGGTCGGTATCCTCGACAGAGGCCTGCCACTTGGTCACGCCGTTCCAATCCACCGGCAGCACGGCCAATGGGTTCTCTTGCGGCTGCTGGCCGAGCTTGAACAGGCGGATTTCCGCCTTCTTGATCCACGGCAGGTAGTTAGCCCAGGCGCGGAATTCCGCCTCTTCGCCGCGCACCACGCCATTGGTTGTCTGCCAGACGTTCATCTGCGGCAGGGTGGAAAGATTATCGTAGCGCACCTGGATATCGGCCTTTTCCAGCGCCACATCGGTGCAACGCTGCCGGTCCGCTTCCAACGGGCCGTCGTCCAGATTGACCGGTTCGCCGTCGATGCTAATGCGGAATGGCGCTCCCGCTCTCGCCACGAAAGTAGCCTCGCAGGCGCTGCGCGTTGGCGGCACCACGGCCACCGGCTCTGCCGGGATGATCTCCTGCTCGTCGAACCAGACGCGGATGATCACGCGGCGGTTCTGCGCCATGCCTTCAGGCGTGTCGTTGCCCGCGACAGGCTGGCTCTCGCCGAAGCCGCTGATGCTGAACTGGCTGTTATCCAGCCCTAATTTTTGTTTCAGAAACGCTGCCACGGAAAGCGAGCGTGCCTCGGACAAACCCTGGTTGTCGCGGAATATCTTCTTGGCGTTGGGCGACAGGCGCTGGTTGTCGGTATGCCCGGCAATGTCGATGCGCACATTATTCTTGCCCTGCAATTGGACTGCCAACTCTTCTAGCTCGGCTACCGAGCTGGCGGTCAAATCGGCCTTGCCGGACTCGAACTGCGCCGCGCCGCTGTTTTCCATCAGGCGAGTGAGCACTTGCGGCTCAACCTGCGGCACATGAGCCGCCGCTGCGCGCATGCGCTCCAGCGCGCTGCTGTTGATGCCGGAAGGCAGCGGATAGCTGGTTGGCCCCTGCCGCTCGGCAGAGGCAGGCATGCCATGGAAATCCACGCGGCCATGGTCGATGCGCTTGCCGGCTTCCTGCTCGAAATCAGGCACAGGCATATCGCGCGTCGGCAGCATTTCAGCCGCATAGTCCCTGTTGCTTATCAGCAAGGACTCTGCGTAAGCCCCGCCGCTCATCATCACACTGATGGCGATAGCAATTGCTCGCTTCTTCATCATGGCTGCCCCTCCACTGCTGTCTCGATGATCAGCGGGAAGGCTGCCTCATCCTTATTGTTGTTATGCGCATCTTTCCAGAGCTTGCGCGCGGCCTTGGCAACGCTGTCCAGGCGCTTCTTGGCGAGCTTCGCCCCATCACCCGGACTGCCGCCCGGATCGTAGGCAATCCGCAATACCGAAGGCCGGCCATCAAGCTGTTTCACCATATCGGCAAATGCCTGCTGCCATTGCGCTTGCAGATCAGTGCTGTCAGGCACGAAGGCCGCATCGTTCAGGTCGAGACGCACCACGCGATGCACGGTCGCGCCGAAGTTCAGCTTGACCATCTTGCCTCGCGTGACACGCACATCGCGCGGGTTCTCCGTCGTCACGCGATAGCCGGAAGGCAAGGTGCGCTCATCCAGCTTCATGACGAAGTTGGCGCCACGGTCCATATTGGGGATATCCGCGCAAGTCACGTGGAAGCGGCCCTCGGCATCGGTCGTGACCAGCAGGCCACGCGCCGTTACCACGCGCACATTCGGGATGCCCGGCTCGCCCTGGTCCTGGTAGCCGTTGGCATTCTTGTCATCGAACACCTTGCCGATGATGTCGGAACAATCGAAGGTCGGGTCGGGTGTGACCTTGACCGCGGCGGAACCGATGTTGGAAATAATGCCGCCACTTCGTTGCGCCCAGGCCTGATTGACATACTCCCCCTCGCCAACACCTGTGCCCACAACGAGAATCAGCTTGTATATCTTGGTTTCACCGGCAGTGAAATTCTGGTTTTTCCAGAGAATGTCACGGCCATTGACCTCTGGCTCCACACGCACGCCATTAGCGGAAGCAGAGCCGCTGCGGTACTTGAAGCCTGGCGGCAAACGGTCTGATACATCCACGCTTGTCAGCGCAACGGTACTGGTCGCAGTGATGGTGTATGGCACCAGATCGCCGCGCACCACATTCACCAACGGGGTAATCTTGGTAATCCTGAGCAGGGTATTGCTAATGGGATCCAGCGGAATATGGTTGTTAAGCACATTCGCAGACCGCCCAGGCCCTGGCGTATTGTTGATGTCAAAGCTAAAGTAATGTTGTGTTGTCGCCTGGCCTGCGGGGGCAAATCCCCCAGAATTGGCCGGACAAGCAGCCGGTTCGTGTTTGTTTGCCACATTGATCGGTGCCATGCCATTGGTTTGCACCAACGCAGGATCCGGATTGGCATCTACGATCAGAGTGCCTGCGCAGACTGGGATAATGGTCGAAGGCAATGGGGAATAGCCGCTTGGATATGTCAAGATTTCCAGGGTATAGATGCCACCTGGAGCAGTTGGATTGAGCAAGAACTGGTATGCGCCATCTATCCCGGTAGTCTGCTCCGCCGCGCCGCCGACGAGGTCATTGACCGGGTCAAAACCGGCAGGGCCGGTAATTCTGACCACGGCACCTTGCACCGCTGCACCCGTTAGCGCATCGTAAACGATACCTGCCGGATCAAGAGGCAAACTATGCTCGGTGATATTGTCACCCGGACGCAGGGTAATCCCGCTCAGCGCGCCGCCACTGTTGCTTGCGCCACCAGGATTGCTATTGCTGTCCACCTGGCCTTCTACATAGCTCAGACCTTGTTCATTAGGCCGTGCCTGACCGTACACCAAGCCATTGACAGGATGGCGGAAGCGAATCTGATAATCCTGTCCGCCTGCTGGCACCGGAATATTGGTAAAGGCATAAGCGCCATTTGTATCGGTAATCTCGGTGGCAATCAGTTGACCATTCCGCAGCAGCTCGACAACCCACCCGCCTTGAGGAACATCCATGGCACTACCGGAAGACAAGACGCGGTCATGGTCCAGATCGCGCCAGACATGGCCGCGTATGCTCGCCACCCCGGCTGAATCCACACGCTCGCCGAAGTTATAGCCCGTGCCATGTGCGCCATCCGCAGACAAATTCACTGTGAATTGATCATTCACCGGCCCGCCAATCTGGCCCAGGTTACCGACTTGGTCCTTGCCATCCTGATATCCAGCCGGCTGTGTCTGAGTGACGGTATAGCCGCCTGCATTGGAAAGAGGCAAGCCGGCAAAACTCCATTGGCCAGCAGCATTTGTCTGCACCGTGCAACTTGGGATCACGTCACATACATTCCGTCCCGAGCGGGTAGTGCCAGATAAAGTCAGCGTGGTACCGGGAATACCGGGTTCTGATGGATTCCAGATGCCATCATCATTGTTATCGACAAAGACACCTCCTGACAGCGAAACACTTAATTCAGCAAAGTCATATCCTGTAGCCTCCGTATTGGTCGGCAATACCACACGCATACGATCATTGCCATCAGGGTTGCCACCTGCGTTACCAATGGTTTCCCGACCATCGGAATAATCATCAGGCTGGGTTTCTTCAATCAGGTAACCGTTACCGTCAGAAGGAGGCAAATTATCAAAGAGATAACGCCCGCTACTATCCGTCTGCACCGTTACGTCAACAGGGTTGCCATATGCATCCGTACCAGTCAGCCGGACCGTTACATTCGGAATCCCAGCTTCTCCACCTTCCTTGATGCCATTATTGTTGGTATCGCCATACACATGGCCAGCGATTGAAGACTTCTGGACATCAACCCCAGCACAGATCCCGGAGCTGTTCACACTGGAAGGATCGGCGCCATTGGTGGTCACCGAGGCACAGTTCTCGATGCGGCCACTTGCTGGCATCGTCGTAATGCGCACTGGCACGGTCAAGGTCACAGCCTCTGCATTTCTCACCATCCCAAAGGCACAACTCATGGTGCGGGTAGCAGGCACGGTAGTGCAACTGCCTGTTGCATTGGTGGCTGTGTTGGTCCAGCTAGGTGCTGTCGACCCTGCAAACTCCATCCCGGCAGGCAATACATCCTGCAACGAGGTCAAGGCACTATCCCCAGGCCCCCGGTTGGTTACCTGCAATGTCCAATCAAAAGGCTGCCGCAGGGAAACTGTGCTCAACGATGGGGTTTTGCTCAGTTCCAGATCCACCCTGACCCGCACGGTGGTCAGCTCATCCTCCGCATCGTTCTGAGGATTGCGATCTGTCTCGTTGGCGCTGACAGTAGCGCGGCTTGGATAAGTATCTCCGCCAGTTTCTGGCGCAGTCAGCATCCTGATCTTCAAATACCGGTTCCTGGCGCTGGCAGCCTCCAGCACGTCCTGACCAGCAGGATAAATACAGGTCAGCGTCAATGGCGCAGGCCCGGTGGCAGTAGCTCCTACAGGCGTACAGATAGGCGCTGCGAAATCACCAGCTTGAGCATCACTATCGCCCATGAACTTCACTGTCTTGCCATTGGGTGGCGTCATTGTGTATGTGAATCTCACGCCCGTTGCCATGGATGGTCCACCATTGGCAGTGCGAATCGTATAGATCACATCATTGGTTGCGTTATCACCGCCATTGCTTGGGTCATATCCCAGCGGGTCAACGTTATCCACGTTATCCACACTGAGATCGATATCCGCAGCAGTGACAGTCAAAGTCTGGCTCTTGTCGTTATTTGCCGTATTGGACTCATGCGTTGTAGTACTTATGCGGGCTGTATTGCCAATCGTCCAAGTATCTGCAACTTGTCCGCTTTTCCAGTTGGGCCGCACCACCAGGGTCACACTACGTGCAGCATTCAAGGCAAGCGTCCCCACATTACAACTGAGGGTTGGCGATCCTGCGCTATATGCCATTCCGACATCCAGGCCGGAACAAGTAATACCCGCTTGGCTTGGTGTAATGGAAACGACAGTAAAACCAGGATCACCGGGTGCTATAGTGAACTGATCCTGCATGACAACACCCGCCGCACTGGAAGGTCCGTTGTTGCGGAAGGACATGACATAGGTGACCTGTGTGCCAGCCTGAGTAGAAGAGGACGGCGCGGACAAGGTTTTGTTCACCAGCTCCACATCCGCCACTGGCGCTATCTCTACATCCACTTCAGCCACATTATTGGAACGGTCTAGGTCTCCCTGTGTTCTGGAATATGCAGACGCCACGTTCTTGAAATCGCCGTCGCGAATCGGCCTTCTCACCTCGATCGTGAATGTGACGACATCTCCAGGCGCCAGAATCGTGCCACCATCCTGGCTACAGCGCACCTCGCCATCTGGCGCCGTACAGGTAAATGCTGCGGTGGAATTGCCGGATGTATTGGTTAATACAGGCGTAATGACGTTGACAGCCGTCGTGCCTGCATTGGCAGAAGTGAAATATCCGGGAATTGGATCACGCAACTCAATGTCTCGCGCATCGACACCAGCGCCCGGGGTGTTGTTGCGCAGCACCAAGGTATAGGTCAGGGTATCTTCTGTAGCGGCCAGCGTGGCTGTACTGGCGCTCTTGGTCAGCGCAAGATCAATGGAGTCTGTTTCCTGCGTCACATTCGCAGTCGCATTGGCAGCCAGAAAACCCGTATCCCAGCATTGCTGGTCAGCAGCACAGGACACAACCGCATTATTATTGGCAACATAATTGCTTGCCGGGTTATGTATCTTTGTCCTAGTGACAATCGTCAGTGGCGGCGTTTGCGCACCATCGGACAATGCTGCATTGTAGGTGCATCGCATGAGCGCTGGAGTCTGCTCAACGCAATCCCAGCCGGTCCCTTCATGACCAACAAACTCTTCATTGGCCGTATCAATCGTGTCCGTAACAAATACCTTGCCTGCTTCTGTTGCTGCAGGGCCAGCATTGCTTACCCTCAAGGTGCTGCGTATCTCCGCACCTGCCACCACTGGGTTGGGCGCACGCTCTTTTGTCAGATTCAAGCCTGCCCCAGCAGGAAAAACACTGACATTCACCATGGAGGAATTATTGGCCGGAACAGGATCGTCGGGATTCCCTGGGTTGTGCGCTACCGTAGCGATAATGTTGTTGTAGTCCTGCTTGCTGGTCACAGTCGGCGCCGTTGCGGTAATCGTGATTGTGTCCGCGCGCCCTGCCGCGAACAACCCGCTATTGACGCAAGTCACTAGGTTGGAGGCATCCACAGTACAGGCACCCCAGTTGCCTCCTGTTGGCACGGCGGACTGATAAGCGAACCCTGGAGGCAATTGATAGGTCACCGTCATGCCATTGGTGGCGTTATCCGGCCCAAGGTTGGTCGGATTGAGCGTGAATATGACGTTGCCTCCTGAAATCGCAGGAGTCGGATTCGGCGGCAACTGTGGGATTGAAAGATCGGCACCAATGGTCACATTGACTGTGGCAGTTGGACTATTGTTTGTAGAGTCAGGATCCAGGGTGCTGGATGTGATCACCGGATTCACGGTGACCTGACCGCCGCCAGCGCCTGTCACCTTGGTGACCAGGTTCAATCCGGAGAAAGTAGCGCCATTAGCCAGCCCAGGACCCGTACAGGTCACAACATTCCCTGCCAGACTACAGTTAAACCCCGCCCCTCCAGCAGATACATAACTCAATGTACCGGGAATCTCGAAACTGATACTGCGATTGGCGGAAGCATTAGGGCCGTTGTTACCACCCGAGACACTCCATGTCACATTGCCGCCAGCGGTCGCACTAGGTGCATCTGGAGTGATGTTTACATACAGGTCAGCCCCATTATCAATGGTAGTGTTTTGTGTTTCGGCATTATTTGCAGGATTATCTCCCGCAGTGGTCGTTGCCACTGTCGCTTGCAAAGGAATTGTGCCTGGGGTGGTATCACTAGTCTTGAATCTCAACACTACTCGTTTCTCGGTACCGCCATTCACCACGCCAACTACAGTGCCAAGCTGACATACCACATTGCCGCCAGCCAAAGCACATGTATCACCAGCAGCTACATCCGCTCCCTCATATGAAGTAGTTGCTGGCACAGGCACGGTAAGCGTTACCCCATCTGCCGGCACATCACCATTGTTATCAATGACAACTGTGTAGGCGACAACACCGCCTCGGGGCGCAGGGTCAGGTGAATCCGTCAATGAGCTGATCAATATATCGACGGCAGCCATGGCAGGCAGGGCAACCATGGAAAGCAATGAGGCCAACACAACACTGCCCCACAAAGCATATATTTTTGCCGTACCGGCAGTGTTCGGTTTGGTTACCCGATTACCACGACTGATCCAATGATGCATTTGCACAGATTTCTCCCTGACACTCGCAATATCTGTTGTTTTTTTGCAGGTGCCATATCGACACCTTTTTAAGGCTGGGAGAATTTATCCCTATTTAATATAGGGTTCATTGACATTTACTCACATAAATTCACAAATATATTGTGAAAATTATCTGAATAAACCTTAGACAATCATCAAAAAATCATTATAGATAATGATTATAAAGAAAGTAAGTTATTACTTCTAAAATGTGAAAATGAGATTGTCAACAATAGTCAACTATCGCAATGGATGATAGAAACACTCTAGGGAAAAGCTGCTATCTGGCAGTAGATCAAATGAACTGGCAATTTCCGGTAAAAGAAAAGCCAAAACCGGGCAGCGCCTTGATGGGCAGCAATTCACCTGTGACGGCTTTACCCTTGCGCCGCAAACGCGAGATCATGACTTCGACCCGGTGAAAATCGAACTCGTCCACGTCGCCGCCAAAGGCATGGATGATGTGGGCCTTGGACACTGGCTGCCCGCACTTTTCAACCAGGCGGTTGAGCAAAGTATATTCCTTGGGCGTAAGCGGGATGGAGATGTTGTCCGGCGAAATGAGCTGCCAGTGCGTTTTACATAGTTTCCAGCAAGCATTGGCCTGGGTAGGTGCGGAAGGAGCATGCGTAGGCTTGTTTATCGGGGACAAGCGCCGCGCCAGTGAATTCAGCACCGAAGCCAGCTCTTGCAGATCGACTGGCTTGACCATGTAGGCGTCGGCACCATCATCCAAACCCTGTACCCGGTCATCGAGCGTGCCGCGCGCAGTCAATATCACGATGCCCATATTGCTGCTTGAGCTGCGCAGGTGCTTGAGGATGGAAAGGCCGCTCTCTCCCGGCAAGCCGATATCGAGAATCGCAATATCGTACTTTTTGTTGACCAGCTCCCGATATAAAGCCGTGGCGTCTGCCACACCGGTCGCTTCGAAGCCGAGGGAACGCAACCCCAGCTCGGTTTCTTCACGAAGATCCAGATCATCTTCAACGATAATCACGCGCAAATGGCTAACGGTATTCAATTGCGTATAAAATCCATAATCTTTCGAACAACACGCTGGGTATTCTACTCTTTTGTGCGGCTTGCTATTACGACTTTCCATCCTGCTGGCGCTGCTGTGCTCTTTCCACGCTCATGCCCTGCAAGTGCCCAACCCGATGCAGCATGGTATTCAATTGGACAAAACAGGAGCACTTGCTTATTTCAGGGATGCTTCCGGCCAGGCGTCGCTTGAAGAGATTATCAGGCAAGACCAGGCTGGCGCGTTCTCCCCTATGCCTCTGGGCTGGATAGCCGGCTATTCCAAAGATGCGTTCTGGTTCAAATTCACGCTGGATTTTCCTGATATCCCCAACAATAAATACTGGCTGGAGATATTTCCTGCCATTCTGGATGATGTGTCGCTGTATGTCCCTGACGCTAAAAATCATTACAGCAAGCTCCAGCTTGGAGATCATTTTTCGGTCGAAGCCAGGCCAATCCAATACCGAAACTTCCTCTTTCCTCTTTATCCCGATGCGAGCAGTGGCGCGCAAACCTATTACGTCCGGGTGCAATCCACCAGTGTCATCAATTTTCACGCCACGCTTTGGCAGCCGCATGTGTTCATCAGTGGTCAATCCCAGCCAGATAGCCTCACTGGCGCGTATTATGGCGTCCGTCTGTTTCTTGCCTTGCTTGCCCTGATTCTCTGGATATGGCTACGCAATGAGGTATTCATCCTTTATTCGATATACCAGTGTGTTTCATGTATCACACAGGCTTATCTCGCAGGCACGGCACAAATTTCACTCCCGCTTGCGCCCCTAGCTTCAGATGCCATCCAGAAATCGACCAACTTCCTGTTCATGGCCACTGTCCTGATTTTCTATGTTTCGCTTTTTCAGCTTAAAAAACACCTGCCCCGTTTATTCCGCCTGACAAAAATAATTGTGGGCCTGGAACTGGCAATTTTCCTGGGTATCGGCATCCAATTACTTCCATTCAATGGCCTCATGACCAATCTGTTTTTGATGGTCAATCTTTCCATCCTGCTTTATGCCAGTGTATGGCTGTTACTCCACCGGCATTTTGACCGTCTCTTGTACATATTGTCGTTCTGGCTCGGCTTCGGTTTATATATCCTGGTCATGCTGCACAACCTCAATATATCGATCGGCCCGCCAATCACCATGATGGATATGCCTATCTTCTGGCCGCTGATTTCGCTTACCCTCGTGACTCTAGGGCTGATTAATGTCGCCAAACAGGATGCGGAAAAAAAGCTGCATGCCAAGGAAAAAGCCCTGGAGCTTTCCCAGGAACACAAACGCATTCTCGATCAGCGGGTGCAGGATCGAACCTTCCAGCTGGAACGCGCCAATCACAAGCTGCACCATGAAGTGCAAGAGCGGCAAGCCTTGCAAGCCAAGCTTGAAGACTCCCTGGAAAAACAAAACGAGCTGATGCAGGCGCAACGGGAATTTTTTGCCATGGCTTCCCATGAATTCCGCACCCCGCTTGCCATTATCGACACTACCTCGCAACGATTATCTCTGCTCCAATCCCAACCCAATCTCGACATGGGCGTCCTAGCTCCAGCATTGCGCAAAATACGCCGCGCCAGCCAACGCATGAGCCGCATGATCGATAACTTTCTCAGCATGGACAGGCTGGAAACAGGCAACACCCGCCAGAACATTCGCCATGAGACCCTCAACCTGGGAGAGCTGGCACGCGTGATGGTCGAACACTACCTGAATTTCAGCGACCGCCGGATCGTGCTGGAACTCAGCCCGACCTCAGCCATGATTCATGGGGATCAATACCTGATCAACCTGGTGATTTCAAATCTGATTGATAATGCATTGAAATATTCCACCCCCGAAACAGATATCACTGTCCGGGTGTTTCATGACCAGCATGAGTGTCATCTCGAGGTAAGGAATACCGGGCCTGGCATTCCTCAAGAGCTGCATGAGAGGATTTTTGAGAAATATGTGCGGCTGGAAGATAGCTCTGCCATCCATGGCACAGGCCTGGGCCTGCATATCGCCAGAAGAATCCTGGAAAGCCATGACGGAAAATTAACCGTCCACAGCAATGAGCAGGCAACCTGCTTCCGCTTGACCTTGCCACGTGCCGCCACTTAAATAAGCTGCAACTTGCTTGGTGAATAGATAAAAAAACGGCGCTCAATGAGCGCCGTTTTACATACCACACTACAAATTACAGCTTGTTCTGGCGACGGCGCGCAACAGCACCCAGCGCAGCAAAACCAATCATCAGCATGGCAATGCTGCTTGGCTCTGGTACGGCTGCAATGCTGATCGAACCGGCATAGATACCGCCGAAAGCACCATTGGCATTACCCGCAACGGTGACATAGTAATCACCAGCTGCCAGGTTAGCAAAACTGAATTCGCCACCTGCAACAGCGCCTGCTTGCCAACCATCAGCAACGCTATACAGGTCGAACTTCAGGCTGCTGAAATCAAACACAGCAACACCGTTATTAGTCAGTGGCAATTGATTCAAAGAGAAAACACCGCTGGTGAGATTAGCCAGGCTGAAGGTGTAGTCAGTGCTGAAAGCACCTGCAGCTACAGTAGCAGTATATGGAGTAACGCCAGGGCTGAGTTCGCCCAGATCCACAACATCAGCATAAGCAGTAGAAGCGGCAAATACGAAAGCCGCAGGCAACATTACACGTTTAAGTACATTCATAAAAACTCCTTTTCTGATCAATCAATGATCCCCCCGGACTTAATTATACCGGCATATCCCACAAACAAAAGAATTTACGGTTATACAAAATTATAAAAACACTGATTCTTAACACAAAAACGACGCCATCAGCATCGTTTGCAACCTTATTGGTTATTCCAAATACTGTTTATTAGGAAATGGACAATCAATCCAACACTTGCTGACGGTCTGCAAACACAATAGCTACACCAGCCAGAAAAATACAAAAAAAAACGGCACCCTTAGGTGCCGTTTTCTCAACTATCCTGAATATTACAGGCTCTTGCTACGACGGCGTGCTACAGCACCCAGAGCAGCGAAACCTACCAACAGCATAGCAACGCTGCTTGGCTCTGGTACTGGAGCGATAGCGAAGGTGTAAGTACCACCACCCAGACCACTGGTTGTACCAGCCACTTGGATGTAGAAATCGCCAGCAGTCAGTCCGTTCAGGCTGAATTCAACGCTTGAGGCAGGGCTAGTGATGTTAACGCTGTTCAGCAGATCACCAGCCACAACGTTAGAGCCAAATGTTCCTTGATAGACGCTGAATGTCAGATTGCTGAAATCCCAGATCGTGGCTTGACCCAAGGTCAGCACAAGCTTGTTGGCTGAAAAATCAGCAGCCGGCACATTCAGTGAAAAAGTGAATATATCGTCGATCGCACCAGTAACCGTCACTGGATCAATCCAAGTGAGGCTGCTGATTGGCCCCAGGTCTTGCTTTACAACAGGAGCAGCATTAGCGCTGGAAGCAGCAACCATGAATGCCACGGAAGCCAGCAATGTCTTGATGAATTTCATGTAAATCCCCTAAAAATAAAAACAATCTAAAAATACAGTAAATCTTTTTCTTTACAGCATGGGGCGTATTGTAACCGACCCATTTTTTTTGTCATGGGCCCGAATGGACTAATCCATGACCAATCCTCACACTTTGAATTTGTCCCGGCGGCGGCGATAGGCAGTAAAACCCATCAATACCAGGCCTGCAACCAGCATAGCGTAGGTGGAAGGTTCCGGTACTGCGGCGACATAGGCGTAAGCGCTACGGCCAGGGCTACCGATATCGCCTGCATTGGAAAGCACGCTACCTTCCGCATCACCAAGCTGAGACAGCACCCAGCCTGATGCCTGATGAGCGCCCACTGCCGCCCATGAGCCAGGCACTCCGCCGATACCGCTGGTTCTCGGGCCGTTGCTTTCCTTATCGTTGTAGGTTAGCCGGTCAACCAGAACATTGCCGTTGTAAATATTGATTTCATCCTCGCGCCCTAGGTTGACAGACAGCAGGCCGATCACCTTGGTGTTTGCCGCCAGGTTCCAGAGGGTGCGGAATGCCGTGGCATCCAGCTCGGTGACGATGACGGACTCGCCAGGATTGACAATACCAAAAGAGGCCAGGCTGAACGTGCCGGGAATACGGCTATCGTCGTCATAGCTCCAGTTGAAAAAATCGACGGCGTCGCTGCCAAAGTTGGTCAGCTCGAAGAACTCACCACTTTTCTTGTTATCGGTGTTGTACATCCATTCGGTGATCCTGACATCGGCATTCGCCAGGCTGCTCATACCGAGTGTGGACAATAACAACAGGCTTGCTAGTTTTTTCATGTTCATGGTTCCTTTAATTCTGACAATCATTTGGATGAATCAATAAATACGCTTAACGGCGTTGACGACGGCGTCCAGCCCAGGCGATTGCGGCCAATCCGGCCAGCATCATGCCGTAGGCCGATGGCTCTGGCACGGCAGCCACGGCTGCCAGTCGGTAAAGCGAGGTGGTGGCCGTACCTTCATTGGCGATGGACAGGTAATAATAGCCATCGTGGAAATAGCCCTTTAGACCCTCAGGCGCTACATCACCATCGGTGACGATCATGTCGATGTAGCTGACATTGAATGGGTCGGTGATGTCATAGACCGCCACGGCTGACTTGAGAGTGCGTTCCAGGCCGATGAAGGCGATGGTGCGGCCATTGATTTCCAGCAGTTCGACACCTTCCGGCTCCACGCCTTTGTCGTCGCTACGACCATCATCGTAAATGCCGAGCGCGATGGCCTTGGCGTCCAGCTGGCTGCCACTATCGAACACCAGGTTGCCGTATTGGTCGCGGATGGAGAAAGAACGTGCGCCGAATGTCACAACATTATCCGGCGTCGTATCCGGGTTGGCCACGTTCAGGCGATTGGCATCGCCAGCGCCACCCAGGCGGCTTTTATCCGCCTCGTCCTCACGGGTATCCCCTTCATTGGCAAGCACCATGTAGATGTTGCCGTTGGCTTCATAGGCTGCCATGCCATCAGGTTGATATAAGCCTTTCGCATTGACAGGGCGTAGCTCTATCTTGCCATCCTTATCAGAAGGGTCGATGTAATTGCCTGGCTGGCTGAAATCCTTAACACCCAAGCCAATCACTTGTTCTGCCTGATGGGTGTTCAGGTTGATCACGCCTACACCATTGGATTCCTGCAAGGTAACGAAGGCTTTGCTGCCATCCGGACTTACCGCAATGTATTCAGGTTCGAAATCCATGCCGGTAACAGATTTAGGACGTAAATAGCTACCCGATACAGGTGCACTGTCGAAGGTAACAGTAGCCGCCACCGTGCGGCTGCCCATATCGATGATGCTGACGCTACCGACGGGATCGTAACCGGAGTAATTGGTAGGCGTCGCTTCATTCGCCACCAGCAGGCGACTACCGTCCGGACTGAAGGTCAGCATGTCAGGCAGCGCACCAACCGTGATCGAATTAATGCCGCCACTCAATGACAATGTTGTGGTATCAAACAGTTTGACGACACCCGGCTGGGTGCGGTCTGTTTTATTCTCAATGGCAAACGCGGCAATGCCGTTATGGATGGCCACACTGTTGATGCTGCCATAAATGCTGGTGTTGATATGCTGGATCAAGCTGCCGTTGCTGGCATTGAGCACATCCACGCCTGCAACGCCAGCAACCCACAATGAGTTGGTCAGGCTATCAAAAGCAACGATCTCGGCAGATTGTCCTGCCACGCCGGTACTGGCATGGTTGTACGTCCACAATTTTTCCAGACCATTCAGGATGCTGCTGTCAGCGCTCGCCACTGCTGGCAGAAACGCCAGCGCCACAGCGGCGCAAATCATGTTCTTTTTCATTACATCGTTCCCTGTCGATTGACTTAAACATCAAGGCGCCTATGAGCGGCAACCTTGCCTGCGATGCATTCTAAAAAACGAATATGACAACTATATGTGCATGATTAACCCGTTTGGCGCACATAAAAAACCCGGCTATAAACCGGGATTTTTTATCAACAGGGTGGAATCAGGGAGAAACGTCATTTATGCCTATTCTTGCCTCGTCTATCCTGTCCTTGTAATCCTGCAGGATATTTTCAAGCTCCACACGCTTGAGCTGGGTAAAAGGCTCATCGCGCATGACTTTCTGATACAGGCCGGGCTTTTCATAAATCTTGATCAATTGCAGGCCGAAATCATACAGCTTGTCATTTTTCTCTCTGCTGGCATTCAATTGCTGCTGTTTTTTCACGATCACCGCCTGCATTTCCTGTCGCTGAGCCTCTCCCTTGCGCATGGTCTCCTGCGCAGTGGCAAGCTGTTGCTGTATGGTTTCGAGCTGGACCTGCAACGCCTGCCCGGTTACCTGCAGACTTTCCTTTTCCTTGCGCAATGCATCCAGCTCCATACCAAGCGCCGCGCTCTTGCGGCCGGCGCTGGCAATGCTGTTTTTCAACTCCGCATTCCTGGCCTGCTCCGCCTGGGTTTCCGCCTGCAATTTGGTCTTTTCCTGCTCAAACTGACTCTGCAACTGCTCCTTTTCCGCCTGCACCTGCTGCATCATCTGGCGCATGCGGCGCTCCTGCTGCTTGGCGGCCTTGTCCTTGTCGGCAGCCCATGCCTGCGATGCCACCCCGCTGACCGCCATGACGACCAGCAAAACCAGCGATATCCTTCCCATTATCCCGGCCATGCTCATGATCAGAACCTGGCGTTGAGGTCAAACTGGAATACATCAATGGAAAGCGGCAAGCCGCTGATCTCGCGGGTGCTGAGCCAGCGTGCCGTAAACCAGGTGTTTTTGTCCAGGCCGTAGCTGCCGCCCAGAATAGTCCCCTTGGCA
Source organism: Methylobacillus sp. (assembly GCF_036844465.1). NCBI lineage: Bacteria > Pseudomonadati > Pseudomonadota > Betaproteobacteria > Nitrosomonadales > Methylophilaceae > Methylobacillus > Methylobacillus sp. The sequence continues at coordinate 59,936 of NZ_DAIUFW010000005.1, forward strand.
TCGGTGCCGCCCATGTGGAAATCGGAATCGGTAAATGCATCCACCACTGCATCCGCCTCCAGCCTCTTGTAGGCACCAAACACCTGCCAGTCATGGCGCTTCCTGATTTCTGGCATGCCCACAGTCAACCTGATCTGGTAAGCCTCATTCTCTTCCTTGTACAAGGATCCTGTCCGTCTCAGGATTTCCTTCTGGTCGAAACCAATATTTCTGGCGTAATCGCCTTGCAGAATTACATGCACAGGGTCGAAAGTCGCCAGGTCAATCTGGCCGGTCAAGTTCAATACCTTGAATTTGGAAGCCAGACCGCAACCATCGCCACTGTATCCCGCGCCTGAGCCCGTCACGACCAAGCCGCAACTGTTATTGCCGTTCATGTAAACATCGAACGTATTGTTGCCTTTTTGCCGGTACGGCATCACCGTGCCGTTATAGCGCGAGTCAAAGCCATCTATATTGTTCCGGATGCCTTCAACATTCTTGAAGTCATAAAGCGCAATGCCGGCCTTGATGCTGGACTGGTTCGGACTGGTCCAGGTAATTCCCGCCTGCGCTCCCATGATCCATTTGTCATCGGCTTTATTGACCGAGCCCTTCTTGACCTGGTCAATCGGGAAAGCGCCGATAGTGCCAAAGCCCGCGATGCTATCCGTCAACTTGGGCATGAATGCCATCGCCACGCCATCGAATGCCAGATCGGGGTCCCATACCATATCAGTCGAGAAGAAGGGGTTGGCGAACCGGCCCGCGGTCGCGCTGACCCAATCATAGGGTTTGGCGGTGATAAACGCCCGATCCAGCCCCCACTGAAGCTTGGCGGCATGGATATCGATGGATTCGTTCGGCGATACAGGGTCATCCATATGCCCGGTGGTCATGCGGATGCCAGCCGTGAAGGTGTCGCTGAGTTTCGCATTGATGCCAAAGCGCGCGCGCGCGCGATAGCGGTTCTGGTCATCCTGCGTATTGGAGATCATTGCCTGGCGCCCTGGATTCAGCCCATATTGAAACTCTTGCAGGTTTCGGCCTGAAAACCGGTCGGGCTCATAGCGCAGGCGCACATCGCCTTCAAACGAAATACGGTCCAGCCAGTCCGGCAACTTCAAGCGTTCTTCTTCCACATGGTAGTTGAGCTTGGCCATGACTTCCTTTTCGATATCGGCCCGCAACTGCTGCTTGACGAACTCCGGCACATACTGCACCCGTACCACCCCGCCGTCAGCGGCAGGCGTCGCCGCAACGGCGGCATCCGGCGCTTGCTCCGTGGAAGTGGCGGCCTGCCTGGCTTCCTCCGCCTTCTTCAACAGCGTGTCCGCCTTGTCCTTGGGCAGTATGCCTTCCTGCACCAGCGCCTCGATCAATCCAATCGTCGTGCTGCGCAATTGCTCCAGCGATTCGCGCTCCCCTGCCGTGGCAGGCGCTGTGAATACCGAAGCCATGGCCAGCGCCAGCGCAGCCGGCTTGATCATCCCTGTTTTCATCTTCATTTCCGTCTCTTGCCTTCATTCAGGCCATTGGGCCTGCATCTTCAAATTGACTACCCGCCCATGCTTTTCGCGGTAATCCTCAATCTCACCGGCTGCGGCATATCCTCGGGCGGCGCTTCAGAAATGCGCGTGACCGAGCGCAATGCCTGCCGCAGCAGCTCATCCTTCGCCTGCTCGCCGCTGCCGCTCACCAGCTCTATCCTTTCCACTCGCCCATCCTTGGCAAGCCAAAGCTCCACCACAACCTTGTATTGCTCGCGCGCCAAGTCTTTCTGCTCTGCAATGGCCGCCTCGATGCTGGCCTTGATCTTGCTGGTGTACCAGGCATAGGCGGACAACCCCTTGCTGCCGCCGATCTTCACGCCCACATCACCGCCGCTGTATTCATTGGTGACCTTGCCCGTGCCGAATGCGCTGGGCGCATCGCCCGCCTCGCCCTCCATCTTGAGGTTCTGCGGCTCAGGCGGCGCTTCCACCGGCTTGGGCTGCTCCACCTTGATCTCCTTGGGTTGCTCTTTCGGCTGCTCCTTGGGTGGCTCTTTCGGCGGCGGAGGAGGTGGTGGCGGCGTATCGGGCAATATCTTGATCGTAGTCACCGGTTGCTTCTTCGGCCCTGGCTTGCTCGATAACAGGCTGTAAACGCCGTAACCAAGCACTGTCAGCAACACAAGCACCAGGCCGATGACCCCAAACCGTTTCCAGGCCGGAACAGCTTGTTCTTCCTGCATCTGTGCTACCGCCATCAGGTGCCTATCCTCGATGTCACCAGGCCGACATTCTCGATTTCCAGCCGCGTCACCAGATCCACCACGGCAATGATTCCCGCATATGGAGCACGCGCATCGCCCTTGATCATCACGGAGAATTTCGGGTCGCGCGCCTTTGCTGCATTAAGCTGGCTTTCCAGCTCCGCCAGACTGATGCCGATACCGTTCATCAGCATGGTGCCGCCCTCCTGCACCTGCACGATCTTGACCTCGTGCTGTTCCGTACTCGGCTTGTTCGAGGGCTTGGGCAGGTTCATGGTCAAACCCTGCACCGAGGCAGTCGTCATCAGGATGAAAATCACCAGTAACACATAGGCGAGGTCGAGCATCGGCGTGATGTTGAT